>PLQW01000201.1 GCA_003160215.1 Acidobacteriaceae bacterium
CTTTTATAATGCGTGGCCCAGCCTAAGACTACTCGGGTGGCCCAGCCTAAGACTACTCGGGTGCCCCACCCGCCCGCTTAGAGACCGGTCATTTTCTCCAGGCGTTCCGGGTACCGAGCGCCTTCTACCTTGATCTTTGAGGCGGCGCTATCGATATCGCGGAGGTCGTCGGGCGTCAGTTCGAGTGCCGCTGCTCCGATGTTCTCTTCGAGACGGTTTAGCTTCGTCGTGCCTGGGATCGGAACGATCCACGGCTTTTGAGCGAGCAGCCAAGCAAGTGCGATCTGAGCAGGAGTCGCTTTCTTACGTTCCGCAATGCTGCCAAGTAGTTTAATCAGGGCCTGATTTGCCCTGAGAGCCTCCTGCGTGAAGCGAGGAAGGCTGCTGCGGAAGTCGGAGCTGTCGAACGTCGTGTTTTCGTCCATCTTTCCCGTCAGGAAGCCCTTGCCGAGAGGGCTATACGGCACGAAACCGATCCCGAGTTCCTCGAGGGTCGGTATCACCTCCTTCTCGGGTGTTCTTGTCCACAGCGAATATTCGCTCTGAAGAGCGGTGACCGGCTGGACTGCGTGTGCGCGACGAATCGTCTTCGCGCCTGCCTCGGACAGTCCGAAGTGCTTCACGTTGCCTTCTTGAATCAGTTCCTTCACCGCGCCGGCGACGTCTTCGATGGGCACGTTGGGGTCAACCCGGTGCTGATAAAGCAGATCGATGGTCTCGACCTTGAGCCGCTTGAGCGAACCTTCAACCGCCTGCTTGATGTGATTCGGCTGGCTATTCAGGCCTGCCGCTCCCGGCCGATTATCGCTGCCACTCAGATCGAAACCGAACTTGGTGGCGATCACCACTTGCCCCCGGAACGGAGCGAGGGCTTCGCCCACAAGCTCTTCGTTTAAGAACGGGCCGTACACTTCGGCGGTGTCAAAGAATGTGATGCCGCGTTCCACGGCGGCACGGAGAAGCGAGGTCATCTCCTGCTTGTCTTTGGGCGGCCCGTAGGAAAAGCTCATTCCCATGCACCCGAGTCCGATTGCAGACACTTGCAGATTGCTTTTTCCAAGTTTGCGTTTTTGCATTATTACTCCTTCTAGAATGGCGCCCAGTAGACGTGCTTAGGAATCATTTCTTCTCGATAAGCCGTGCCGTGAGCACGGCGCCGTCGCGGTCGTCATGCAGCTTGATGGGGAAGATAAGAACGTTCCAGTTCCAGTGCGGGCTCTGGGTAGGCAGATGAGAGGCGCCTTGAAATCCGCGCCGGTCAATGTAGGTCTCGCGTGTATCGGCTACGGTGCGTACGATCTCGCGCCATTCGTCTCCCAGTTGCGGAAATTGCTCGAAGAGGTTCTTGCCGACAAACCAAGCTCGTTTGTGGCCATTCATAGCGGCGAAGTAGTCGTTCACGTACTGCCAAGTTCCTTCCCGATCGAGGACCTCCAGGACAATGTCGTCTCCCATGGCCATCGAGATGCGTGAATAGTAAAAATCGCGTGCATCCACGACCACCGGACTGCCGCGTTTCTTGCCCTCGAAGGAACGCAGCGCGGATACCAGGTCATCCACCGAGCTGTATCCCTTTAGCAGGTGCATGTCGGCGATGCCGCCGAACTTGCGCTCCAGCGTCGCTGACAGAATGATGATTGGGACCTGGGGACGTTTGCGGCGTAGCGTCTCGGCAACGTCGGTTCCGAATTCGCCTGCCCCCAAGTGGTAATCGAGCACAGCGATATCGATAAGGTGCAGTTTGGCTTCAGCCTCTTCAATGGAGCTCGAGGTCACCACCTCGTAGCCCTTCTGGCGAAGAATGGCAGAGCGGAGCACGAGGTTATCTTCGCGGTCATCCAGCAGCAACACGCGGATCGGAGTGAGGGTCACTGCCTGAGGGCCGGAGGCTTGCGTCAGTGCCGGCTTGGAGATGTCTTCGCTCATGGCTAAACAGTTAGAAGCAGCTCAGGACGCCAAGGTGACCTCGTGGGTCGCTGATGCTGAAAAAAGCTCGTAGACGAGTGCGCGGTGGCACGGAGATCACGGTTCGTCTGTTCCAGGAGCAGGGCCGCTTTTCTGGGTAGCCATAAGCGACCGGACCGCTTTTGCAAGCTCTGGGAGTTTATTGAATATACCGACCGCCCGCAACCATTCTTTGTGATCGAAGGCAGGAGATCCGCTGACGATGGCGCCTGCTGGAATGTCCCCATGGGTCCCGCTTTGGGCGGTCACGATGACGCCATCGCCGATATTGCAATGTCCCGCGACGCCCACCTGACCGGCGAGGATGACATTCTTGCCGACGACCGTGGATCCTGCCAGTCCCGCCTGGGCGCATAGAAGGGTATGCTGTGCGACCGCGGATCCGTGTCCCACCTGCACCAGATTGTCGATCTTAACGCCGCGTCCAATGCGGGTTTCACCAATGCTGGCGCGGTCCACGCAGGAGTTAGCCTGCACTTCAACGTCGCTTTCCAGCACCGTCGGGCCGGATTGGGTGATCTTTTCCCAGCGATCTCCGTCACGGGCAAAGCCGAAGCCGTCGCATCCGACAATGGCGCCATTTTGCAAAACGACGTTGTCGCCCAGCCGGCAGTATTCGCGTACGACAGCGTGCGCATGCGCGAAGAAATGGTTGCCAATGCGTGCGCCGCGATAAATGACAACGTGCGGCAAGAGCACAGCATCGTCTCCAATCTCGACGTCCTCGTCGATCACCACGTAGGCCGCAACGTGCGCCTTCTTGCCAATTCTGGCAGTGGGTGCGATTACGGCTGTGGGATGCACGCCGGCTTCATACCGCGGGTTCTGGTAAAAGAGGTTGATCGCCCGGGCGAACGCCAGGTAGGGATTCTTGCTGCGCAACAGGCCCGTCGAGATGGCGGGGAAGTCCTCGGCAACGATCACGGCGGAGGCGGCAGTGGTCTTGGCGGCGGCAGCGTATTTGGGATTGGCGACAAAGGTAATTTGCCCGAGGCCGGCCTCTTCAATTCCGGCAACGCCCGTGATCTCGGCGTCGGGATTCCCGTTTTCCAGCGTGGCGCCCAGTGAGGACGCGATTTCAGCAAGTTTCATAGTAGGCACGTCTCGAGATCCTGGCACTTCGCCACTGACCTCCATTTCAACCAAACAACGGTACCTGCTGCGTATCTTCTGGATGCCGGCCGCGGCGCTGTGACTTCTTGTCGCCGATGACGGCTATTACCGTCATTTCAGCCAGCGCGGAGCGGGGAACAAAAATCCGTTGCGTGTTGGAGCGAGTATCGGGTGGAATAACAGAAAAGCCGTCGGTCCCTTCCTGCAACAGGTCGTTGGGCATCATGCCCTCAATCGTCTCGTTGTCGCGGAAGCGCAGCCGGACCCACAGTCCCTCCATGCGAGGCCGCGAGGTGAATGTCTTGCGGGTGAGCGATTCCGAATCGCCGAATTCGCGCACGAAGTAAACGCCTTTGACCTCGCGTAGTTCGATGGAAACTACATTGCCAGCCGTGTTCAATAGCTCCAGCTTCCCGTCAGCGATGAATGCGGCACTAACGTACCCGTTTACGGTGTCGCGGTCCATCTTGCGGACGATCACTTTCTTGTGTGTGGTCGACATAGGCGCCGAATCGAATCGCTCAGCCGATTGTCGCACTTTTGCTCAAAATGTGCCCCAAGGAAGCTACTTTGTAGCCAAATCGTCAACCTTTGTGTTATTGTTCGTTTTGCGGCGACGCAGGTGCACCTGGCCTTTAAGTTCTGTCGAAAGAGTGAGTTGCAGGTATCGCAAGCACCTTTTGGTAGTACGGCGTTGTGTTGTGCTCTCATACGCAGCCGGAGCGAAGAATCGGTTCAGCGGCGAAGTTGGTATGAGTGTGCCAGATGTCTGGGCTCGTTCATCTGCGGATTACGCCTTTAGAAACATACATTTAGATGGCAGACTACATCTATAGCATGGAGACCCGGCTCACACCGGACCAACAACGTGGTGTGAACCTGGTACAGGAAATTGCACGTCATGCGGGCTTGAATCTTTATCTCACCGGCGGCACGATTCGGGACCTCATTACCGGGTTTCCCATCAGGGACATCGATCTCAGCATCCAGGGTAATCCGCTTAGACTCCAGAAGGAATTGGAAAAAGCGGGCATATCGGTGCAGGGTGTCGACGAAGAGCTGCGGATACTTTACCTGCTGATGCCAGGCAATGTTCGGGCCGAGTTGAACATGACTCGGGCCGAGACCTATGACACGCCCGGCAAACCGCCCGCCATCGCTTCCGCGACCATCAATGAAGATCTCCGGCGTCGTGACTTTACGGTCAACGCCATGGCGCTGTCGCTGAATCCGGGCTCGCGCGGATTACTACTCGATCCCTTCAACGGAGTCGCGGACATTGAGGCCAAGGTGCTTCGCGTCCTGCATAATTATGCGTTTTTGGAAGAACCAGTGCGGCTCATCAGGGCGATCCGTCTGAGTTCACGTTTCCACTGGCCCCTGGAAGAGCGGACGCAAGCGCGCTACGACACGGCCAAAGAGAACAACTACATCGAGAATATCGGTAAGCGGGCCGTCGGTTACGAACTGGAGCAGCTGGCGCACGAAGACGATCCGTTGCACATCATGCGGGCGCTGGACAAAGAAGGCTGGCTGAAAGTGCTGCATCCGCACTGGAGCATGGCCAAAGTCGACGCCAGCGAACTGGGACAGGTGGTGAAGACGCGCCAGATGATGAACGACCTCGGCTACTCGGTGGAAGCCGGACCCATCGTGACGTACTTCCTGACCCGTCGCATGGGCAGCAAGGACACATCCGAAATCCAGCGGATGATTCCACGACGCGATTTCGTGGACAAGTGGAAGCACTTGGAAAGTGGGGCCCACGATCTGGCGAAGAAGCTGACCAGCAAAGAGGCAGGCACGCCTTCGAGATCATGGAAGGTCCTGTCACATGCTACGCCGGAAAACATTCTGTTTCTGAGCCTTACCACTAAACAACAGGCGGTCGATCAGAAGCTGAAGAACTTCTTCGGCAAATGGCGGCAGGTGAAAGAGAAATTGCCGTTCCCCGAAATGGCGGAATTGCGGATTACACCCCAGCTCCCGGAATATCCGAAGCTGATGGAAGAAGCTTTCCTGTTGCTGCTCGACGGCAAGCTGCGGTCGCACACGGAGATCGTGAACTTCCTGAAGCCGTATGAACCGCCGCCGCCGCCGCCGCCACCGGCGCCCAAGCGAGGACGCGGGAAAGCAGCGGCTGCAAAAACGGCTGTTCCTGGCGGTGAAGCATCGCCTCCGGCGAAGCGGGGAGGCAAAGCGAAGGTGACGGAGGCCGCACCAGCCGTCGCCCCTGTGCCGGTGCCAGCCGTAGCTGTGCCAATTACGGAGACGAAGGCGGCTTCAGAAGCTAAGAAAGCTGTAGCGGCCCCCGAGCCGAAGAAGGCCGCGGCAACACCTCCTGCCGTCAAGCCTGCAACGAAGAAGGCGGCGGTATCAACTCCTGCTGTCAAGCCTGCGACGAAGAAGGCTGCATCAGTCAAGCAGACTGTGGCCAAGAAATCAGCGCCGAAGAAGCCCGCCAGACCGGCTGCCAAGAAGGCCGGGTCAGCCAAGAAGGCACCAGTGAAGAAAGCCGCAGCCAAGAAGCCACGGCCCAAAGAAACTGCTACGAGGAAAGCGGCGAAGAAGAAGAGATAGAGAAGCTGAAACTCTTGGCGAGATGCGACGCCTACTTCGTCCAGTTCTCCAGCGAAAGCCCCGGGATCCGCTTGAACTCGCGTTCGTTATTGGTGGCCAGCGTGAGATTCAGAGCCAAAGCATGGGCGCCAATCCACAGGTCATTATTGCCGATGAGCCGGCCTTCCTTCTCCAGTGTCGCCCGGATTTCTCCGTATGCTTCTGACGCCCTCGAGTCAAGCTCCTCAACTGGGATGTCCTGAACCAGTTCCTGCAACTGGGCGAGAGCCTTGGCTTGTTGGCTACTCTTGCTCGCACCATAGTAGAGTTCTCCATAAGTAATTGCCGACATGACCAATTGTCCCGGCTTCAGTCGCTCGAAACGGGCCCTGACCTCCGGTGGCCGGTGTTTGGCGATGTATATGCACATGTTCGTATCCAGCATGTAGCGCGTCTTCATAGTGCATCCCGCTTCTGGGGTGGTTGGTCTTGCCGCCCGTGGGACATAAAGTCGTTCGGCATGGCCGCCAGTGCGGCAAACGCGCGACCCAGATTGCGCTTTGGCTCTCTTAGCACGATCTCGTCCCCGCGGCGAAGGATTTCCACCTGGTTGACCTGAAAGCGAAATTGCTTTGGCAAACGCACGGCTTGGCTATTGCCAGACTTGAAGATACGAGCTGTGTTCATCACGATCGCCTCCAGCCTGAAGTATACACCATGAGTATATACATATCCGCCGGGGGGGATGGAACTGATTACTCTTGGGTCCGTGGAGAAATGATCGGAATGCAAACTCAGGCGAGATACGGCTGCAGATCTTGTTCGATGGTGGTTTGGTCAACATCCTCGCCGCGGTTTAGACGCTCGAGGATTCCATCTACCACCTGCTTGGCCTGGTTGCGCTCGCGGTGCAGCAGAAAGCCGTCGAAAACGTGTTCCCCGCGCATGGCCTCCTGGATCTCGACTTCCTTGTCGTGCTCTCCGAGTTCCGTGAAGTACACCACCTTGTAGCGGCCGCTGAAATCGGCTTCACGATAAATCTCGAACATCACTTTCTTGGTATCGGTCGTCAGGGGCATGGCCTTTTTCTCCGCAAACGAACCTGTAGTCTTCAGAAGCATCTCAATCGTCTCCCGCCGCGGTAGCTGTTTGCGGCTCAATCACATTTTCCGCCAAGGGAACCGTAATACTCTCGGGCGCGCGTGCCTTGCGGGCCAACGGCATACGCAAAGAACGCTCATACTCTACGAGCTGACGCTCCAGTTCCTTCGCCGCCTCCGCTTTCTTCAGCAGATTCTCCTGGTAGCGCTTCAAGAAGTAATCGATGGTTTCGACACGGATCTTGATGGATCCCGTCGGCTTATTCTCGTCGAGGTCCTTAAAGGAGAAATAGGGCGTACCCGAATTCTCGATGATGTCCTCAATCACGCTGTAGATAGGCGCGTCGTGTCCGCACTTGAAGTTACTCATCTCCAGCGCTACCAGGTTGGGATGCCGCGCGGTAAACTTCGCCGCCCAGATCTTCTGGTTGGTGCTGGCGGAGTAGGCGTTCTTCCACACGTCGCGGATGTCCAGTGGATGCGTGATGACGCCGGCCCGGACCTCCTCACCAAAGAGCCGGTCCAGCAGGTCTTCATCGGTCGGCAGCAGGCTTTGGGAGAAGACCGCATATCCAAGCTTCTGGAACTCTTCCATGATTTCATGGTTGAGGCCGGGATCATGGTGATAGACGCGGCCTAGCATGACGATGCCCAGGCGGTTCTCCCGCTCCAGCGTATCCAGCACCTCGCGGGCGCGCTTGCGTAGTCCGCGGTCGAACTCCTCGAAGGCCTTGTAGCCGGTGTCAACCGCGCGCTCGTTCTCTTCTTCGGAGAGCCCGAGGATTGGCGCCCATGCCTGGAACATCTGCAAGGTAAACAGCTTCTTGTCGCCGATGTTCAGGATGGGATCGAGATACTGAATTCCGTTTTCCTTAAAGACATCGTTCTCTTTGATGAACGCTGCCTTCACCGCGTTCGGCGTGGCCGTCACCGTGGGGCACGCATTGCTGCCGTTGCAATTCTTCAGCGGTTGATGCAGCGTGTCGATCATGGGGAAGAAGATGGCGTCCAGCGGCTTCTTCTGGTGCTTCTGGAAGATGAGGTTGTAAACGTGGGGGATACCGACCTTCGACGGGAAGCACGGATCGATGGCGCCGCGGCCCGCGCCGGCGCGGTACATGTCCTGGCCTGTGAACTCGGAGTAGACCAGGTTCTCCGGCTCCATGCCCAAGCTCTCCAGATACGCGCTAAACAGCGGCGCATACAGGTACATGTTCAGCACGCGCGGGATGCCAATGCGCAAGCTGGAGCGCTGCTTCATTAGCGCGATTCGCTGCTTGGCGGCGGTGGTCCAGGCGCGGGTGGGAATGGGATCGGCGACCTTCTGCGGATTGCGCGAGCGCCACACTTCGCGGGCGGCGATGTCCACGAGATTCGGGTTGGCGTTCTTGACCGCGTCCAGGCCCGCCTTGATACTGCGCATCGCGCCGACGTCCTCGACCTGTCCTTTTTCGCACGTTGAGATGATCAGGCGGCGTTCGCCCGCCTGCAAAGGCACCTTCGACTTAAAGACCGGTAGCGGCGATGAGACCTCAACCTCGCCCACGGTCACATCAATGAACGTCCGCAGGCAGTTGTTCTTGCAGAAGTAGCACCGCGTGTCTTCGTTGCGGGTGGTGCGGTAGCCGATGTTCTGAACGGGATCGAGGCCGATGAAGGTGGTACGAAGGCCTTTCTTGTAGAGACGAATGGCCTCCACGCCGGCGCCAATCGCCCCCGACTCGCCGCAGTGCTCGTGCACGATGACCTCTGCTTCATGGTCAACGCCGTGAAAGTGAGAACGGATAAAGTCGACCTCGGACTTCACCGCAGCTAGGTTTTTCTGTGTTCCTCCTTGCAAGATGAACCGCGACCCGAGTTTTGCAAGGTTGGGAATGCCTGCGACATAGAGGAAAATATTCTTGGGCAGAACGTTCGCCAGCCCGGCGAGTATCTCTTCGCCGCGCCAACCCTGCCGCTGGAAGTTGACAATGTCGGACTGCATGAACACCGCGCAGCCGTAGCCGAAGATCGGCATGGTGTTCGCGGAGAATGCGACATCGGCGTACTCCTCCACCTTGTAACCGAGCGACTCGGCGGTACCTTGCAGAAAGTAGCCGTTTCCAGCCGAGCACTGGGTGTTGAGTTTGAAGTCCTTGACGCGACCGTCCTTCAACACGATCAGCTTAATGTCCTGGCCGCCGACATCCACGATGACGTGGGGATTCTTGTAGAACTTCATGGCCGATTCGGTATGCGCCACGGTTTCCACCAGCGCGACATCGGCCTTGAGCACGTCTTTCAAGACGTCCTTGGCGTATCCCGTCGTGCCGACACCGAGCACTTCCAGGGTTGCTCCCTGCGACTCCACTTGGTGGCGGAGAGCCATGAACATGTTAATAGTGTCCTGGATGGGATTCCCGTCAGACAGTTGGTAGGCCTTGCACAGCACATCGCCCGTTTCCGAGAGCAATACAGCTTTGGTCGAGGTCGAACCGCCGTCAAGGCCGATGAATCCGCGCACGGTTTCGCCGACACCGAAGTGGGCGCCAATAAATCTCGGGATCGTGTATTTCTGCTTGAAGCCGGCGAGTTCTTCCTCGGAGGTGCTCAAACCAGCGGCCCCCGACTTCGCCTTCTCAGCCTGCCGGCCGACGGAGATGTAGTCCTCGAGGCACTCGGTGCCCATGTAGATACCGACCTCGGACTCTTCGTCCTTGCCAAACTCCACGGCGCCCAGCGCGGCGAAGTATTGCGCGTTGTCCGGAACTTTGATCAGGTCTTCCGGCTTGGCGCCTTGCGGAAGCTGGACTTTGCGCTCCTCCCAGGTGCGGGGAATGTTCTGCTGCCACGCTTCTTTCATGCCGCGAATGAACGTATTGGGACCTCCCAGTAGCAGCACGTGGGGACGCAGCGTGTGCCCGCGGGTCAAGACTGTGAGGTTCTGCAGAACGATGGCGTCGAACAGAGAAGCCATCAACTGATCGGGGGGGATGCCTTGCTTCTGTAGGCCGTTGATGTCGGTTTCGGCGAAGACACCGCACTTGCCCGCGACCGGATGCAACTTGATGCCGGTGTAGCCTTGGTTGCAGAGCACTTCGGCCGGAATCTTGAGCTTCGCGTTGATTTTGTCGATGACGGCGCCGGTCCCTCCAGCACACTTGTCGTTCATCGAAGGGATTTTCTTCTTGCGGCCGGTATTCCCGTCTTCCTTGAAGACGATGATCTTGGCATCCTGTCCGCCCAGTTCAATGACAGAATTCACCTCGGGGTGCAGCTTTTCGACTGCGAGCGAGACTGCGGTGACTTCCTGTACGAACTTGGCGCCGATCAAGTTGGCCAGCGCGCCCCCACCCGATCCGGTAATGAAGATACGGCAGTTGTGCGGAGCAATGCCGACTTCCTCCTCCATGCGTTTGAGGAATTCCAGCAACTTCTCCGGCTGCTTGGTCTCGTGCCGCTGGTAGTCCTGCCAGATGATCTGGTCAGTTTCGGCGTTGACGATGACCGCCTTCACCGTCGTCGAGCCAACATCCATGCCGACCGTGTAGACGGCCGTGCGACCAGCGACCTCGCGCGACTTGGCCAGAACCCGCGCCGGAACCGAATCGGCGGGCGACGGCGTCCGCACCAGGGCCGAAAGTTGGACGTCAACCTTGGTTTCGCCAGCGTCGCAGGATCCGTGTTGGTGAGACTGTGAACCCACTAATCCTCCCGAAAAACCGAACCGGCGATGAAAATGCGTCAATCGCCGAAGTTATTTCCATTAACTCCCTGGAATCCGTGCCTGGCCTGCTGAAATAGCCAGCGAATCACACGCTGATCGTTGTAGCAA
This sequence comes from Acidobacteriaceae bacterium, assembly GCA_003160215.1. Classification (GTDB taxonomy): domain Bacteria; phylum Acidobacteriota; class Terriglobia; order Terriglobales; family Acidobacteriaceae; genus Bog-257. The sequence continues at coordinate 10,552 of PLQW01000201.1, forward strand.
AAAGCCAGGATATGGTTCAGGGTGGAAAAGCAGCTCTTCTGGCATTCCTTCTTCATGTCTTTCAACTGCTTCGCTTCAAACTTGTGGTTCTCAATCGTGCCCCAATCATAACCCGCCGAGTACATCGGGAAGCACGGCGCCAGTGTACCGTCCACCCGGACGATCAAAGAATTGTGGCCGGCGCGGCAGTTCCAGTCTTCCAGTTCGCCCTTGATGAATTCTTTCATATGCGAAAGCCGTTCCACCGAATTCACCATGTGGTAGCCCGACTGCTGCTTCTCCACCAGCCAATCGATCAACTCGCATACCATCGGATGGTCTTCCTCGCGGATGAACGTCGGGTTGGAATACAAGTGCTTGAACTGCGGCTGCTCGGTCATCGGCGACTCGCAGATGTGATAGTCGGTAGCGATGCCGTTGTCGTGCGCCAGTTCCGTTAGCTGCCGCACATCGTCCATATTGTTATGGCAGATGTTGATGTTAAGAAAGACGCTGTAGCCATACTTGTACTGCTTTCTGACCAGGTAGTCGAAGTACGAGCGGATGGGAACCATCGCCTTCGGCAGTCCGGGTTTGACATCCCAGGTGTCCACCGCGATGTTGAAGGTGGCAACACCAGCGTCGGCCAGCCTGTCGATTACCTGCGGCCGCAGCAGGCGCCCGTTGGTCGGCAGATAGATCCAGAAATCCTTCTTGGCGGCGTAATAGATGATCTTGTGGGCGAAGTCGGGGCGAAGGAGCGGTTCGCCGCCCATCAGCGCCAGCACCCGGCATCCGGTGTCGTGCAGCCAGTCGATCGAGCGTTTTGCCACGTCCTCGGTCATGCCGCGGACGCTGTTGTCGAACGCCCAACAGTAGTGGCAGTCGAGGTTGCATTTCCACTCGTTGAACAGATAGGCAATGATGGGATGAAACTCGCCCGGCATCACGCGCGAGCGCAAGAACGGGAACGCCCATCCCTTCACGGCGCGGTAAATGTGCTTGGCTTTGTGCTTGCGATGCCCATTCTTGGGGAAGAAATCCTCGTCCCGCGCGGACAGCAGCTCGGGATGCTGCGGGAAGACCGGCGTCGGCAGCTTTTGCTGTTTCCCACCCGGACGCGGCGGCAGCAGCCGGGGCTGCTCGGGCGGCTTCATCAGCAGCTCGTGCAGTTGAACATCAAGGCGATACGTCGGGGGGGCTTGTGTAACTTCCAGTACCGGCACTTCCGGCATAGGGCGAATGTCCTTCCTTCCTTCTTATCTTTCAACCGAGAGAATCAACTAGTCGCCGTACGCGGCTGCTACCGCCAGCTTCTGCGGCGGAGTCACGGGCACGCGCCAGGCGTTTCTTGCCGTTCATCAGATCGTTGACATGCAGCACGAAATTCGCTGCTACCCCGGCGTATCCATGAACGTGCGGTACCGGATAGAACAGGTTGCGCAGGTCCGGATGCTTGGCAACGTAGTCTTTGATTTCCTCCAACCGTTTGCCGGTGGACTTCAGCGCCTGCTCGAATTCCATGCGAGCCTTGACCTTGGCTTCGCCCAGCGCCATTTGCACGCGGCTGTGCGCGTTGATCTCCCCTTCGCCGGAAGTTTCTATGGGCAGGAAAATCATCTCCTTGAAGTGGTTGGCCACAGCCGACTGTACGCCGTCCGATTGCGACGACGGCATGCACCCGAACGGCTTCAGCGCCAGCACCATGTGGCAGAGACGGTTCTTGGTGTACCAGACGTTCTTGCCGACTTCGAGATGTCCTTCACCCCCACGCGCGAACTGGTTGTAGAAGGGGTTCGCCATGTCGGCCATTTCTTTCTGGTCGATGAGGTGGTGGGCGACGTTGCCCAGGCCCTCCACCACGCGATGGTATTGGCGTGCGTAGACACGCTCGCCCAAGCCCCACAGCCACTGCTTCTGGCGGAACTTCAACTCGTTCACCCCCATCTTGCGCAACTCATACCACTTCACTTTCTTGTAGGGAGCATCGAGCGACCGGCGGGCAGCGGCGCGCGCCTTCGCCTGGTACATCATGTACATCACCCAGGTCCCGATAGGCTCGACCAGCACCTGCGCGCCTTCACGCTCCAGGAATTCGAACATGTTGAAGTTGCCATCGCCTTCGGTGATTTGCGCCCAGAACTCGCCGATGATCTTGACCACGGGCTTCACGCGCAGGCGGTCCACCTCGATGGTGGCGAGTTGTCTGCGGACAGCCGCCAGCGCCTCTTTGTACGAGCTGCCGTAAAGCTGCTCGCGAACCTTGGCCAGCGAGTTGACCCAGATCTCCCACTTCTTGCCCTTGTTGAGACGGATCTTCTTCGCCATCCACTCCGGCAGGTCTTCGTGGTCCTCGAACGGCTTACGCTCGCGCAGCAGCGTGCACAGCTCGTCGATGGACGCCTGGAAGACTTCATCTGTCCTGCCCTTTTGGACTTCGTACGGACGTATCCGGTAAATCATCTCGTTCATGATGTCGCCGAGGTTGAGGGCATTGAACATGCCCATGCCGAAGTCCACGGTGAACTTCAGCCCGGCTTCGCCCGAGGCTGCCTTCACGCCGTCGTTCTGCTGGAACAGGAGCACGCGGAACCCGTCAAAACCGGCGTTTCGCAAAGCCAGGCGATACTCTGACTCGTACATGCCGAAGCGGCACGGACCACACGAGCCGGCGGTAAAGAAGACGTGGTGGTTGATGATCTCGTCTTTCGTCATTCCCCGCGCTTCCAGGCTCTGGAGATACTGCACGAGATTGCCGACAGTGAAGTACGTGGGGTTGCACTGGCCGTTGTTGCCGTATTCCTTACCCAGTTGAAACGCCGAGACGTTCGGCACGGGCAGAATCTCGCAGCGATATCCGCAGCCTTCAAACACCGCCTGAATTACGCGCTCGTGTTTCCAGGTCAGGCCACCGAAAAGAATAGTCACCTTGCCGCGCTCTTCCGCGGTGAAGGGCCGTTCGACGGGGCGACGAAAGTGGCGGACCGGGCCACTGTCGAGGCCCATCATGCTGGCCAGGCGCGCGCGTTTCTGTGCCAGCTTCCGTTGGATCTCCTCTTCGGATTGAGGACGCGTCAATTTATCTACGGGGAAATCGACGCGAGTCACGGGCATAGTAACTTTCCTCTGTGAGTGGAATAGATTCTCGGTTTCCTTGCTTTGATTGTATCGTCAATCGTTGGCGGCGACGAGGACGGACGGGGAGCGTAGAGATTGCAGAGACGGCCGAAGCGGGTGAAAGTTCTCACTGGCAAAAACATCTTTGCAAAATAGAATTACTTCTTGCAAACACCGATGAGCGGCAAAAGACTTACGCTGACGCTCTCCCCGAGGGTTTCAAGGATTATGAAGTTGAGCGCGCGCAGATTCAAGCGGGACAGAACAAATTGTTGGCAATTAATTTGCTTGCTCACCGAGCGCGAATGTGGCACCGAGGCTACTAGCAAAATCGTGGTGCAAGTTCCCATCAGCGATCGCGAATGACCGAACGAACTGGGGCCGCCGTTCCACAAGTGTTGCAGCCACGCGACGGCCAACGAGTTGGGTTGCCAGCCACAAAATAGGCGCCCGCGCTACGCTCCCGGCGCATAAAGAGTCAAAGACACGGGGCCAAATTGGCCGCCCACTATAATCGTGAGTTATTCCGATTCTGAAATGGCAAGCAGTGTTCAGGCCGCTTCGCTGCGGTCGCCACTGAAGCGAGGTTGGTTTGGCCTACTACGACCTGCGAGATTGGATCTCCGCCTTGGACAAGGCGGGCGAACTAAAGCGCATCAAGGCGGAAGCCGACCCGGTTCTTGAGATCGCCGAGATCACGGACCGGGTCTCCAAATGGGGACCTCGGGGCAAGCATGGCCCCGGCGGGCCCGCTTTGCTCTTCGAAAACGTCAAAGGTTATCCGGGAGCCAAGCTGCTCATTAACCAATTCGGCTCCGAACGCCGCATGCGGCTGGCGCTGGATGTGGACTCGCTCGACGAGATCGCCGACCGGATCAAGTACTTTATGGACGTGAAGTCGCCGCAGGGGCTGCTCGACAAAATCAAAATGCTGCCCATGCTGGCGGAGATGGGCAAGTTTTTCCCCAAGGAAGTTTCCAGCGGTCCCTGCAAGGAAGTGATCAAACGCGACAATTTCTCTCTGTCGGATTTTCCCGTCCTGCAATGCTGGCCGCAGGACGGCGGACGCTTCATTACGTTGCCGTCGGTGATCACCAAAGACCTTAAGACGGGCAAACGCAATGCCGGCACCTATCGTATGCACGTGTATGACGAGCGCAGTGCCGGCATGCATTGGCAGCGACAGAAGCAAGGGGCCGAGCACTATCGCCAACAGATGCGCAGGGCCGCGGCGGCCGGCGAGGCGCATCCCGCCACCGCAGCTTTGGACATGATGGCGCGCTCAGGTGGAGGTTCGCGGGTAGCCGAAGGGAGGCAGGTCGCAGGGAAGATGGATGTGGCCGTCGCGATCGGCACCGATCCGGCGATGATGTTCTCCTCCATCGTTCCCGCGCCGCCTGATGTCGAGGAATACATGATCGCCGGCTTCCTGCGGCAGAAGCCGGTTGAGTTGGTGAAGTGTGAGACTGTGGATCTGGAAGTGCCGGCCACTTCGGAGATCGTGCTCGAGGGCTACGTGCTATTGGACGAGCTGCGCATGGAAGGACCGTTCGGCGACCATACCGGCTTCTACACGCCGCAAGATCTCTATCCAGTGTTCCACGTTACTTGCATTACCCATCGCAAGGATCCGATCTATTCGACGACCATCGTCGGCAAGCCCCCGATGGAGGACGCGTGGATGGGCAAAGCGGTAGAGCGGATATTCCTGCCGCTGATGCGCGTCACCATTCCCGAAATTGTGGACGTGAACCTGCCCATCGAAGGCATATTTCACAATCTGATGATCGTCTCGATCAAGAAGTCGTATCCCGGCCAAGCGCGCAAGGTGATGAACGGCATTTGGTCGCTGGGGCAAGCGATGTCCACGAAATGCATTCTGGTTGTGGATGAAGACGTGGACGTGCAGGACATCGGCGACGTTACGCTCAAAGTGCTAAACAACATCGACCCCGAGCGCGACATCCAATTCACGCTTGGGCCGGTGGACTCGCTCGATCATGCGTCGCGCCTGCCCGATTTCGGCTCGAAGATGGGCGTTGACGCCACGCGCAAGTGGCCGAGCGAAGGCTTCACGCGCCCGTGGCCTGACGAGATACAAATGGACGAGAAGACCAAGGAGCACGTGGCCAAGCGGTGGAGAGAGTTTGGGCTGGAGTAGAGAAGCTGTCAGCCATCAGTAAGTCAAGCTGCTGAGCTGGTCGCAGTCTTGTGAGGAGCTAGCCGTGCAGGATGCTAAGACCGTCTGATGCCGGACAATTGAAGAGAGGCGCCTCGCCGCTGTGCGCCAACTGCGGAGCGATTAGAGGTGCGCCGCAGGCTGACGGCTGATAGCTGACGGCTGATAGCTGACGGCTGAAAGCTTCTTCGTTTGCCCCGGTGCCGTGATCTGTGGCACAGTCTTACCGCTATGCTTACCCGCCCCGACCCCACCGAATACGCCGAGTACTACAAGAACTACATTGCCCGCGTTCCCGAAGGCCCGGTTCTCGATTTCCTCGCCAAGCAGCTTGGAGATTACCGGCAACTCCTGGTGGGCGTGTCCGACGAGGCAGCCACTGCGGCGCCCGCGCCGGGGAAGTGGAGCATCAAGCAGGTGCTCGGACATCTGTGCGACACCGAGCGGGTCATGACGTACCGGGCGCTACGCTTCGCGCGCGGCGATGCCGGCGAGTTGCGCGGCTTCGAGCAGGACGATTACGTCCGGGAAGCGCATTCCAACTCGCGCAGTGTGGACGACCTGCTGACCGAATTTGAGAGCGTCCGCAAGGCGACTATTGCTCTGTTCGGTTCGCTGCCTGCTGAGGCGGAGACGCGCGCTGGCATTGCCAATGGAAACCCGATTACGGTCCGCGCGCTGGCGTATATTGCGGCCGGCCATGCGCAGCACCATTTCGAATCACTGAAAGCAGGGTTTGCCCAGCGGGCCGGAACGACCCGGTAGCCGCCCGTCGCGGAGGCGCAACACACTGACTGGATTGTTATACTGAAAACGATCATGGGAATTGTTAGAAATATTGCGGCGATCGCCAAAGGCATGAGCGTGACCTTCCGGGAAATGTTCAACCCGACCATCGTGGAGAACTATCCTGATGGTCCCGGTCCGACCAGGGGCGCAATGTTCCAGGAGCGTTTCCGCGGAATGCACGTACTACAGCGCGACGAGAGCGGGCTGGAGAAGTGTGTTGCGTGCTTCCTTTGCGCCGCAGCCTGTCCCTCGAACTGTATTTACATCGAGGCCGCCGAGAACACGGCTGAGAAACGAGTGAGCGGCGCCGAGCGCTACGCCAAGGTTTACAACATCGATTACAACCGCTGTATCTTCTGCGGCTATTGCGTGGAAGCCTGCCCCACGGACGCAATCACCCATGGTCATGGCTTCGAGCTGGCGACCTACAATGCCAGCAGCCTGATTTACCGCAAAGAACAGTTGCTGGCGGGAACGCCTGCGCACGAAGGCGCGAATGCTATCTTCAGCCAGTACGAGAATGCCAGACTGGTCCCGAACAAGTAGCTGATTCACGCTTATGGTTCCGTCCCACCTCAGTAACTCCGTTGATAGGGTTTTCTTAGAGCGGTTCCAGGATTGGTGCATCCGCTTGCACGGGTAGTGCGGGCCCCGGTATCGCTTCGCCCGAACGGCGCGCCCGGCAGTATGATCGGTTCATGTCCAATCGACCTACTCCCGTCGAGCCTCGCTGGCCGGTCATTCTCGCGCTGGCAGCCGTTGTAGCTCTCCATTTCTCTTTGCCCCAGATACTCAGCCTTGGGCCGAATTGGTTGTTGGTGGCGGTGTTCGCGGTGCTCGCCACGCTGGTCTCGATCTCTCATTCGAGAGGCGCAGAGGGCATTGCGTATGTTGGCGGGCTGATTCTGATCAGTTCCGTCACCCTGGCCGTGATCGCATCCCTGGTCCTACTGGTACGCTTCCTGCCGAGCCACAAGGAGTCGCCGGTTCATCTGCTGCAGTCGGCAGCTTCCCTCTGGATCAGCAACGTGCTGGTGTTTGCCGCCTGGTATTGGAAGTTAGATGCAGGTGGCCCCTACCGGCGGGAAAAGACAAAGAATCATGAGCTCGGCGCGTTCCTGTTTCCGCAGATGGCCCTTCACGAGCTGTCCCCGGCGAAGCCCGAGAGCTGGCATCCCCGCTTCATCGACTATCTTTTTCTCTCTTTCAACACCAGCACAGCATTGTCTCCGACAGATACGCAGATTCTTTCCCGTTGGGCGAAGGCCCTGATGATGCTGCAATCGCTTATATCCTTGACCATCATCGTATTGCTGGCAGCGCGGGCGGTGAACATTCTGTGAACGGCGCATGGCCCCGCAGGGGATCCACCACCCTTCGGCTTCGCTCAGGGCAGGCTCCGACACGGAGGGCACGGAGTTTTGGTTTCTATCGAGTTTTCTCCGTGATCTCCGTGCCTCCGTGGTTTGTTTTCATTCCTATTGGGTGGGGCGCAGGCCCATGTAACACTCAGTAATGGAACCGGTATTTCACCTGTACCGACAACATGCGAGGATCGGCCCAGTGCGAGCCGCCGAAGGTGTTGCTGTTATCGAGTTGGTAGCGATTGTTCGTGATGTTAGTGCCGATCAAGCGGACCGTAAAGCTCTCGCCGAACGTTTTTCCCAGCGCCAGATCGAAGGTGTAATTACTCGGCAGGTGATTGGGCCCGTCACCGTTCAGGAAGCCCGAGCCATAGCTAAACGTCAGGGCGGCGAAGCTGCGCCATGGCAGATCGCCCTCCATGCCGGCCGAAAGCGTGTTGCGCTGGTCGTGGTCCAGATAAAAACCTCCATTGGGCGGAGGAGAAAAATTCGTTAACCCGCCAGTCACGCCTCCGAACCCCTGGGCCTGCTGGTTGGAGTACACCAAGTGCGCGTGATAGTGACTTAGAAGCAGTGGTGAGCGGACCGTTGCTTCAAAGCCTTTGATGCGGGCCGCTTGAATGGTGAGTGGCAGGAAGATGTTGGAATTGCCGATGGCGTCGTGGTCAAAGAAATTCCGCACTCCGGTGTGAAAGTACGCGAGTGTCGATACCCAGTTGCGCAGGGGAATGGTGACACCGTACTCCTGCTGTATGTCGCGCTCGCCCTTCAAGGGGAGGAAGGAGACTCCCTGGCTGGCCGCGTACTGGAGTAGCGGCCCCGACACGGTGTCGAGCGGTGGCGGCTGGTAGTAATACGAGTAAGCGGCCCGCAGCACCCAATTGAGCTTAGGAACGCGGATGGCCACTCCCAGACGGGGATCGGCAGCGTTCTCGGTGAGCTGACCGCCAAAGTGCGTAAGCCGAAGCCCTCCGGTTAAAGTCAGCCACGACGTCGCCTTGAACTGGTCTTCGAGAAACACCGCCTCGAGGTTGCCGCCCGGAGAAACGCGCTGGCTGAACTGGTCTCCCGAGCCATTGTTTGCAATCACCGAAAAGAATGTGTTGTCCTGCTGCGCGAAGGCATAGATTCCTGCGCGCGCATTGTTTGTGGTATTGATGGCAGAAACTGTTACCTGGCCTCCTTCATAGTTGGAGGCGCGGTTGTCGGTGGCGATCGGAATGTCGTTGGCGCCTCCCTCATACGCGGCGCGATTGAAGTGATAGAACGGCGACGCGATGAGCGTGAGACCGGGCGAATAGGTGTGGACCCAGGTGGCCGNNCCCGAAGATGTCCTGCTCGCGTTCACGGTCGTTGATGCTCGCAGCCTGCATGTCGGGATCGTTCGGCACCTGGTAGTAGTCGAGGCGAAGGCCGGCATCGAAACGAAACTGGTCCTTGGGATTGGGATTGTAGATGAGAGAAGTAAAGGCGCCGCCTCCCGATGCTTGGTTGTGCAGATTGACGGTGGTCGGCGGCTCCAGACCCCAGTCCGTATTGTTGCCGCTGAGGCTGGCATAATACGCGAACTTCGCGGTGTGGTCGCCGAAGCTCAACCAGTCGTCCGTGACGTTATAGGTGCCGTAGCTGGCGATCAGTTCCGCTTCCCGGTTGCGTTCGAAGCCGTTGTTCGGGGCGACGTTAAAGACACCGTAGACTCGGTCGCCGTACTCGGCCGCGTAGCTGCCGGTCTCGGCCTGGAGGTAGGAGACATCTTTGGGGTTGAACTGCAGCCCAACGTTGGAGGCAATGTTGGTATTCGGAACCGGCACGCCGTCGATCGCCCATGTCACCTGATGGCCCCCTCGGACATGGAGCTGGTCATGCACCATATACGCCCCGGGAACGAATTCCGTGATGATCTTGAAGCTGGTGCTCGAATCCACGCCCGCGTAGCGCGATATCTGCTTTTGGTCAATCAAGATGTCCCTGCGGGGCGATTCCGGATCCAAGTCCTCGGGGGAGGCTGTGACCGTGACCTTCTCTTGCGCCATGGCGATGGCGAGCTGGTAATGCAAGATTGGCGCACTGCCGGATACGACGAGCAGGACCTGCTCCTGAGGAGCGAATCCAGGCGCTTCGACGGTGACGGTGTACTTGCCGAGCGGTATGGCATCGAAATGGAACTCTCCATCGGCGCCGGTTTCGGCCGTCAGTGTATAGGCTGAGTCGCCGGCCTTGAGCGTGGCGTGCGCCCCAGTGACAGGGTGGTGCTGCGGGTCATGTACCACGCCGCGGACACTGCCGAACACCGTCGCTGACGCCGGCGATACCGCGATTACTAGGAATGCGCTGATGAGCAGGATGGCCGCCGTCGTCGTTGCATTCCGGACATTGTGCTGCAAATTGGTTCTCTCCCTATAGCAGTTTCACATCTCGTGTTAGGCGATGGGTGGAGCACGCNNGCACGCCTTCAGGCGTGCATAACTGCGTCAGTTCTTGGATCGCTTTAGCGCCTGAGGTAATGTTTCCGTTACTTCAGCGGCTAAAGCCGTCGCATTTCCGAATCTTAAGTGCACCGCTGAAGCGGTGCTCCACCCTATACACCAAGTGTGAAAATGCCCTAATAGCTGTCATGAAGGCAGAGACCGTGCCTCGATCCTCCGCGTGGTAACCATGGCGCTGAGCATGGAATTCAGCGCAGATACGCGGAGAGCCATTCGCTCTGCTGCATCGTGAGCAGGGCTTGGCTTGCTTACAAGTCTGTCGAGAGAAGGGGACTACGAGAGCGGAGGGCCGCGTTTCTGGGCATTGCCGCAGACGCGCAGCGGGAGGTCAGGCGATTCCAGAGCCACCGAATTCTCGCAGCACAAGCTGACGAACAAATGGTTGGTCACTGTTCCGAGCGGTGTCGAGTGCGAGGTCAGGGCGGTGAAGCGGCGGTACGGGCAACTGGCTGCACTCGTTCTGAAACCGTCGCCTTGGGGAAGCATCGCGCAATGATGTTTCCCATTGCGGCGGCAGCAGGCAGGAACGCCGTCACCCCGCGCCAGCAGCATGGGCAGGGCCAGCCCTGTACACAGCAGCACGAGCAGCAAACTGGCAGCAAGACGTCGCATGAGCAGAAGGATTCTACTACATCACATCGGTTTGTGATGACGACAGACTCGCAGTGCGGCGTTGCCGTAGTCGCGTCCGGTTCCTTCACACGCTACAATTCCAGACTGGAGAAACTTCGTGCGCTATTTGATCGTGCTTCTTGCCATTGCCGGTATTGTAGTATCGTCGCTGGCCCTGAAAGTCCACTACGATACGGGTTCCGAGCCGTGCCGGCTGAGTGACAAGTGGGACTGCGGGGCGGTGAACCACAGCCCGTACGCTGTGATCCACGGGGTCCCGGTGGCAGCCATCGGCATCGCTGGATACCTGCTCATCGGCGTTCTGGGATTCATGCGGCGACGCGGTCTGGTGCTGGTGGCCGTTCTGATTGGACTAGCATTCGCTTTGTATCTGACAAACATTGAGGCGCACGTTCTGGAAGTGTGGTGTCTTTATTGCGTGATCTCGCAAGGAATTATTGCCGTGCTCACGCTGTTAGCGCTGGCATGGGTCGGGTGGGCGAGACTTCGAAGTAGGGCTGCGTAAATAGTCTTGCTGCTGGGATGACCCAGAGAGGTCGCTACCAACTCTGGATATTTCCTTAAGTTTCGGGCGCTGGACTCGGCGAAATCCCCATTATGGAAATGACCCGCATATTCGGTACGGTAGCCGTGCTGCTGATAATGGCGTACGTTGCCAACCGGCTGTCGCGTCTGACCCGTGTGCCCGACCTGATTGTGTTGCTGTTGATTGGCGTGACCCTAGGTCCCATTCTGCATTGGGTCCGGCCCGGCACCTTCCAGGGCGCCATCGATATTCTCGGAACGCTGGCCCTAATCCTCATCCTTTTTGCAGGCGGAGTCGAACTCAGGTTGCGACAAGCCGCCCGCTACGCTCCCGCTGCCCTGTTGTTGATGGTCTTCAGCTATGGCCTGAGCCTGGGTTTGATTGCCTTGATGGGCAGGGCGCTGCTGCATCTCCAGTGGAGCGACTGCGTGCTTCTGGGAGCAGCCTTGGGATGTACCAGCGGCACTATTGTCATTCCCGCCTTGGAACAGATTTCTGCTCCTACACCGGTCAAGATCACCCTGACCTTGGAATCCACCCTGGGCGAAGTGATCGCCGTGCTGCTGATCGGTAGCTTGTTGACTACGGGAGTAAGCCAGTCGCTGGTTTTCGGCGTGGCCGCCGACTTTTCTCATCACATCGCGATCGCGCTGCTCTTGGGCGTGGTAGCGGGCGCCATTTGGTCACGGCTGTGGCCGCGGATTGCAGGCCATCCCAACGCCAACGTCGCGAACTTGGGAGTGGTGTTGGGTGTGTACGCGATTTCACGCTACGCCGGCGGCAGCGGCCTGCTGGCGGTTTTGGTATTTGGCATTACCCTGGCCAATTTGCCTCGTACTCCCCACATGGCTCGACAGGGCGCCCGCCTGCTCGCCTTCCATGCTGAACTGAGCTTTCTGGTGCGATCGTTCTTTTTTGTTCTCCTGGGGATAGTTGCCGAATTTGTCGGCCGGAAACACCTTCTTCCCATCGCCGGCATTCTGGCGGCCTTGCTCCTGGCGCGCTTCCTCGCCGTGCAGTCCAGCCGTTGGGCAGTACGGGACGTGACCCGCAGGGAGACGGAGCTGTTGTTCTGGATGCTACCACGCGGGCTGGTCACGGCGGTGCTGGCGCTGGAGATCGTCAGCGCCCGCGGAGCGGTGTTTGCCTTCCTGCCCGCGATGGCCTTCACCGTCATATTGGTAACCAACTTGTTTGTGGTGGTGGGAGCCGTGAGATCGGCAAAGGCCTCGGCCCTCCTGCCGTCGTCCACAGGAGAGCCTTACGTGATGGAAGAGTTGAAACTGCCCTCGGTTGATGTCCCCAGTCTCACGCAGATTTCCGATGCCGGTCAGGGTGAAAAATGAAGGCTGGCTTCGCCTCCCGCTTGCTGACACTGGAAACATCCAGGCTCAATTACGGAACCGGTTGCGCTTCGCGGATTGAGAAGCTGCTGGCTTCGATGCGCGATGCTCAATTCGACAGTGCCGAATCGCTGATTCGTTTTCACGACATGCTTTTGTTCCTGCGCGCGTTTCCGCAAAGCCGCAAGGTTGCGCAACTGGCGGACGATTTGCTGACCGCAATTGTGCACCAGGTGGAGAAACTCCGGGCTTCAGGTGCTGACATGGAGCTGTTCGACAACGAGGAGTTCTCTGGCATTGCGGGCACCGTAATTAACGACAACTTCACATACGACGTGGCCCGCTGGCTGGTACAGCGCTATCCGCAACAGCTTAGTGTCGAGTGGGATTTTGAGGAGCAGGGTCGCCAGATGGCGGCGACATTGCCTCTTCTTATTCCGCTGCTGGGAGACGATTCGCTCGTCGAAGCCGACACGCCGTTCTTGGACTGGATGGCGAATGCCGCCGGTGGTGCAGAGAAAATATTGCCATGGCTCTTGCACCGCGTCGCCGATACGCCTCTTACCAGCTTGGAGAAGACGTCGCTCTATGACTCGTTGGCGGTCAGCGTGTCATGGAAGCTGGGGAATTCCGTGGCGAGCCGGACGCGCGCCCGCCGCAGCGTATCGCGGATGTTCTACCACCGGCAGCCACTGCTTCGTCGCAATCAGGTATCGTTGGCCGGCGAGCTGAGTTCCCCGCCACTGCCCGTTCGCAAGCTTTCACGGCGTCAAGGCGAAGAAGTTCTGGATCTGACACGCACAGCCCTCACCATCCGCTATCGCGAACTGTACGGCACAACCCGTGGCGATCCGAACCAGGTCTTTGAGGCAGATGTGGGGCGAGGTGTGCAGATCTTCCTGTGGGGGCTGCCGCCCGAACGGCGTTTGCCGCTACGTGCCTATCATGCGGGTCTGACGCTGAAGAATGGCGTTCCCATCAACTACATCGAGGGCATCTCCCTGTTCGACTGGATGGAGGTAGGGTTCAATACTTTTTACGCCTTCCGCGACGGAGAGACAGCTTGGATTTATTCCAAGGTTCTGCACTTCCTGCATCAGCTCACTCGGGTGGCCTGTTTTTCGGTTTATCCCTACCAGCTCGGCCATGAGAACGAAGAGGCAATCAAGTCCGGCGCTTTCTGGTTTTATCGCAAGCTGGGGTTTCGTCCGGGACGTCCCGAGCTGCTTGCGATCACCAGGAAAGAGGAAGCGAAAATGACTCGCGATCCGGCGCACCGGACTTCGTCGCGCACCCTGCGGCAGTTGGCGGCAGAGCATGTGTTCTATGAGTTTGGCAAAGAATCGCTCGGGCAATGGGTCACTTTCTCAACCCGAAGGATCGGGCTGGCCGTGCAGCGACGCATGGCGGAAGAATTCGGCGGAAATCCTGAAGAATTGCGGCGGGCCGCCGTGGAGGCGCTATCCCGACAACTGCAGGCGGAGGTTGGAACGTGGAGTTCCCTCGAGCAATCGGCCTTCTCAAGTTTCGCGGCAGCTTTATCGCTGGCGCCCGAACTCACGCAATGGACGGATCTGCAGAAGCAAGCATTGGTGGACATCATCCGCGCCAAGGGGTCCGCGGATGAGAGGAAGTATCTCCGTCTGCTCCAGCAACATCAGGCGCTGAAAAAGATTGTCCTGAGACTGGGGTCGGAACGGCCCACGGCCGAAGCCGCGCACCTCTGACACAAGACCGGCAGGCCGCTATCGTGCCCCCACAGCGAGCCCTGTCAGCTATCGCTCGTCATCATGAAAAGCGGTTTGTCCTCAAAGCTCTTGTAGTACGGCCTTAGCCGTTCGGTGTTGTACTGTTCCTTCACGTTGACCACTTTTTTCGAGGCCACCACGGTCTCAATCGGAACGTTGCTATAGCGGCCGTTTTTCAGCACGACCAGCCTTCCGTGAATCCCCCTTAGCAGCAGGTCCAAGGCAAGGTTCCCGTAAGCCATGGGAACAATCGAGTCAATCGCATCGGGATCGCCGCACCGCACCAGGTAGCCCAGGTTCTGGCTGATGGTGTCCACTCCTTTGCCGTTGTTATACCGGGGGGAGAGTTCCTTCAGCTTCTCGGAAACCAGGTCGCCAATCCCGCCCAGTTTCTTATGGCCGAAGGCGTCCGTGGTGTCGCGCGCGAAGATCATCTCGCCGCTTTCAAACATGGCGCCTTCGGAGATCAGTACCACCGAATACCGGCTCGGGTTCTTGCGGCGGTCGGCAATAAGCAACTCGGCCAGACGTTCTATGTTGAATTTGTGCTCGGGAATCACGCAGCGATTGGCTGCGCCGGCCATGGTGGGCAGCATTGCCGTGAAGCCCGCATAGCGACCGAAGACTTCGAGTACCAGCAAGCGCTCGTGCGAGCCGGCGGAAGTTCGCAGCCGGTTGGTCATTTCAATGGTGCGTGTCACGCAGGTACTGAAGCCAATGCAGTAGTCGGTTCCTGGCACGTCGTTGTCCATCGTTTTGGGGATGGCGATTACCTTCACTCCTTCCTGATGCAGCCGCACGCCGTAGCTCAGCGTGTCGTCGCCGCCGATGGGGATTAGACTATCGATTCCCAGCCAGTCCAGGTTCTTGAGCACTTCAGGGGTGAGGTCGTTCATTGCCGCCTTATAAGAGTCTTGCAGGTGGGCCGGAACGCTAGCCTGGCTAACCCGCCCGGGATTGGTGCGCGAAGTGTGAAGGAAGGTCCCGCCGGTGCGGCCCGCACGATTGACGTGCTCTTCCGTGAGACTCTGGTAGTTGTCGCTGTTGTCGTAATCTTCTTCGCGGACCATGTCCACCAGGCTGGCCCAGCCTCGCCGCAAGCCGACGACCTCGTAGCCTTCACGGATGGCCCTGATCGTGACCGCCCGGATGGCCGGGTTCAAGCCCGGCACATCGCCACCTCCAGTCAGGATTCCGATGACGCCTTTCTTCGTGTTCCCATTAGCCATAAGAATTGCCTTCAGTACGATTGCGCCACAGCATACGCCCACAAACAGTCTAGTCGCTGGAGCTTTCAGTTGCTTGACGCCGCTCAAGAAATTGGTTTGCGGCCAGCAATATTGAACCCCGGGATGCGTGATAGCGCGTTTGTCTTCAAGCATTTCGCCGAGGGTGGTTTTCTGCGAAGTTTCACTTTCGGTGCAACTCGCTTTCCAAGTCGGTGTCGCAACGGTGCAGTACAACACTCATCAGCTCGACTCGATGACCATGGAGGATTTCAAGCAGATCCCGTTGCACGCCAAGGACAACAGCAGCACCACCATGCTGGAGAACGTGGCCGACATCAAGATGATCAACGCGCCGACGGAGGTGGACCACTACCAGCTCTTCCGCAAGATCGACGTGTATGTCTCGCCCAAGGGCGAAGACCTGGGCTCGCTCGCCGGCAAGGTGCAGAAGATCATCGACAACACCAAGCTCCCGGTCAACATACGAGTCGAGATGCGCGGCTCGGTGAAGGCCATGCACCAGTCGTTCTGAGTTTCGGCGTCGGACTGCCTGCTGTTTCCCAGCATTGAGGCCCTGGGTGTCGTGGGGCGTACCCCATACAGCAATACCATCGCGGGCGTCGCGCCCTTCACGAGTTGGTACAGGGCAGTGGGAGTCAACGTCAACATACCAATCTTCAACGGCTTTCTTTATCCCACGCGATCGCGGGAAGCAGGTCTGCGGGCGCAGGCCGACGAGGAGCAACTCCGTGATTTGAAAGATCGGATAGCGAACGACGTTCGCGCCAGTTGGCTCAACGCGCTGACCGCCTACAATCGCATTAGCGTGACGCAGCAATTCGTGGATCAAGCCAACTTGGCGGTAGATTTGTCGCAGACCCGCTACAACCTCGGCTTGAGTTCGATTGTCGAATTGAGTCAGGCGCAATTGCAGCAGACGGAAGCCGCGATCCAGTTTGCTGCCGCCAAGTACCAATACCGCATTGCGGAGTCGGTGTTGCGCTTCCAGATCGCATCGTCTTCGCCAAGCGTGCCGTGACCCTGCGGGTCTACACTATGGTTCATGCTGCAATCACACAAACAGGCAATTGCTGCGATCAAGAATGCCCAGCAACGGGTTGAGAAGGCAATACGCGAGCGCGACAAGGCGAAAGTACAGTTGAAAAAAGTGGAGGCTCGACTGGCATTGGAAAGGGAGCGCCTCAAGAAGAGCCAGGAGCAACTGGAAAGCTAGGCCAGCTTGAGAGTTGGCAGGACCTTTGGGCTAGGTTGCGGAGCCTGGCATACCGGCAACTCTGATGGTAGCCGCCATGCGGTGCTTCTTTCCAGCCCCGACGTCCACGGCGTAATCAAGAACATTGCTGGCTTCGACACAGAACATCTGCGTCCACTCGTCATCGCCGAGGTCTGGCAGGGCCCGCGCCCCCTCCACCCACGGGTTCCACACAACCGTGGTAAGCGAATTTTCTTTCGTGATGTGAATACTGCGACGTAAAGTGGGATCTTCCAGCTCAAGCCCGGGTTGGTTGGTCAAGTATGCGCGGTCGGTTTCGGAAGCGATCACCACGTCGCCGTGCTGCACCTTTTCGCGGTTCGAGTCGGTGTTGTCCAGATAATGAACTTGGTCCAGACCATGCAATCGCGCTATCTGAACATGTCCCACTTTGTGGTAGGTATGCAGCGCCTCCTGGAAGCGTACCGTCGTTGTTCCGTTATTCGTGAGCTCAAGTTCGAGGTGCAATTCCGACCCGAACGTCGCACGATGGACGAGACGAAAATCCGCCGGCCACCATCGCCTTGTACTTTCGTCGCTCTCCGTGAACATGCTGATCGCAATCGCACTTCCGCGCTGCACGATCGACTCTAGCTCCCACGCTTTTGTGCGTACAAATCCGTGGGCCGGCGCATTGGGATCGTCGGATTTCGCTCGGAACCAGGGAAAGCAGATGGGTATGCCTCCGCGAATGGCGTGGCCATCCTCCCATCGCGAATGTGAGCTGAGAAAAAGGACTTCCTCGGCGCCGGCTGGCTTCCACGAAGTGACTTGTGCGCCGTGCAGGTACATCTCCCCGGCAGCAGTGGGGGATGCGATCGACACCTTTGGCAACCCGCCGTTACCCTCGACGACCTCGGCGAGACCTGGGATTCCAAAGCGACGATTTAGTTCGGTAATCTTGCTCGCGTCTTCCATGCGATGAGTTCGGTCGATACCGCCTACTTTGCCGGCGCCACTGTCGGCGCAACCTTGGCCTGAAGATCCCAGTCGGGAGGATTCCCCAGTTCGGGCACCCAACTGTGAATATAATAGAGGCCACCCAAGATTGATCGCTTGATTTCTGCTGAGCTGGTGCCGGTACGGACTTGATGGCGCGGGCCTGTCATTGCAACTCGTTTGCCTGCACCCGACTCTAGTTGCGATCTTGGGCGGGAACAACTAGAAAATTTACCTGTTGTAGGTTTGCGCCGGGGCTGATAATTTCGAGCGCGGTAGTTTGAGGAGAGAATGATGAAGGCGACCCAACTGCTTCACGATCTGGGCCAGAGTTTGTGGCTGGACAACATCACACGCGACCTGCTGGACAGCGGTACGCTCAAGCGTTACATCGACGAGCTGTCGGTGACGGGGCTGACGTCGAATCCCACCATCTTCGATCATGCCATCAAGAACAGCGCGTCGTATGACCCGGCCATCCGCGAGAAACTAAGCCAGGGCAAGTCGGGGGAGGCACTGTTCTTTGAGCTGGCGATCGAGGACCTTACCCGGGCGGCTCAACTGTTCCGGGCCATCCATGAGCAGAGCAAAGGCGTGGACGGGTGGGTATCGCTGGAGGTGTCGCCGCTGCTGGCGTACGACACGGGCAGCACGCTAGCCGCGGCCAAGGACCTGCATGCCCGGGCGGCGCAGCCCAACCTGTTTATCAAGATTCCTGGCACGCAGCAAGGCCTGCCCGCCATTGAAGAGGCGATCTTCGCCGGGGTTTCGATTAACGTGACGCTACTGTTCTCGCGGGAGCATTACGTGGCGGCGGCCGGGGCGTACCTGCGCGGCATCGAGCGGCGCATCGCAGCCGGACTGGCGCCCAACGTGGGATCGGTGGCGTCGGTGTTCATTAGCCGATGGGACGTCGCGGTCATGAACCAGGTGCCCGCCGAGTTGCGCGACCAACTGGGGATTGCGATTGCCAAGCGCACCTACAAAGCCTATCGCGAATTTCTCGCCTCGCCGCGCTGTCAGGCGATCGTGAAAGCGGGGTTCAACCCGCAGCGCCTGTTGTGGGCGAGTACGGGCACCAAGGATCCCAAAGCTTCCGATGTTCTGTACATCAAGTCGTTGGCGGCTCCGAATACGGTGAACACGATGCCGGAGGGAACGTTGAAGGCGCTGGGCGATCACGGCGACATCGGAGGGGTGCTGCCGGCCGATGGCGGCGACTGCGAGCAGGTGCTGGCGCAGTTCGCCAAGGCGGGTGTCGATGTCGACGCGCTGGGAGCGAAGCTGCAGGACGAAGGGGCGAAGTCGTTCGACGATTCCTGGAAGGAGCTGCTGGGGGTGATCGCGTCGAAGAGTGCGGCCCTGAAGAAAGGGGTGTCGTAATGGATGTGCTGGCTGTGGATGTAGGCGGCACCCACGTCAAGATTCTGGCCACGGGACAGGACCAGCCGCGGAAGTTCGTCTCGGGTTCGAAGCTGACGCCGAAACGGATGGTCGCCGAGGCCAGAAAGCTGGCCGGGAAGTGGAAGTACGATGTGGTATCGATTGGTTATCCCGGGGTGGTGACGCAGGGGCGGCCGATTTCGGAGCCGCATAATCTGGCCTCCGGATGGGTGGGTTTTAAGTTTGAGAAGGCATTCGGGGTCCCGGTGAAGGTGATCAACGACGCGGCCATGCAAGCCTTGGGAAGCTACAAGAAGGGCCGGATGCTGTTTCTTGGACTGGGGACCGGTCTGGGATCCACGATGATCGTGGACGGAGACGTGCAGCCGATGGAGTTGGCCCACCTTCCCTACAAGCGGGGAACGTACGAGGACTATGTCGGTTTGCGGGGACTCGATCGGCTGGGCAGGAAAAAGTGGCAGCGCCATGTCTTTGACGTAGTTGACCGCCTATCGGCCGCCCTGGAGCCCAACGACATCGTGCTGGGCGGAGGCAACGCCAAGAAGCTGAAAGATCTGCCCCCGGGTTGCCGGGCAGGCAACAACGCCAACGCCTTCCTCGGGGGTTTTCGCTTGTGGGGAGACGGGGTTGAACATCTTCCCGGTAATCTCGTCCCAACTCCTCCCTCTTCCGCCCCTGCGGAGGAGGAAGATTTGTCGCCGCAAAGCGAAAAAAAGAAGAAGCAGAGCAGGAAGAAGACGAAGAAGACAGGGAAGGCAAAAGGAGAACAAACATGGCAGGACGCCTGAAATCGCCTACTCGACGGCCGGCATGGAAGGCCTTGGGGGCACACCACAAGGCGATACGCGACACGCAATTAAGGCAGCTGTTTGCGGATGATTCCAAGCGTGGTGAGCGTTTCACGGCCGAGGCAGTGGGACTGTTCCTGGACTACTCGAAGAACCGGATCACCGACGATACCCTGAAGCTGCTGCTTCAGTTGGCGGAAGAGTCAGGGCTGCGCGAGCACATCGATGCCATGTTCCGGGGAGACAAGATCAATGTCTCCGAGAAGCGGGCGGTGCTGCACGTGGCCCTGCGTGCGCCCAAGGGAGAAAAGATTGTTGTCGACCGCCAGGATGTGGTCCCGGCGGTGCACGCCGTGCTGGACAAGATGTCTGCCTTCTGCGAGCGGGTGCGGAGCGGGGAGTGGAAAGGCCACACTGGCAAGCGGATTCGCAACGTCATCAACATCGGCATCGGGGGCTCCGATCTCGGTCCGGTCATGGCTTACGAGGCGCTCCGGTATTACAGCCAGCGCGACATGACCTTCCACTTCGTATCGAATGTGGATGGCACCGATTTCGCGGAAGCCGTGCGCGATCTCGATCCTTCTGAGACACTGTTCATCATCTCCTCGAAAACCTTCACCACACTGGAGACCATGACCAACGCCCATACGGCGCGCGACTGGTCACTGGCGGGACTTGGTGGCGACGAGACGTCGGTTGCAAAGCACTTCGTTGCGGTATCGACGAACGCGGCGGAGGTAAGCAAGTTCGGCATCGATACGGCGAACATGTTCGAGTTCTGGGACTGGGTGGGCGGACGCTACTCGATGGACTCGGCGATCGGCCTCTCGACCATGATGGCCATCGGCCCAGATAACTTTCGCGCCATGCTGGACGGCTTCCATCAGATGGACGAGCACTTCCGCACGGCCCCATTCGAACGTAACCTGCCCGTGCTGCTGGGACTGCTGGCAGTCTGGTACAACGACTTCTTCGGGGCGCAGACGGTGGCGGTGTTGCCATACGAGCAATACCTGAAACGCTTTCCGGCCTATCTGCAGCAGTTGANNTGACGATGGAGAGCAACGGCAAACACGTGACGCTTGCCGGCAAGGAAGTGAATTACGATACGGGGCCGATTTACTGGGGCGAGCCTGGAACCAACGGGCAGCACTCGTTCTATCAGTTGATTCACCAGGGGACCAGGCTTATCCCGTGTGATTTCATCGGGTTCTATAAGACGCTTAATCCACTTGGTGAACATCACACGCTGCTGATGTCCAACGTCTTTGCGCAAGCGGAGGCACTTGCCTTCGGCAAGACTCCCGAGCAAGTGAAGGCCGAAGGCACGCCGGATTGGCTGGTGCCGCACCGGGTGTTTCAAGGCAATCGTCCCTCGAACATAGTCCTTGCAGATCAGCTCACGCCGGAGGTGCTGGGCAAACTGGTCGCCCTCTATGAGCATTCCGTGTTTACGCAAGGCACGATCTGGAGCATTGACTCGTTTGACCAGTGGGGAGTCGAACTGGGCAAAGTCTTGGCGAAGAAAATCATTGGAGAGCTCGAGAGCAAGACCGATCCGGCGCTGGCGCACGACAGTTCCACGAACAGCTTGATCCGGCGCTATCGGCAAAACATGTAAAGCTTCAACAAATATTCTGAAACAAAAGGGAGTGAGCAATGCAACTGGGAATGGTAGGTCTGGGAAGAATGGGCGCCAACATGGTTCGGCGGCTCATGAAAGCGGGCCACGAATGCGTGGTTTTCGATATGTTCCCCAAGTCGGTGGAAGAGTTGGTGAAGGAAAAGGCCGTAGGTTCCTCTTCGCTGAAAGATTTTGCGAGCAAGCTTAGCAAGCCGCGTGCAGTCTGGCTGATGATCCCGGCGGCCGTGGTAGACGAAACCATCGCCGGAATCGTCCCCTATCTTGAAGCCGGTGACATCCTCATCGACGGGGGCAATTCCTACTACATCGACGATATCCGCCGGGCAAAGGCGCTCGCACCCAAGGGCATACACTACGTGGACGTCGGTACCAGCGGCGGCGTGTGGGGTCTGGAGCGCGGGTACTGCATGATGATCGGCGGCCCGGACACTGCTGTGCAGCACCTCGATCCCATCTTCAAAACCATTGCACCGGGCATCGGCGACATACCGCGAACACCGGGACGCGAGAAGATGGGCGGTACGGCTGAACAGGGCTATCTGCACTGCGGACCGAACGGTGGCGGACATTTCGTCAAGATGGTGCACAACGGCATCGAGTACGGCATCATGGCCGCTTACGCCGAAGGGCTCAATATTATTCGCTCGGCCAATGTCGGCAAGCAGACCCACGCGATTGACGCCGAGACCACCCCCTTGCGCGATCCGGAGCATTACCAGTTTGACTTCAACCTGACCGACGTCACCGAAGTGTGGCGGCGCGGCAGCGTGATCGCTTCCTGGCTGTTGGACCTTACTGCGACAGCCTTGGCGGGAGATCCGCAGCTCGCAAAATTCGCCGGCCGGGTGTCGGACTCCGGCGAAGGGCGCTGGACCATCAAGGCTTCCATCGACGAGGCTGTGCCGAGTCCGGTCCTCACCACCGCACTCTATGAGCGCTTCAGCTCGCGCGGCGAGGCCGACTTCGCGGACAAACTCTTGTCGGCGATGCGTTACGAGTTCGGCGGACACCTGGAAAAAGCTGCGGGGAAGTGAGGAGACAACGATGAGTAATATCGAATCCGATGCCCTGGTTTTCTTCGGCGCGACCGGGGACCTTGCGCACAAGAAGATCTTTCCGGCCCTGCAGGCCATGGTCAAGCGCGGCCACCTCAATGTGCCTGTCATTGGCGTCGCCAAGGCCGGCTGGAACCTTGACCAATTGAAAGCGCGCGCACATGACAGCCTCACCCAATACGGCGGAGTCGATCCTGCGGCTTGGGAGAAGCTGAACAGCTTACTGCGTTACGTCGATGGCGACTACCTGGACATAGCGACGTTTCAAGCTGTTCGTAAGGAACTCGGCACGGCCGAGCGGCCGGCACACTACCTGGCGATCCCGCCGATGCTGTTTGAAAAAGTTGTGGAGCAGTTGGTGAAATCGGGCTGCGCCAAAGGGGCACGTGTAATCATCGAAAAGCCCTTCGGGCACGATCTTGCTTCGGCACAGGAACTCAACCGAATCCTGCTCAGCGCCTTCCCCGAGCCTTCCATCTTCCGCATCGACCATTATCTGGGCAAGGCACCGGTCCACAACATAACGATCTTTCGTTTCTCCAATGCCTTCATGGAGCCGTTCTGGAATCGCCACTACATCGAGAGCGTACAAATGACTATGGCGGAAGACTTCGGCGTGCAAGGCCGGGGCGCGTTCTACGATCAGACCGGCACCATCCGCGACGTGATCCAGAACCATCTCTTCCAGGTGATGTGCAACTTGGCCATGGAACCGACCGTCAGAAACGACAGCGAGTCGATTCGCGATGAGAAGGCCAAGGTACTGAAGGCAATTCCGCCGATTGATCCAAAGAACCTTGTCCGAGGGCAGTTCCGCGGCTATCGCAAAGAAAAAGGAGTGGCGCCCGACTCCAAGGTAGAAACCTTTGCGGCCCTGCGACTGGAGATTGATTCCTGGCGATGGAAGGGAGTGCCATTCTATATCCGGGCAGGGAAGTTCCTGCCGGAGACATCCACCGAAGTCATTGCGCGATTTCGCAAGCCTCCGACGATAATTCCCGAGAGCGAAGTGCTGTCGAATTACATGCGTTTCCGCGTAAGTCCCGAGGTGACGATCGCCCTCGGTATGGCGATTCCTTCGCTAAAAAATGATCGGGTCGGGCAAATGGCAGAGATGCTGGCAAGCCGTACTCCCAAGCCCGGCGAAATGGAGGCCTATGAACGGCTCCTGGGAGACGCCATGGCGGGAGACTCCACGCAGTTCGCGCGTCAAGACTACGTTGAAGAGGCGTGGCGAATTGTCGATCCGATGCTGAAGGCGGCCACCCCGGTTTACGAATACGATCCGGATACATGGGGACCGAGCCAGGTCTCCGAGGTGACACCACCGGGTGGCTGGCAGAATCCGGCATCGACCGAGGAGGAGCCGCTGGTAGCTCCAGCCAAAGCTGGATGATGCGGGATGCATTGGGCCAAGTAACTGAGCGTTGTGCGGCGAACTGGAGAACTGAATGAAGCTGGAAGTGTTTGAGGATGCCGAAGCGGTGGCACGAGCCGCGGCGGCGACCATTGCGGCGGACGCTCGCGCTGCGGTTGCAGCCCGTGGGCGCTTCATCATGGCGGTCAGCGGCGGTCATACGCCCTGGATCATGTTGCGCGCGCTGGCAAACGAAGAAGTGCCTTGGAAAGACGTGCATGTCTTCCAGGTTGACGAGCGCATCGCACCCGCCGGAGATCCGGATCGAAACTTGACACATCTGCGTGCAAGCCTGCTCGAACATGCGCCGCTGCCTCCGCAACAGATCTATGCCATGCCGGTGGAATTGCCTGACTTGGAAGCGGCTGCCAAACAATATGCGCAAAAGCTTGAGCAGGTCGCCGGATCGCCGCCGGTGCTTGACCTCGCACACCTCGGCATGGGGCCCGACGGACATACTGCCTCGCTGGTACCCGGAGATCCTGTTCGCAACATCACCGATGCCGCCGTTGGGCTGACTGGCGTGTACATGGGCAGGCGTCGCATGACGTTGACCTATCCAGTGCTGAATCGTTCGCGACGCATTCTGTGGCTGATGACAGGGAGCGAGAAGGTTGCGATGTTGCCGCGTTTGCTCGAAGGCGACACGACCATTCCCGCGGGACGGATCAGCCGGGACCAGGCTGTGGTGCTCGCCGATCGCGCGGCCGCAGGTAACGTTCAATCGAAGTAGCGACAACTCAGTTAAAATCTGCGAAGGTGACGCAGTTCTTCGGATCCCCGTCGCTTGCCTGATGGTGGAGCAAACGATCGGCTGCTCGATCGTTTGTCGCGTGGCTGACATTGCAGAGCCATAATCGATTATGTGGAGAAGCGATCGATGGCTGGTGAATCAAACGGGCAGGTGACGATCTCTCCTCTGGCAGGCAAGCAGGCTCCGAAGGAGATGCTGGTCGATGTCGCGCGGCTCGAACGGGAATATTTTGAGGGTAAGCCCGACCTAAGCGATCCCACCCAGATGGTCAGCTTCGGGACCAGCGGACACCGAGGCTCGCCGCTGCAAGCGACCTTTACCGAGGCGCACATCCTGGCCATTAGTCAGGCCATTTGCGACTACCGCCGCAGCCAGGGAACCGATGGCCCGCTCTATATGGGTAAGGACACGCACGCGCTGTCGGCGCCAGCGCAGCGTACCGCACTTGAAGTCCTGGCTGCAAACAATGTTGAAACAGTAATCCAGAGAGACGACGGGGTTACACCGACGCCGGTCATTTCTCGCGCCATTCTTGTTTACAACCGCGGTCGCAAGGAGCACTTCGCTGACGGCATTGTCGTCACGCCGTCGCACAATCCACCGGAAGACGGCGGTTTCAAGTACAACCCAGCCAACGGCGGACCGGCGGATACAGACATTACAAGTTGGGTGGAGAACCGTGCCAACGAGTTGTTGCGAGCTTCGAATGCGGGAGTGAGGCGTGTGTCGTACTCAGCGGCCCTCAAAGCGGCTACTACGCACCAGGAAGACTTCGTGCTGCCCTATGTCGAGGACTTGCATAGCGTCATCGACATGGACGCCATTCGCTCGGCTGGGTTGAAGTTGGGCGTCGATCCGCTCGGTGGCGCTGCGGGGCCTTATTGGGAGCCGATCAATTCGGTTTATGGCCTGAACATCGCCGTCGTAAACCCGAAGATTGACCCAACCTTTTCGTTCATGACCGTGGACCACGACGGCAAGATTCGTATGGACTGCTCCAGTCCGTACGCTATGGCGGGGCTCGTCGGCCTCAAAGATCGGTACCAGGTGGCGTTCGCCAACGACCCTGATGCGGACCGGCACGGCATCGTTACGCCCTCCGCGGGATTGATGAATCCGAACCACTATCTAGCCGTTGCGATTCAGTACCTGCTCACCCATCGCGAGCGTTGGGCGTCGGATGTCGCGGTTGGCAAAACCCTGGTCAGCAGCAGCATGATCGATCGCGTGGTGAACAAGCTTGGCCGCCGGCTGTGCGAAACCCCGGTAGGTTTCAAGTGGTTCGCGCCGGGACTGTTCGACGGTTCGTTTTGCTTTGGCGGAGAAGAGAGCGCCGGTGCAAGCTTCCTGCGGCGCGACGGCACCGTGTGGACCACCGACAAGGACGGTCTGATCATGAACCTGCTGGCGGCTGAGATTACTGCCCGTACCGGCAAAGATCCTGAAGAGCACTATCGCGAACTGACGGCGGAGTTCGGATCGCCGCTTTACACGCGCATTGACGCGGCGGCGGCGCCGGAGCAGAAAACGAGGCTGGAAAAGCTATCGCCTGAGTCGGTCAAAGAATTGAACCTGGCGGGCGAGCCAATCATCGCGAAGCTTACGCGCGCTCCGGGCAATAACGCCCCAATTGGCGGGCTGAAAGTTGTCGCTGCCAGTGGCTGGTTCGCTGCCCGGCCTTCCGGGACCGAGAACATCTACAAAATCTATGCGGAGAGCTTTAAGGACCAAGCCCATCTGGACGCGATTGTGTATGAAGCTCAGCAGATCGTGAATAACGCACTCGTCTAATCTGGGCCGCGCAGTTTGCGTGATCGCCTCAGCCGAAGCTCTCGGAATCAGTCCGGCTATCGGATAAACTTGGCAGGCGGATAGAGCGGCGCTTTCAGCGCCGCGTTCGCTGCGCACAAATGAACCGCCCAAGCCTTATAGTGTGGGCGATCTTGGACGCCAGCCTGAAGGCTGGCTCTACCCGGTCTATGCCAACTCTGAAACTGGTCTCACCTAGGAACCAGAAAGCAAGTCTTAAGGCGTCTTAACGGCGTCCACGTCTGGATGGGGGTCAACGGACTTCTTTACTGCAACCGGCGACTTCTGACCGCCCCCGGTTTCGTGGTACACGTCAGCACGACCCACGCTGGTGTAGGTGAATCCATGCTCTGCCATCGCGGCGGGGCTGAATAGGTTCCGTCCGTCAATCACAATCGGATATCTCAGCAATTTACGCAAGCGATCGAGATCGATTGTGCGAAATTCTTCCCAATCCGTGAGCACGAGCAAAGCATCGGCATCCCTCGCCGCCTCCATTGCCGATGTTGCGTACTGTATGTTTTCCGTGCCCAGCAACTCACGCGCATTCTCGACTGCGGCAGGATCATACGCTTGGATCTTGCAGCCCTCGTGAATGAGCGAGCGGATGACCGAAATGGCGGGGGATTCTCTTACATCGTCGGTACCGCCCTTGAATGCCAGGCCCAGCACGCCCAGCCGTTTGCCTTTCAAGGTCCACAGCACGCTGCGCACCTTGCGCAGGAAACGCTCACGCTGCTCGTTGTTGATGCGCATGACTTCCTCGAGCAGGCGAAAATCGTAACCACATTCGCGAGCCACGGCGCGATATGCCGATAGGTCCTTGGGAAAGCACGAGCCGCCATATCCCAGGCCAGGGTTCAGAAACTGACGGCCAATGCGCCCATCGGAACCGATGCCTTCGCGCACCTGGTCCACATCGGCGCCCACCGACTCGCAGATAGCCGCAACCGCATTGATGAAACTGATCTTCATCGCCAGGAAGGCATTGGAGGCGTATTTGATAAGTTCGGCGCTCTTCGCGGTGGTCACAATGAAGGGCGGGGGGGACTTGACGAGTTTGTGCGGGAGGAGGGAATCAGCCTGCCGGTAGTAGCTCCCGTCGAGCAACGGCTTATAGATGAGTCGCAGGCGCTCCGCACAAGCTTCGTTGTCGGTACCAATCACGATCCGGTCAGGGTAGAGGAAGTCGGTGACTGCCGTTCCCTCCCGCAGGAACTCAGGATTCGAGGCTACGTCGAACAGGTTAGCGGGAGCGCCGTTGAGCAGCATGACCTTGCGCACCCATTCGCTGGTGTAAACAGGCACAGTGCTTTTGCCAACTACGATTTTGTAGTCCTTAATGCTGGCCGCAATTTCCCGGGCGACCGATTCAACGTAGGAAAGATCGGCCTCGCCATTGATGTTGGGCGGAGTGCCGACGGCGATGAAGATCGCTTCGGACTTGCCGGCCGAGTCGGCCAAAGTATCGCAAAACAACAGCCGGGTACCACGATGGCGCTGGAACAATTCCGGTACGTACTGCTCATGAATCGGGCACAGGCCCCGCTGCAGGGCCTCGTATTTGGCGGGATCGTTGTCCACCAGGGTGACATCATGGCCCAGTTCTGCAAAGCACGCTCCTGAAACCAATCCAACGTGCCCTGATCCGACTACTGAAATTCGCATGAATAACTCCAGACAATAAAAATCAAAAGACTCTCAGGTCGCGTATGTTGCGGCAGACCCGGTACGTGCATGATTCCGTCGCGGATGAACGCCTCGGTTGCGTTCACTCCGATGAATCCGGCTCCGTCCGTGGTGAAGACTGTCCTATTCGGCAAGGCTTTCTCCTATGGTCGAGGAAATACGGTGAGGCTGGGGCACGTTCGGCCACTCCCTGGCCCCCGCGCGCATATCCAGCCGCTACTGTCAGCGGCAATCCTAACTATACCCGTCACAATGACGAATGCGGCGCAACGGCCATCGAACGTCCATATTAAGATTCCGCTCGGTTTAAGGCAATTAATGGCATGGAGTAGAATTGGCCGGCCTATGGAGAACGTCGACGAGTTGGCGAGCGAGCCGAGACTTGCCAGCGCTCCTAGCAGTCTCAAAACCGCCGATCGCGCGATTACGGCTTGATGGAGCCCTCGCGCGCCGATTACGCACCTTCGCCTATTGTTGACACCGGTAGATTGGGCCTCGCAACAGCCTGACTCGATCATGATCGAGGCGGCCGACGCGGTCAAGGTCAGCATGGGGCCCAGGTAGTCAACGCCAGTGGCTAATCTGGTTAACAACGAAATAGCGCATCTTCCACCAGCCTGTCGCATCCATGTCTCTGTGGCGGCAGGAAACGGTCAGGCTGATCTGAAGCTTTGAAGGTGTGACATTTGGAGTTACGTGGACGATTGTGCATTTGGGTAGTTCTCGGAGTCATAGTGCTGATGCTCGCCGGTTCAGCGGCTGGGGTGTCTCCGAATGACAGCGACTCGCAACTGCCCCTCGATCGCGGTTTTCAGGAGATGTACAACCTCGACTTTCCGGCGGCCCATGCGACGTTCCGCAGCTACCAGCAAACTTATCCGGCAGACCCGATGGGGTATGTGTCCAATGCTGCCGCATATTTGTTTTCCGAGTTCGACCGATTGCACATACTGGAATCGGACCTCTTCATCGATGACAAGAAGTTCGACGGACGCCAGAAACTCACTCCTGATCCGGCAGTAAAGACGGAGTTGGAGCAGGAGCTGGCCAAGAGCGACGACCTTGCCAACAAGGTGTTGGCGCAAAAGCCGGATGACAAGAACGCACTGTTCGCGCAGTTGATGGCCAACGGGCTTCGCGGCGATTATGCAGCGCTAATCGAGAAGCGAAATCTGGCGAGCCTGGGCTACATGAAGACATCACGGGCCATCGCGCAGAAACTACTGACAATCGATCCCACGTGTTATGACGCTTACCTCGCCTTGGGCGTCGAGAATTACCTGCTCGGACTCAATCCCGCACCAGTACGCTGGGTGCTGCGGATGACGGGGGCGCAGACAGACAAGCAGGAAGGGCTGGAGCGGCTGCGCCTCACCGCCGACAAGGGCCACTACCTTGCGCCTTTCGCGCGGCTACTGTTGGCGGTCGCGGCGTTGCGTGACAAAGACCGGCAAACCGCGCGTACTCTGCTGGCGGGACTGGCGAAGGAATTTCCCGGCAATCAGCTCTACGTCACAGAGTTGGCGCGCATTCAGTAGGCTATCTCTCCGATCCTGTGGCTTCGTCGGATCCGTCGTCGACTTATGCGTGTCGCGCAAACACTTCTTGCCCCAGCCCTGCAGAGACCAAAAAATGCGATGACGAAGGGCCGCTCAACTCGAAAAAATGCCCAGGGCGAGAAACGGCAACGAAAGCAAGCGAGTTTTTCAGCAGCCTCTGAAGCCCCGCCCCGAGCCCCGCAGTGTGGAGCGATCTTGGACGGCCAGCCTGAAGGCTGGTTCTACCCGGTCTACGCACACTTTGAAACCGCTCAGAACAGACGCCCCACCCTGAAAAAGAACTTGCGATGTCCTGTATCGCCGTAGGCGTACGCCGCCTCCACCGGGCCGAAGATCGTGTTAACGACCAAACCCGCCGCAGCGTCGGTTGGAAAGCCCGAGGCCTTGTTCACCATGGTGTGAGGCGCACCGTAAACCTGTGCGGCCTCATAGATGCCCAGGAAGTAGATGCCGCTACCCAACAATGGTGGCAACTTCGCCAGTTGCCGTATATATCCCGCCTGGAAGAGGAAGTACTTGTCCATCAGCAGTTCATTGACGCCGTAGGCCACCAGTCGCTGCGAGCCGCCCAGGGAAAACTGCGGCAGGCCGGTTTCGTAGTTGAACGTTGTTCCTGCATATCCGGTCAGAAAGACCGAGGACGGTTCGTTTAGGCGGAAATAATTCTGAGAGGCGACCTGGAGTACCGGATACGGTTTGGGCGCTTCCGGACTGGCGTTCGTCCATTGAAAATCGGCCTGGAGATTTTGTCCGGCGCGAGGAATGACAGGATTGTCCAGGCGATCCAGCTTGTATTGGATTCTGGTGTCGCCGTAGGCGCCGGAAACGGATGGCAGTTCGTTCGGGTTCCCGATCTGCCGTGTGAACTGTTCCCACCCGCCTTCATAGCCGACGCGCAGTTCGCCGGTGATTCCGAACTGGTAGCCTACATCCAGACCCCCGCCTCCCAGGTTGCGCCGATAGATGGAAAGGAGTTTATTGTCGTCGTAAATGAAAAACGGATTGCTATCGATCAGTGCCCGGGGCGCGATGAACCAATGGGTCAGGGGAGTAAAGGGGTGGTAATACTCCGACCTCAGGCCGTACTCGGAGAACAGGATAATGTCATTGCGCCATTCGGAGCGGAAGCCGCCAAAGTCGAAAAACGTCACCCGGGCTCCCAGGTTGAAGGTAACGTTCTTCAAACTGGATCCGTCGATGAGGATGAGCGGCCGAACGACGGGTGGCCCATAGGCATTTTCCTCGGTCTTCACCAAGAGGCCCTGCTGCCCATTTCGCTCAACGAATTCATAGTTGAGTACCGAAAAGCGCCCAATGCCCTTCAGGTGCATGATTTCCTGGTCCAGCTCTGCGTAGTCGATGGGCTTGCCCACCACGCCGGCCATTTGTTCTTCGACCCGGCGCGAAAGATTCCCATTCACTCCATCGACCGCTACAAACGTCGGAATGGGAGTGGTCCGGCGGCGGGCTTCGCGATCGGCCAGGTACTGCTTCCAGGTGGCGTCATCCACCGAGAGCGTCATAAGCACTTTGGCTTTTGCGGCGGCAGCGTCGTATCCGATCTTGATGATCTGGTCAGCCTTGTCAAAATCCAAGGCCCCATACTTCTGTAGTGGAACGGAGACCAGGATGTCTGCGCTTTCCATGCTGCGCAGTTCATTGGCGGAAATCATGACCGAGATCGACTGGCCCAGAACGGCGAAGGAGGAGAGGTTTGCATTGGGATACAGAGGCGCCTCCGCCAGGTGAATCGCAAGCGTCAGATCGGCCCCCATCGTTTTCGCTACCTCGACAGGAATGTTCTGCAGCAATCCACCGTCGGCGTAGATGGCATCTTTCGTCCGGACAGGGGTGAAGATTCCAGGCAGAGACATGGTGGACCGCAGGGCCAGCGACAGGGACCCGCTGCGGAAAACCTTGGCCCTGCCGCTGACCAGGTCGGTGGCCACGCAGGCGAACGGAATGGGGAGATCGTTGAAGCTCTTGATTTCCGAGTAGGGAAGCGCGACCTGATCGAGAATCAGAGAGACCTGTTGGCCGGAGTTGAAGCCCGCGGGAAATTGCACTCCCTTGCGCAGTCCAAACTCAAGGCTATTGGGATAATCGTGGGCGTCCTCCTTGCGGCGGAACGAGAGGTCGTCAAATGGCGTCTGCCCTGCCATTACCTGGTCCCAGTTGATTCCGTTCACTATTTGGCGAAGCTCAGTGGCATTGTGTCCGGTGGCATAAACCCCGCCGACCAAACCGCCCATACTGGTTCCGGCAACGTAGTCAATCGGAATGTGGTGTTCCTCGAGCCAGGTAATGACGCCAACGTGGGCAAGCCCCAGCGCCCCGCCACCTTGGAGCACTAAACCCACGGTGGGACGTTTGGAGTTTGATGGCTTTTCTTGCCCAGTGCTGGATATGGAACACAGTATGAGGACGATGCTGAGAAGGGAAGCTCGACGGCGCAGGTGCATGGTTCTTCTCCAATAATCCGATTGACCCGGGCGGTTTGTTGACGACCCGCGCGGTGTTATCAATCGTTCAAGTGAACGAACGTCTCTGCTACGGATTATGCTTATAAACGGAACATATCGAGAGTCTGCGTTTCGGCATCGGAAGTCAAGCAAAACGACTGCCGCGCGGCCCGCACGCACTCGATCCCCGGCGGGCTGAAGCTCGCGAGGGAGGACAAGAATAATGAGGACAAGAATAATAAAGATTGGACCCAGACCCTTCGACTGTGCTCAGGGCAGGCTGTGAAGGTCCGCGCTACCAAGAGAGCCTGCCCACCTGGGCGCTTAAGGCCGGTTCTACTCCGATTGAGCTGCGGACAGATGCGACAGCTCGATCTTCACCGGATCGGCGTGGACTCGCACAGCTCCGTCGAAGGGGCCGTTCAACGCAGCAATGAGGAGCAGGGTGAATGCGAGAAAGCCACCCAGTGCGGCTGTCATCACGACCTGCGAACGAATGCTAGGCAAGGCAAAAAAGTAGGTTAAACCAACCAGCAGGACCGCTCCCGTACACAAAAGGTACCAAAGAATTCCAGGCACGGTGCCGTGACTGGCAAGAAGTCGCTGCCTGCGATAGTCGCCCATCTCAACCAGGCGCTTCACCGACTCTTCGTAATAGAAACGCGATTTGTCGTCGCCGGGAGCACCTGAGCGATACACGTTCCACAGATTGCTGGCGGCCTGCCAGGTACGCGGACTATCGCGACCCTCTGCCATGGCGGGAAATTCGTCCTCCACGACCGAGCGAACATAGGCCGCCAGTGCAGTCCGTACATTTTCGCGCAACGGTTCGGAAAGCCCCTTTGCCATGCGCGACAGATCGCCAATCCGGTTGGCTTCTTGTTCGAGATTGGAGCTCGCTTCCTTGAAATCGTTCCACACCGCGAAGACGGCGAAGGCGAGCAGGACGGCGTAAAGCGTTCCGATGATGGCAACAAAATAGCCGGCAATTTGGTGATGACCCTCCAACCACTCGACATCCGCGTACCGCCGGACGACCACCACCCCGGCCGCCGAGAGCAACATCGCCGCCAAAACCGCAGAGACTCCCACTACGACCGAATTCACAGCCCTACTCTCCATTCGAAGTGTTGGCTGGCAGAGCTAGAGTCAGGGATGAAAGTCCCTCCAGTCCCAGCATCATGCTCGCTTGCCGCGGTTATTTAGCTCCACCGCCGATTACCACCGCCTCGGCCCGCCCTGATCCGCACATTCCGTAGATGGCCCCCGAAACGCAAGCTCCCACGGAATACTTGAAACAGCCTTCCTTCTGCGCCACGACGGAAACGGGCTTCTTGGCGCCGCCGATGATTGCGTCAGGCGCATCGAACGGAGACGCAGGACCGAAGTCGATGACGAACCCGGTGTTCTTGCTCGAGGATTGCCACGTCACCGTGGTGCTGGTCGTCACGCAGAAAAATGCATTCCCTTTGGCGCCCGCAATACTGGGAGTGGCAGAGGCCCCATTGCCGGCGGCCTTCTTCACATCCACCGTACACGGCGTGGAAGCGGATCCGCAGGCGTTACCGGCGTTGCACAACGATGCCGGATTGGGTTCCGCGCAAGCATACTTACCGGTTTTGCCCTGCGCCTGGGCCGCGGTACCGGCAAGCAAAATGAGCGACAGCAAAAGGGCACTACCCCATATCGCATAACAGCGCTGAATCTTCATAAAAGCACCTCGCTCCAAGAGTAAAATCAGCAACGACGAAATCCGAAGTGGACTCAATCGAGACAGAGGAAGCCGTCCACCGGTCCGGATCGTGACCCGCAGCAGCGGAAATCCGCAGCCCCTAGTTTTCTCCGGGCGTTCCCTTCCAGTCGATAATGTCGCCAAGTCTCCAGGGGTTCTGCCGCAGTTCCATCGACAACTGGCCCTGATCGTCAATGATCAATTGGGCCGCAGGGTACAGGACGCCGGCGCTTTTGCTCTTGTCCTGATCGTTGAGGTCGATCTCGCCGGCAGTCAAGTTGAAGGCTTGCGATTGCGTGTCGTAATAGGCTTCGCCAAACCTGATCTGGCGGTTGGTTGCGAAGCGGATCTTTCGTCCCGTCGGAGTTTGGTACAACTTGATATAGCTGACGTCATACCCAAGTGTGCCCGTGATGCTGATGTGACCCACCGCCTTCATCTTTTCCAGGGCGTTCACTAATCCCTGGTTTTGGCCCTTCTGGAACGCCTGGACGAGGACCTCTCTATCTTCCGGCGTCGAATACTGGTAGATAATCAGCGTGATACCGATGTTGCGCCCCAACTGGGTGCTGGTACCCCAAGCAGTGGCATCGATGGTTTCATTTTTGTCTCTCGAAAATCCCGGAATGCTCCCCAATGTCAGCAGACTAGCTAAAAGCAGAACGTTGAAGACGGTCGCGGAAAGACTTAATTTAGTGCGCATGTTCCCTCTCCTCGTCGCTGCACTCATGGCAGAGACCGTTGTCCGACTTGCCGATCATGGTACGTTGGCGGCTAGCCAGAAGATAACTATGAAAGGTGCCTGTACGTCAATCAAAAACAGTTAGTGCCGATTTGGAAAGCTGCTTTCCTAGCGCCAATCGCCATCCATCGGGCTGCAATCGCGGGTCAAGGCGCCTTGACTTCGAGCACGAGGACGGCAGGTCTGCCGCCAGTATAGATTGGCCGGATCGGATTGCGTCAACTTCGCTCTGGCCAGGTTCTGGCACTCAATCGGCATTGCCAGACAGCGAGTCGCGTGCCAGGCATCTGCAAAAGGTTTTTGTCGCCTCTACTAATTTTGCCAGTGTCCAGAAGCCCATTAAGTAATACCATCTATGCTGTCGTTCCAGATAAACCAAATTGAGCGGACCATCATCCTTGCGGATCCCGTCCCGTATAACGGATATAGCGTAGCGTGCTGGTTCGTCAGCTCAACCCCGGCGGCTGGGATAGATCGCTCGCGCCGGACATACCCGTAGTTAACGAAAGGAAGATTATGAACAGAAGCAGGATTGCAAAAATCGCCTTCGCGGTTGCAGTGACAGTTGCAGCCGTGGTGCTGACCTGCGGCGTCGCCGCCGCGCAGAGCTCCCAGATCCAGGGAGTGATCGACGGACGCAGCGGCGCCACCATGACGGTCAAGACTCAGGAAGCGGGGAATGTGGTCGTCCTCCTCACCGACAACACGCAGGTGGAAGAAGTTGAAGGCGGGCTCCATATGCGCAAGAAGCAGATGGGCATGACCGCTTTGGTACCCGGCCTGCCCGTTCAGGTGAAAGGGACCTACAATGCCCAGAACCAGTTAGTAGCCGATAGCGTCAAGTTCAAAGGCTCCGAACTTAAGACTGCGCAAGACATTCAGGCGGGCGTAACCCCGGCCGAGCAGCAGCTCCAGGCGCAACAGCAGCAGATGGCCCAGCAGGAGGCGCAGATCCAGCAGCAACAGCAAGCCATGACGCAGCAACAGCAGGAGATGGCGGCGGCGCAGGCCAAGATTGACGCCAACAAAGCTGCCATCGTGGCTGCCAACAAGCGCTTTGGCGAACTGGGCGATTACAACATATTGGGAATGGTGGAGGTTTTGTTCGCCAACGGCAAAGTCACCATTGACCCGCAGTACAAACAACCCCTGCTGGATTTGGCGCAGAAGGCCAAGACCATAACTGGTTACGTGATTCAGGTAAAGGGATATGCGTCCGCAGTGGGATCGGCCGCCTTGAACCAGAAACTCAGCACCGAGCGTGCCGACAATGTAACGGATTTCCTGGAGCAGAAGGGTGGCATTCCACTGACCAACGTGCTGGCTCCGGGAGCGATGGGCACCAGCAAGCAGGTGGCTCCTGACAAAACGGCAGAGGGTCAGGCCGAGAACCGCCGCGTCGTGGTGCGGATCTTGCAGAACAAGGGCATCGCAGGCAACTAGAATGGAAGGCGATCCATTAGACTCCGGCCTCATTTTCCTTAGACAGCACTACCAGGGACCGATTTGCGATGGATCGAGCGATGAGCAGGGAGTGGTCCCTGCAAGACATGACAGCACACAAGGAGAGAAAGATCATGAGCACAGATAGGATTGTTAAGGTTGCATTCGTCGTAAGTCTGTCCTTGGCGGCAATGGCGCTGCTTTGTGGCGTTGCTGGCGCGCAAAGCGCCCAACTCCAGGGAGTCATCAACGGACGGAGTGGCGCCACCATGACCGTTCAAAGTCAGGACTTGGGCAACGTGGTCGTCCTTCTCACGGACGACACGCAGGTGGAAGATGTATCGGGCCTATTCCATGCTCGCAGGAAGCAGATGGGCATGACCGCCCTGGTGCCCGGCCTCCAGGTCCAGGTGCAAGGCTCCTACAACGCCCAGAACCAGATGGTGGCCGACACCGTCAAGTTCAATGGCAAGAACCTGCAAACCGCTACCGACATTCAAGCTGGCGTAACTCCGGTGGAGCAGCAGGAACAGGCGCAGAAGGCGCAGGAGGCCAAGCAGGAGGCGCAAATCCAGAAGGAACAGCAAGCCATGACGCAGCAACAGAAGGAAATGGCTGCGGCGCAGGCCAAGATTGCCGCCAACAAGGCGGCCGTTGCCGCGGTCAACAAGCGCTTTGGCGAGCTGGACGACTACAACATCTGGGATGAGGTCACGGTACTCTTCGGAAACGGCCAGGTTATCGTTGACCCGCAGTACAACCCTAAATTGCTGGCGCTGTGCCAAAAGGCCAAAACAGTTACCGGCTACGTGATCCAGGTAAAAGGCTATGCATCAGCCGTCGGCTCTGCCGCCTTGAACCAGAAGCTGAGCCAGGAGCGGGCGGCCAACGTCACCGACTTCTTGGACCAGCAGTGCCACATTCCTCTGACTAATGTCCTGGCTCCCGGCGCGATGGGCACCAGCAAACAGGTGGCGCCTGACAACACGGCTGAGGGACAAGCTGAGAACCGGCGCGTGGTAGTGCGCGTACTGCAAAACAAGGGCATCGCCGGAACATAAACATCGTCGTTACAGAAACCGGGGCCCGAACATTCGGCCCCGTTTCTCACACCCGAGGCCAAATGCCGGAACCCGCAAGACCGACGCCGCGCGCCGGTGTCCGGCCCGGGCTCTCACCACCGAGAGTTGGCAAGCGCAGGTCAACCGGTCTTTTTCTTGGGGCTTATGGTCTTGATCGACAGAAAGTGTTCAAGCTCAGGTCCACGGAGGAGTATATGAATTTACGAAATTCAGCGGCGAGTTGCTCTCGAGGCTTCCAGGTATTCTTCCTTGTATTACTTGTGCTGCTCGTCTCCCTCGGCGCGCAGGCACAAAAAATCAACGTCAGCTACGACAAGTCTCTCGACTTTTCCAAGTTCAAGACTTACGCCTGGGCGCCGCACGGTGCGGTGGCGCATCCCATGCTGGCTGCCGATGTCGTGGGGGCCATCGAAGATGAAATGAAGGCCAAGGGACTGCAACTAACTACAGACAAGCCCGACCTTGTCATTCAGGTGTACGGCTCCATCGATCAGGACAGCACTCTGTACTCGAACGACCCGCTATACATGGCGACGGGCGGGATTCCGCCGTTCGATCCCAGCGCGTTTGGACCGGCGCTGGCAGGAACATGGGGCAACACGACCGTGACCATCCACAAAGGGCAGTTGGTGGTCGATCTTCTCGATGTGAGCACCAAGAAGCTGGTATGGCGCGGCATGGCAACGCAGAACCTGGCCGCCCATGATCCCAAGAAGCTGTTGAGCCAGGTCAATGGTTCAATCGCTAAGATGTTCAAGCAGTACCCCGCCGGCAAGGGGTAGGGAAGCTTGAAACCAGTCGGAGGTCCGGGTAAAGCCGGCCTTCAAAGCGGCGGCTAGAGCGGTTCCGCGATTGGTGGATCCGCTTGCACTACCCGTGCAATTTGTCTCCACGGACCCCTCGGTCGAGCGACAGGCGAGCATGTCTTTTGCATACCGCGTCGCGCCGCGGCTGATGTATCTTTGAGCGCGAGGCCACCGCATGATTCGCCTGATCCGCGACCTAGTCCGCCCCTACCGCGGTACGCTTCTGATCATCCTGCTCGCCATGATGGTCGAAACAGCGATGAGCCTGGCGGGGCCGTGGCCGCTGAAGATTATCATCGACAACGTGATTGGCAGCCACAAACTGCCGCACTGGCTCGATCAAGCAGTCCGGCCCATGCTGGAGGGCGGCGGAAAATTGAAGGTTGCCGCTCTGGCCGCGCTGGCAACCGTAATCATTGCGCTGCTGGGAGCGCTCGCCTCCTACATCGACAATTACTACACGGAGAGCGTAGGGCAGTGGGTGGCGAACGATCTCCGCCTGCGCACCTACCATCATCTGCAGCGCCTCTCGCTCGCCTACTACGACACCCATCAGACCGGCACTCTTCTCAGCACCATTACCACCGACATCCAGACGATCCAGGGTTTTGCCTCGTCTTCCACGCTCAACATCTTCGTCGACCTCCTGACCATCGTCAGCATGCTCGGTCTGATGTTCTGGCTCAACTGGGATTTCACCATGATCGCGGTGGGGGTAACGCCCTTTCTGCTGTTCTTCGTATCGCGGTTCAAGAAGGCCGTAAAGAAGGCGACCCATCAGGTCCGAAAGGAACAGAGCGAGATCGTCGCCGTGGTGCAGCAAGGCCTGGAATCCATGCAGGTGGTGAAGGCTTTCGGGCGCCAGGACTTGGAGGAGCAGAACCTCGCCGAGGTGAGTCACGCGACGGTGAATGCCGCTCTTGCCGCCCGGCGGGTGAAGTCCATGCTCTCGCCAGTAGTGACCGTTACGGTGGCGCTCTGTACGGCGGTGGTGTTGTGGCGCGGTGCGGCCCTAATCTTGGCGAGCGCGATGACCGTCGGCGCTCTTACCGTTTACCTGTCGTACCTGAACAAGTTCTTCAAGCCGGTAAAAGATCTCGCCACCACGACCAATGCGATTGCGCAGGCCGCGGTCGGAGTCGATCGTATTCGCGCTATTCTCGATACCGATGACATTATTCCGGAGCGCCCTGATGCGATCGAGCCGACAGCCATCAAGGGCGAGATCGTTTTCGAACATGTTGCCTTTGCCTATGCCGCCGACTCCCCGGTGCTCAAAGATGTCAGCTTTACCATCAAGCCCGGTCAAATGGTGGGCGTGGTGGGGCCGACGGGAAGCGGGAAATCCACCGTTGTCAGCTTGATTCCTCGTTTCTACGATGCCACCGCCGGTGTCGTGAAGATTGACGGCCACGATGTGCGCGACTACAAGATTCAGCCGTTACGAGATCAAATCGGCTACGTCTTACAGGACACGGTACTGTTTCGCGGGACCATACGGGAGAACATCGCTTTTGGACGGCCCAAGGCAACCCGCGAGGAAATCGAGGAAGCCGCCAAACTGGCCAACGCCGATGAGTTCATCTCGCGCATGCCGCAAGGGTATGACACCCTGGTAGGCGACCGTGGGCTGACCCTCTCCGGAGGGCAACGCCAGCGCATTGGGATTGCCCGCGTGATGGTCCGCAACAGCCCGATCCTTTTGCTCGACGAGCCGACGGCCGCTCTCGATAGCGAATCGGAACGGACCGTGATTGAAGCGCTTGAGAGATTGATGAAGGGCCGTACCGTAGTCACCATCGCGCATCGGCTGAGCACCATTCGCGATGCCGACCAGATCATTGTGGTGAGCGGGGGCGTGGTCGCCGAATCGGGGAACCATGACGAACTGATGGCTCTCAACGGAATCTACGCCGACCTTCATCGTACTCAGTTTGATGACGCAACCTCGACGAAAGCCGGCGCATAACCATCGCTTTAACGCGAGTGTCACCTGGGCCTGCGGCCGACCCATAGGCATGAAAGTTAACCACGGAGGCACGGAGGTCACCGAAAGACTCCGTAGAAAACAAACTCTGTGACCTCTGTGTCTCTGTGGTGAATGATTTTTTACGGAGCGGCGAAAATTGCTTACGCCGCCGACCATGATGGAAGGGAGACCGTATGTCCCGGTCCTTGATTGTTTTACCCGACGACACCGCCAAGCCAATCCTGGATGCGATCAATAACGCGGCGAAATCGCTCCGCATCAAGATGTTCGTCTTCTCCGACCCCAGTCTGCTGCAAGCCGTCATCGCAGCGCATCAACGGGGCGTGAAGGTGCGCATCATGCTCAATCCCGCTCGCCGCAGTGGAGAGGCCGAAAACGAGGATTCCAGGAAGCTGCTCACCGCCGCCGGAGTCGAGGTCATTGATAGTAATCCTGCCTTCGACCTCACCCATGAAAAGTCAATGATTGTCGATGACGAGATGGCGTTTGTGAAGTCGCTGAACTGGCAGACCAAGAACCTGACGGAGACCCGTGACTATGCGGTCGTCACGGCGCATAGCCATGAAGTCAGAGAAATCAGCGACTGCTTCGAAGCCGACTGGAACCGCCAATCGTTCGAGCCGGGAGAACATTCGCATCTCATCTGGTGTGTCGGAAATGGGCGGCAGCGAATGGGCCAGTTCATCGACGAGGCCAAGCACTCCCTGTGGCTGCAGAACGAACGCTATCAGGACCCGGTCATTATCGAACGCCTGGTGCGGGCCAACCGCCGGGGGGTGAAAGTTCATCTCATGGCACGGCCGCCGCACAAGCTGAAGAAGGAGAAGCTGATTGAGGGCGTTGGGGGCCTCCGCATCCTGGATGATGTGGGCATCAAGGTACACAAACTCAAAGGGCTGAAACTTCATGCTAAGCTGCTCTTCGCCGACGGGGTGCGAGCGATTATCGGCTCCATCAACTTCGCGCCGGGTAGCTTCGACAGCCGGCGCGAGCTTGCTATCGAGGTGCGGGACGAACATATCGCCGAGCGGATCCACGAAGTCGTGCACCAGGACTGGGAAAACTCACACCCGCTTGATCTGACCGACGAGGGTCTGATGGCCGAACTCGAAGCCCAGGACGACAATGTTGTCGAGGACCTGGCGCTGGAAGGCAAGAAGGCGAAAGGGAAGAGTTGAGGGTTTGATGTCGCGTCTAAGCTTTTTTGATTTTTGTCATCCCGCGCCGGCTTCAACCGACGCAAGATCCTCTGTTCCGCGGTCTCTTTCGCCCGCGAAATAACCCGCGCTTGGATTCGACACTGCGGGTGTTCGGCATCTAATATCAGTCAACTATCAATCAACGTCGTCACCGAAAGGAAAATGTCCATGGCTGATGAGAACAAGAAGTGCGGGTATTCGCAGTGCCAATGTGTAGTTTCGCAGGACGAAAAATATTGCAGCGACTATTGCAAGGACGCGCACAGCGAAAAGGAAGTCGAAATCCAGTGCGACTGCAAGCACCCCGCTTGCGCGCTCGATTAGCTGGGGTCCCGACGAAAGTAATCCTTCACCACAGAGACACAGAGACACAGAGAAANNACAGAGACACAGAGACACAGAGGCACAGAGCAATACAGAGAGAAAAAGGTCCTCTGTGCCTCCGTGCCTATCTGACGGACCAGCCTCGCCAACCTCCTGGTCGCCATCTCCACTTCCTCGGACCTGTAACCCCGCCCACACCTCGCCAGGCGTCCGTCGTCGCTGTACCATGGCATTGCATTCAAATGCGACGGAGGACGTCATGATACCTGCACTTGCAGAGTTGGAACCCAAACCGGTATGGAAGCACTTTGACGCACTCGCGGCCATACCTCGCGCCTCGACTAAGGAGGCTGCCGCGCGCGAGTACGTGCTGGCGCAAGCGGCCCGCCTGGGTCTCGAGGTCGTTCAGGACAAGGCTGGCAACATTATTGTCCGCAAGCCTGCGCACGCTGGTCGCGAGGGGGCGACCAAGGCCTTGTTGCAGGGTCACCTCGACATGGTTTGCGAGAAGAACGAGGGCACAGCCCACAACTTCGACACCGATCCCATCAAGGTGGTGCGCGATGGCGACTGGCTGAAGGCCGACGGAACCACTTTGGGCTCCGACAACGGAGTGGGCGTGGCGGCGGCCCTCGCGGTGATGGAGAGCACCGACATTGCCCACGGTCCGTTGGAGTTCGTTTTTACCATTGACGAAGAGACAGGTCTGACCGGCGCCGCGGAATTTCAGGGTGGAGTGCTCAAGTCCAGCTATTTTCTGAACCTCGACAACGAAGAGAAGGGAACTCTCTGCATTGGTTGCTCGGGTGGAATGACCACTACGGCTCGCCGCAAGGTCACGGTTCGCCCCGAGAGCGTCGGCGCGGGTTGGCGCATCAAGGTGTTTGGCCTCAAGGGCGGCCATTCCGGTGTGGATATCCATCAAGGCCGCGGCAACGCCTTGCGGGTTTTAGGCGGCGTGCTTCAGAAGCTGCTCGAAAGTCTGCCCGTTGAAGTCGGCGACGTCAAAGGTGGAAGCGCGCAAAATGCAATTCCCCGCGAGGCCTCGTCAATCGTGGTACTGGACGCGTCGCGGGAAAAGGAACTGAAGTCCCTGGTTGCGACAGCCGAGGCTGAGTACAAAGCGGACTTTGGCAGCTTCGATCCCGATTTGCAGATCACGGTCGAAAAAGCCGAGCGTCCGGAAAAGGTCCTCGACGCTGCTGACGCCAAGCAGACGGTTGCTTTGTTAGTCACCATGCCTCACGGCGTTCTGGCGATGAGCCCCGATGTTCCCGGGCTGGTGCAGAACTCTACCAACCTGGCGATCATCGCCACCAAGGGCGACGTGATCGAGATCGTCACCAGCCAGCGCAGCGCGATCGAGAGCAGCAAGCAGGCGGCTGCGCGCATGGTCGCCACCGCGTGTCGCCTGGCGGGATTCGAGGTCGAACATCGCGGCAGCTATCCCGGATGGAAGCCCGAGCCCACCAGCGAAATTGTGCGAAAACTTCAAGTAGTACATGAAGAGCTATTCGGAGAGCCCGCGAAGCTGATTGCCATGCACGCGGGCCTGGAGTGCGGCGTGATCGGCGAAAAGTATCCCGGCATGCAGATGGTCTCGTTCGGCCCAACCATCGTCGATCCCCACAGCCCCAACGAGCGCGTCCAGATCTCTTCGGTCGAGAGCTTCTGGAAGTACCTCAAGGCGGTGTTGGAACGCATTTGAGTCGGCAACCGGGCCTCTCGGGTCGCATAATTCCGAACCATGGAAAGTTCGGCCGGCCTGAAATTGAAACGCGGCGGGCAGGAACCCGCCGCATACTCAAACTGCGGTTACAAATAAATCTGATTGGTGGAGGCGGCGGGAGTTGAACCCGCGTCCGAAAATGTTGTCAGCAAAGAGCCTACATACTTAGTCACGTTCATGCGCCGGAGTTACCCGGCACTCTCGCCAGCCACGCTCAGAACGGACAAGAAACGCAGCCGGCCAACCTGATAATCTCGCCGCGAACTCACAGGTGGAGAGTTCGAAGCCAGCTCACTGTGCGACGCCCTTTTTCAGCCCATGAGCAAAGCTGAGGAGGACGGCAACTTAACTAATTAAGCTGCGTATGCCAGGTTTTGATTGGCAATTGTGTTTTTGCACGCGATTACGGATGCATGCGCTCCGGTATGCCTCTTTACCGCAATCACTTCCGTCGAAGCCGTGACGCCCCCGAAGTGGACCGCGATCAACTTCACTTTAACATCCACAGCAGGGAAGTCAATCGCACTTATTTAGATGCCAACCGTTCCTGCGGCGACTCTTTACGGCCGACTGCAGGACTCTCCACGACTCGCGTTTCTTGCCGCGAATTTCCGGCGGTGGTGAAGTGTCGTCCATTATTTGGGCGTGTCCAAATCAACGGCTGTAATTTTTCGATTCCTGCATCCCGTTGGCGGCGAAATCATCCAAACCTTTTGCTGGCCTGTTAGTCTGATACGAGTG
Source organism: Acidobacteriaceae bacterium (assembly GCA_003160215.1). Taxonomy (GTDB): domain Bacteria; phylum Acidobacteriota; class Terriglobia; order Terriglobales; family Acidobacteriaceae; genus Bog-257. The sequence continues at coordinate 54,530 of PLQW01000201.1, forward strand.
GCGCCGATGGACAAACTGGTTAATCAATTGATTGCACCCGACTGTAGGTCCCTGCTAGATTTTGGCCTTATGCCCAGCGCCTGCGTGGGCGGGCGCTGTTGTCGGGAGACGACCGCGTGATTCCCGACTGTATCTCGTTCAACTCCATCCCGCACACGACCCGCATCTTCAGCGACTTCCTTTCCTACACTCCCGAGATTCGCAAGTTTTTTCCCACTCCGCCGGATGTGGCGCATGTCGCCGCATTCGCCAGGTCCGTCCCCCGCGATCGCGAACGGCAAGCCCGCGTGGCCGACGCGCTGGAGAAACAGAACCGCGCCTGGGGAGCTTCCGAGCCGACGCTGCGCAACATTCAGCGGCTGCGAGACGGCGCTTTTGCCGTGGTCACCGGCCAGCAGGTTGGACTTTTCGGCGGCCCGCTGATGTCGCTGTTCAAAGCCGCGTCAGTGCTGGCGTTGGCCGGACAGGTTGAACAATCAGGCGTGGAATGTGTGCCGGTGTTCTGGCTCGCCACTGAGGACCACGATCTCGACGAAGTCAACCAGGCGCTGCTGCCGACGCACGATTTTCAACTTACGCCTTTCACCGCGACGACGGCAGGTGTGGCGGGCGCTCCAGTCGCGCACATTCGCTTCGCTGAAGGAACCAACGAACTCGCCGCGGAGGCCGCCAAGCTGCTGGGCGAATCGCTGGCCGCCGATTACCTGCGCGAGAGCTACGCCGAGGGCGAGACTTTCTCCAACGCGTTCGCCAAACTTTACACGCGCATCTTCCGCGAGCAGGGGCTTATCTTCCTCGATCCCGCTGACCCGGATCTGCATCGCATTGCGGCGCCGCTGTTCGTGGACGCCTTGCACCGCTCCGCCGAACTCGACCAGGCGGTGCTGGAGCGCAACCAGGAGTTGCGCGACCTCGGCTATCACGAGCAGGTGAAGGTCACGCGCGAATCCACTCCTTTGTTTGCGCTGGTGGATGGAGCGCGCGTCCCGGTGCAGCGTGCGAATGGGGCTTTCGCGATTGCGAAGAAGTCCGTTTCCTCCGAGGAGTTGCAGAAGCGCATCGAGACGGTGCCGGAGAACTTCAGCGCCAACGTGCTGCTTCGTCCCGTGCTTCAGGATTACTGGCTCCCCACGCTTGCCTACATCGGCGGTCCGGCCGAGATCGCCTACTTCGCGCAGGCCGCGGTTGTGTATGAGAAGCTGCTCGGCAGAGTTACTCCCATCCTTCCGCGCATGAGCACGACGTTGATCGAGCCGCGCATTGAGCGGCTGCTTAACAAGTACGAAGTGGAGCTGCCGGAACTATTTCATGGCGAATGTCAGCTTCGCGACTGTCTAGCCACCCGCTCACTGCCCGCCGAACTCAAGCAGGATTTCGAGCAGACAAGACTGGCCGTTGAGAGTTCCATGCAGCGCGTTAGCCAGTCCCTGCAGACGCTCGATCCCACGCTAGTCGAGGCTGCCCGGCGCGCCGCCAGCAAAATGCGCTACCAGGTAAAACGGCTGGAGAAGCGTGCTGCGCAGGCCGAATTGCGCCGGACGGAGGTTCTGTCGCGACACGCCGCTCAAATCGAGAACGCTCTTTATCCCAACAAGTCCCTCCAGGAGCGCGAGATCGGTGGACTTTATTTCTACGCCAACCACGGTCCAGAGCTGATCAATCGTTTGATCGAGATGGCCCAAGCCCGCTGCCCCGAGCACAAAGTTCTGCGGCTGGATTCCTAAGGAGACGTCGGAAGTCGTCTCGTCGGTCTGCGGCCCACCCATAGGGATGAAAATCAACCACGGAGATCACTGCGATAACGGAGAAAACTCGATAGAAACCAAACCTCCGTGTCTCCGTGGTGAATGATTTTCGACGGAGCGGAGCGCCCGCACTACCAAGGTACAACCACTCTGGAATGCTTAAGGCACGCAAGAGCCATTGACTTCCATTCCAAATGACCTTAGAGTTGCCGCACTTATCTTCACGTAATGATCCTGATTTGGGGCGGCAAGAAGCAATAGTCCAGGCAGTGCGGAGCATCGTGTCTAGGGGACGTCCCCCGTGACGAAAACGCTCTGTCGGCAATCTTCCCACTACCCCGTTCACAATGTTGCAATCAACGGATCGGGAAACACTTCCCGGCCAGAAAAGGACAAATAACATGGCTGATTCGCAGGACTCGAACGACGCGGGAACGAACACTGACGGAGGCGCGGCGCCTGCAGCTCCAAACCTGGCATTTGGGGGAGATGGAACGATTGTCCCCGACAAGGCGATCATCCACGACAACGAGACCTTTGCCGTGCAGTGGACAGCGCACAATCTTGGTCCGGGCGATGCCCCCGCTTTTACCGATCTCCTGGTTGTTACTCGGATACCAGAAGGCTGTCCAGGTTCAGACGATCAGGACCATCCAGTTGTGTTCAACAGCGCTACCGACGGCAATCCGCAAGACTACGTGGAACAGCCGTTGGCCGCGGGTGCGACTGGCTCCCTGATGCAACCCAGTGTCGGTCCGTTTCCCACGGGATCGTACCGCCTGACGGTGACGTTGGCTCAAGATCTCGCTAACGTTACGAATTTCAACTGTGTTGACATCATCGATCACACGTAATAAGAGGGCAACCTAGGCCCGGGGCTTGCGAGACTGTGTCGCGAGCTGCCGGATTTGCGATTAAGTTGATCGACAGGCGATTTTTTCGTCGCTCGGGGCCGGGGCTCCGCCGAATCATTGGCCGTTCGGAGCAGAATCCCATCTGCTTTAGGGGTGCCGCACCCGGTGCAGCCGTTTCAGATTGGAGGCGATGGCGGCCAGCGTGAACTCGACCGCTACTTTAGCCAATCCACGCCGTTGGAACTGCCACATTCCGCCGCGACGGTGTCCTCAATCTGGGTCAATGCGCCCCGTTCCGGGGGGAATTTCAAACCGTTTCATCTTGTTGTATAGCGAACTGCGGGGAATCCCGAGGCGGCGAGCGGACCGCTCGATGGAACCACCCTCATCCTCCAACACGAGATTTATATAGGCGCGCTCCATCTGCTTCAAAGTGCCTGTAACGCCGCGCATCGGCGATTGCCCGGTGTGAGTGGAATCATGGAATTGAAGGTGGCGGGCGGTCAGATGATTATGCTCGGCAATCAGTACGGCACGTTCCAGCACATTGCGCAGTTCCCGAATGTTGCCCGGCCAGGAGTACTGCTGCAAGGCATCCATGACGGATTTGTCGGCCACCACCTCTCCCCGTCCGCAGTCCTGAGACAAGCGGTTGAGAAAGTGCTGTACCAGCATGGGGATATCTTCCGTGCGCTCGCGAAGCGGCGGAACGCGGAGGGGAACCGTGTTCACCCGGTAATAGAGGTCCTCGCGAAACCTCTGCTGCTGGACAAGATCCAGTAGCTCGCGATGGGTGGCGGAGATCAAGCGAATGTCGACGGCCTTGTCATGAACGTCTCCCACACGGCGAAATACGCGGTCTTCCAGCACCTTCAGCAACTTGGGCTGGACCTGAAGGTCGATGTCCCCAATTTCGTCGAGGAACACGGTTCCGCGATCGGCCACTTCCAGCAGTCCCTGCTTGGCATTGACCGCGCTGGTAAATGCGCCTTTGGCATGCCCGAAGAGCTCGGACTCGAGCAACTCGCGAGAAAGTCCGGCGCAATTCAGGTCGAGGAAAGCTTCTTCGGCGCGAGGGCCATTGCGATGCATCCAGTTGGCGAGCACGCCTTTGCCTGACCCGGTTTCGCCTTGCAGCAAGACGGGACTCTCGCTGTTTAGCACTCGCTTGGCCAAGGCTTCCAGCCGTCGAATGGCCGGACTGTTACCCAGGAATGGGTCCACGCATTCACGTTTCGTCCGGGAAATGGAGGCCAGCGATTGTTGGCGATATCGCCGGTTCGTCAGGGTCCGCAGCAACACGGCATGCAGGGCCGACAAGTCAACCGGCTTGATGAGGAACTGTTCGGCTCCTTCCTGGATGGCCCGCACCGCCAATTCCAGCGAACTCTGGCCGGTAAGAACTATGACGGGAATGTTGGAGTCCGCGCTCTTGATCCGTTGTAAAAGCTGGAGGGCGTCACCATTAGGGAAGGTGAAGTCGAGGATGGCTGCGTCAGGACGAAACTTCTCAAGCTGTACTTGTGCGTCGTGACTGTTCGCCGCTTCGGCGACGAGGTGGCCTTGCGCCACAAGAAAGTCGCAGACTCCTGAACGGATGACGGGATCGACGTCGATGACGAGAATCTTGTTTCTGCTCAAGCACTCACCTGCTGGTTGACACATATAGGTGCTCGAGGGTCTGGTGTTACAAGGTGCGCAGGGTCTTCTCAGTTCAAGCTGGGAGCGTGAACGGCTTACTCATCCAGATCGGGCCGATTGCCTGAATCCGGCCTGACCGGGGTCACGAGATGCAATGCTCTGCTTAATCCACGTCTCTGGCAGTGACGGCGGTCACACATGAAGGGTTTACGCAAAAAAGCGGACCCGCTTAGCGGATCCGCTCGAAGTACTGCAGTTTGGAGATCGTCCTCTTTGCTTCTACAACACCAGACTCCTAGCTATTGGCAGCTCATCTTTGATGCATCGGGTGGAGCAGGCTGCGGAAAGTCGAAAAGCAGATCCCTCGCGGGCTGAAGCCCGCTCGTGATGACAAGAATAAACAGCTTGGACGCGGGCCTGAAGGCCCGCACTACCAAAACTGCATCCACCACCGACCATTCCCGCTGCCTGTGAAGGCGTGCCACCCTCGCGTATACATCGAAGGTGAGCTGTTCTAGCATTCGTTGATGTCGAACCTCCTGAGGCCCGAAAGCTGAAGGCCAATGGCCCACAGGAATCTTGGATTGTTGGTTAGATAACCGGGAAATAGAGGAGCTTGGGAACGCCGGATTCTGTCAGACCAGCGGGCCAGTTTCGCGTAGGTCGGGAGTAGAGATTCGACTCCCTTAGACGATAGCTGGCTGGCCACGCGACTCTCATGACGAGAACGTGTATAAGCGGCCAGCCAGCATCGTGTGTGTTCCATGCGATTTGCGTTGGTTTCGCTTGACACCGTAAGGAGAATGCATGGCTCCGCCATTGTGAGTCCCATAGGCGTTGCCGTGCGGTGAAGACACAGGGTGTTAACCGTATTGCCCCGCATCGAGTTTGGATCAGCATGACACCACGATAGTGCTTAACGATGTGGTGCTTATGTGCTTCAGTTCTCGTGCAATCCTAATGCCACCTATCTCGGCAGGATATTGACTTACCAAATGCCGAAGGATCAATTAGTTGCTAAGTTCGGAAACGAATGGCGCCTGGATCTCGTCCAGAAAATGTACAGTCGGTGTCCAAAAGCTGGACTTCACGGATTGCGCGTCGCCGGCTGAAGCCGGCTCCGAGGGATAAAAACCAACGGCTTGGACGCGGACCCGAAGGTCCGCACTACCCGAACGGCGCTCTTTCAACAGCTGGCGAACGTCGTGCTTCTTCAAATCACATTCGCACGCGGGTTGTCGGTCGCTACGAGGGCTGCGCCACGCCAGGCATTACAATCGACGCTGCATTTGTCGTTCTACTTTTGAGGAGGCGCTGGCGATGCGCGTTCTGGTTACTGGCGGTGCTGGGTACATCGGAAGCGTGGTGGCCGACCGTCTCCTGCGTGCGGGACACGCGGTGACCGTGCTTGACAATCTGAGCAAAGGCAGGAGGCAGGCGGTTCCGGCGGAAGCAGAGTTTGTGCAGGCGGACACCGGCGACGAGGAGAGCGTCGATCACGTTTTCCTTACGGGACGCTTCAACGCCGTGATGCACTTCGCTGCGTTCATTGAAGCGGGCGAGTCGGTGCTGCAGCCGGAAAGGTATTTCGAGAACAACTCCGCCAAAACTCTGAGCCTGCTTCGCAGTGTCTTGAAGTACCAGGTGCCACGTTTTGTGTTCTCGTCGACCGCGGCGGTTTACGGCGAGCCGCGACGCATTCCGATCATGGAAGACGATCCGCTCGATCCCACCAACGCCTACGGAGAATCGAAGCTGATGGTGGAACGTATGCTGCCGTGGTTTCACAAGGCCCACGGATTGCGATATGCCAGCCTGCGTTATTTCAATGCGGCGGGAGCGACGGCCGAGCGCGGAGAAGCGCACAACCCGGAGACCCATCTCATCCCGCTGGTGCTGCAGGTGGCGCTGGGGCAGCGCCCGTCGATTTCGATCTACGGGACGGACTACGCGACCAAGGATGGAACTTGCATTCGCGACTACATTCACATCGAGGATTTGGCTACCGCCCACTTACTGGCGCTGGATGGACTGGAAGAACACTCCCGCTTGATTTGCAACCTGGGCAGCGGCAGCGGATTCAGCGTGCGGGAGATTATCGAAGTTGCGCGGAAGATTACCGGGCGCGAGATTGCGGTGGTGGAATCGCCAAGACGCGCGGGCGATCCGGCGGTGCTGGTCGCCAGCTCGGAGAAGATTCGCCAGGTGCTGGGCTGGAACCCGCAGCACTCAGAAATCGAAGGCATCGTACGCAGCGCGTGGGAGTGGCACAAGGCCAACCCCCAGGCGCGAGCATGATGTCCGGGGCTTTCGGCGAAGGTGGCGGCTGAGCTAGGTGGGAAACTCCGCTACCATCACCGCCACCAAAGGTTTATTAAAATTTCGTAAAAAAGTGCTTGACATCTTGACAAACTGGGAACACTATGTGCCTACTCAGTCGACGAAATTCTTTCGTATCGGCCTTTTACGTACGACACCTCGTCACCCCTTTCGAGGCGTGGGATCAAGCATTTAGTTGTTTAGGAATTCAGGCAGGGAACTTCCGCATGGTATCCGCTGATTGTTACGCGGAGCAGCGGGAGTAAGGAAGCCTTTCCCCTGGGCCCTACTGAAGTCAGCGCCGCTCTCGCGTCCTTGGCTCTCCGCGGCGCCATGTTGCCACACTTCTCTTTTGTGAGCCAAGGCTCGAAATCGTTTACTCCGAAAATATTGAATCCGGGCGACCGCCCGCAAGGAGCCTCTATGCGCCGCTTCAGCACTACCCTCGCTATTGCCATATCCACCCTGTTGTCCGTTGCCATCTGCTCAGCCCAACAAACGGCAACCACATCCGTTCCCAACCTCATTCGCTACAGCGGAACACTGAAGGACGCGCAGGGCGCGGCCCTCTCGTCTTCCACCGCCGTCGGCGTCACCTTCTCCATCTACAAGCAGCAGGATGGCGGCGCCTCCGTCTGGATGGAGACGCAGAACGTGACTCCCGACAGCAATGGCCAATACAACGTGATTCTGGGCAGCACTACGACCACAGGATTACCTGACGACCTGTTCTCGCAACAAGAGCAGCGCTGGCTGGGCGTGCAAGTCCAGGGACAAGATGAACAGGCGCGTGTGCTGCTAGTGAGCGTGCCCTACGCCTTCAAAGCGCACGAAGCGGATACCCTGGGCGGATTGCCCGCGTCGGCCTTCGTCAAGGCACCGTCGGCGGGGATGGCCGATGGAACCTCCGTGAACGCGTTGAGCAATGTCGCGAACGCGGGCAGCATCTCGAACACAACGGGCACCGACGGTAAGCTTCCGCCACCGCCGCGGGGCCCCTGCATCGTGACGCCTGGTTACATTACCTACTGGGACAATACTGGGGCGCTTTGTGCCTCGTCGCTCTTCCAGATTATCGGTGGAACCTTTAACGGTAACATAGGCATTGGCCCTGGCTTCTCAACGAAGCATCCTCCCTCGGAACCACTCGACGTGAACGGCGTAATCAGCACTTACAGGTGGTATGACATCAACGAGCAGCCCTTCGTGAGCACCGGCTTTCCAGTTCCTAATTCGCCAAATAGCGGGAATGTGTTTCTCGGCTGGGGTGCCGGCTACGTCTACCCCGCCCCTGGCGGCGTTCCACCCGCAAATGTCGGAACCAATAACACCTTCGCAGGCTGGCAAGCTGGCACAATCAACACCGGCAGCTACAATACCTTTACCGGCTCACAGTCTGGCCTCAACAATACCGCTGACGGCAACAGCTTTTTCGGCTACCTAACTGGCCTCCGCAACACCACGGGTAACCAGAACGCCTTTTTCGGTAGCTACGCTGGCCTCAGCAACAAGACCGGCCATGCCAATACGTTACTCGGCTCGGGCGCTGGCTATGAGCACATCGATGGCGACCAAAACACCTTCGCCGGCACAAGCGCTGGCTTCAACGATTACCACGGCAAGGCGAACACCTTCATCGGAGCCTCGTCAGGTCAAACCAACGGCAGCGGCATGAGCAACACATACGTAGGCGTCGGAGCGGGATTATGGGCCTTTGGCAATAGCAATACCTTCCTCGGCACAAACGCTGGCGGCGGTGTCCTCAGCGCAAGTAACGGGAACTTCAACACCTTTACCGGTGTCGCTGCTGGCGCTGCCAACACGAGCGGCTCCTACAACACCTCTTACGGCTACCAGGCGGGCATCTTTAATGCCAATGGCAAAAGCAATGTGTATTTGGCAAATTTTGGAGCGAATGAAAGTAACACCATCCGCATCGGAATGAGGGGCGTAAACAACCAGCAACAAAACTTTGTCTACTTCGACCCCATCCTTCAACATCCCACAGGTCTCCTCACTACCTATGGCATGGTGACGATAGACAACATCTCCGGCCAACTCGGGTTCCAGGCAATTCCCAGCGGCGGCGGTGGCAACGTTGTTGGAACCTGCTCCTTGGGAGCCAATTTCCTGACGAAGTGGACCTCCGCCACAGGTAACGTCGACTGCAGTCACGTGTACGAGAACCCAACCAACTTCTTCGTCGGGGTCAACTTGCCGACACTCAACAATCCGTTGGCAGCGCTCGATGTCAATGGTGGTGCTAGTTCGGGTATCAACACAACCGACACCCGGCAGTCTTACATGATCGGTCTGCATCCAGTGCTAAGCATCTTCCCTTACGCGAACGGAAGCCTCTTTGTCGGTGCCGATACCGGCAGCGGAGGCCTTTTCAATACTTTCGTCGGTGAAAAGGCTGGCACGACCGCGGTCGTCAATTCAAGTACCTTTGTAGGCGCCGGGGCGGGATTTAGCAGTACCTCAGTTTTCAGTACCTTTGTGGGAGCGCAAGCAGGCGAGAATAGCACCGGACAATCGAACGACTTCTTCGGGGTCAATACTGGGGTGTCAAACACCGGTAGTAACAACAGTTTCTTCGGATCCGCCGCCGGCGCGCATAATACCGGTAATTTCAACGTGTTTGTAGGCGAATCAGCTGGTATTAACCACAACGTGGGCGGGAGCGGAAACACATTCGTGGGCGCAAACTCGGGGGTATTCAACACGAGCGGCGCCAACGACATCTTCATCGGGTTTAATTCTGGTTTCAATATCGTTACCGGCATCAACGATATTGACATCGGGAACCAAGGCTTTGCCACCGACAACGGCGTCACCCGGATCGGCAGTGCCCAAACAAGCGCTTACATGGCGGGTCTTGTTAATCCGCCGGTAGGAACCAACTATACGGTCTGCTGGGCCCCTGCCACCCAACAACTCTTCTACGCATCGATGTTTACAAGTTGCATGCCATCCTCCCGGCGCTTCAAGGAGCAGGTCTCTGACATGGGCGACCGCAGCAGCAAACTCCTGCAATTGCGTCCTGTCAGCTTCGTCTACAAGCCGGGATATGACGACGGTTCTCACCAGTTGCAGTACGGCCTGATTGCCGAAGAAGTGGCCCAGGTGTATCCCGAAATGGTGGCTTATGAAGGAGACGGTACGCCTAACAATGTCAAATATCAGTTGCTGGCTCCCATGCTGCTGAACGAGCTGCAGAAGCAGCACAAGGTAGTCGCGGCGCAGCAGGACGAACTCCAAACCCAGCTTCAGCAGATCAAAGCGCAGCAACAGCAGATGCAGGCGCAGCGGCATGAGATCGATGGCCTGAAGCTGCAACTGCAACAGCAGAATGTGTCGTTGCAGGAGCGTCTGACAAAGCTGGAATCCTACGTCGCGACGCAGATGAAAACTGCCTCGGACAATCCGCCCCCAATGACTGCCACCGCAAACGGCGGCGTGCAGTAGTTTCTCCTCCGAACGCAGGACGTGGCGGAACTCAACCGATCGAGTTCCGCCACTTCATTGGTGCCTGCATCAGTGCCGGGTGCCCCGGCCAAGCGTAGTCGAGACACACGAAACCGTAAATCTGGGTGCCCCGTTCTAGCCTTCTTTTGGCTAGGGCGGGGCAGTCACGTCGACCGGTATCACCCATCACTGACAGTCGTCTTCCCGCAGCTATTCTGTTCTTATGCCGCGAGGACTGAAGCGCTATCAAGAAGGTCGCGACCTTCACTTCATCACCTTCAGTTGCTACCACCGCCAGCCGCTGCTGGCGAGTCCGCCCGCGATGCATCGGTTCGAACTCGCGTTGGAACAGAGCCGAGTCCGCTACGGATTCTACGTAGTCGGCTACGTGGTTATGCCCGAGCACGTGCATTTGCTCATCAGCGAGCCGGAGCGCGGAACGCTGGCCAGCGCGATTCAAGCCATCAAGCAGTCAGTCCCGCGCAGGTTGATGGGTGACCACCAGCATTTTTGGCAAGCCCGCTACTACGACTTCAGCGTATGGACCAAGCGGAAACGCGTCGAGAAACTCTGCTATCTACACCGCAATCCGGTGAAGCGCGGACTGGTAGAAAAGCCGGAAGGTTGGCCGTGGAGCAGTTTTCGCCACTACCTCACTGGCGAAGAGAGTGCGGTCGAGGTCGAATCTCCGTGGACGGATAGAAAGCGCGAGCGGATGGGAACGACGCCGCGAGTGAAGGTCGTCGAGCCAGCAGGTTGGGGTGGTCAACTGCCCCGCCCTAGCCAAAAAAAGGCTAGAACGGGGCACCCCAGATGAGATTTTGCCAGAGTTCCCGACGCTTCACGCACTGACTTTCAGCGGTTCCCGAATCACGTCTTTTCCTGAGGCGGCTTCCTGAGTGGCGGCTGAGCTAGGTGGGAAACTCCGCTACCGTCACCGCCACCAAAGGTTTATTAAAATTTTTGTAAAAAAGTGCTTGACATCTTGACAAACTGGGAACACTATGCTTCCACTCAGCCGACGAAATTCTTCCGTATCGGCCTTTTACGTACGACACCTCGTCACCCCTTTCGAGGCGTGGGATCAAGCATTTAGTTGTTTAGGAATTCGATTCGTTAGAAGAAATCATGG
>PLQW01000134.1:0-13272 GCA_003160215.1 Acidobacteriaceae bacterium
TAAATCGACACTTCCCAGAAGCACAGAGGCTCGTTGTGCCCCGACCCAAGGCAAAGGTCTTTTTCACAGAACTCTCTAGGACCCGCGGAAAGGTAGAGGTCTCATGGAAGCCATCGCAGACTACAAAGCTCGCATCCTCTCCTATATCGAGGGCAAGGACCCTCTCGAGCCTAACCCTTGCCGGCTTCTTTTGCGGCCTTCATGACGGTTTTCATCATGCGGTTTTCGCCCGCCCAGTATAGGCTGATCTCATGGCCGTCAGGATCGTTGAGGTAAGCGTGCCGCCATCCCCAGGGCATCATCTGCGGCAGTTGGGTGATGTAGAAGTCCTTTTTCTGGAGCTTGAGGCAGAAGTCATCGAGATCGCGAACTTCGAAGTACAAGCGCACACCATCGCTGGCAACGGAGACGCCCGGTCCCGCTTGGTGAAGGGCTATGGTTCCGTCGCCCCCTGGCGCCCGTAGGCGCGCGTACACCGCATTACCCTTGTAGCGGAAGTCCTCGATCAGCTTGAATCCCATCAGGTCACGATAGAAGGCCATCGCGCGATCCACATCTTTGACGTACACCATGGCGTGGTTGAAGGTAAGCTTACCCTCATTTTTGGGAGGCGCGGGCGCCCTGGTCTGCGCGGGCTTGGCCGGCTTCGCAGCCGCACGCTTGGCCGCTCGCGGAGCGCTAGTCTTTTTCGCGGAAGCTTGCTTCCTGGCTACCTTCTTCATAGTGGCGGCCGACGACATTGTCCCGACCGAGCGCCGCAAGTATGGAGGTGTCCACAGCAGTTGTCAAGCTTAGAGACGGTAGGGTAGTGGGCTACTTTGAATCGAGGCCGGAGGTGCTAGGTTCCGGCCCACTTACTCAGACTTGAATGTTCAGCTTGCGGCGCAATATGCCAGCGAGACCGAGAATGCCAGAACCGAAAAGCAGGATGCTGCTGGGCTCAGGAACGGGCGGCCCGCAACAGCCGCCGAGCGTGAAGGACTCCCCGCCGAGTCCACAATTGCCAAAATTGGTTCCGCTCTGCCGGAAGTTGCAAATCGCAGGACCGCCGCTACCGCCGTTCGGGATGTCCCACCCCTGCGTACCATCGTTGGCGGCGTCGGTGGCATTGCTGATGGAGAGCCAGTACGTGTTGCCGGCTGTCATGGCTGCGGAGGTAATACTAGCCTTAGCGTCGTAAACCCCATAACCGAAGCCGTTGGTAAAGAGGAAGGTGCTGTTACCAGCATTTTGCGCAACGGTTCCGCTGCCGAGGTCGGTGCCGAACGCCGCAGAGCCTAGCTCATAGCTAAAACTCGTCGGCGCTCCGACTGACCACTCACCCCACTCGAGGCCGCCGGGGGAGCCGGAATTTGCCGCAACAAACCCGTTCGAAATGTCCTGGAAAGACCCAAGAAAATTCGGGAAGGCAGGGCCGGTAACAAAGAACGCATTGTCGTTGCCATCAATCGGACCTTCGCTATAAATCTGAGCGGAGGCGGTCAAGGCAAGACACAGAATTGTGAGCAGAAAAAAAGATGTAGTACGCATGGGAGGTATACCTCGTGGGTCTGCTAGAGGCCACTCCCATTCTCGTCCTCTTTACGGCGACTGCAACACAGAGTTGTTCCAAAAATGCAGCGTGTTCCCGTTTTGGCATTCACCCGCAGATGCCAAGAATGGGGAAACCATCAACCCGCTTTGAATTCGCCCGCGCGGAGTCGAACGATGCCATAGCAGAAGTGGCGGTTCGCGTCCGAGCGCAAGTCGGGAGGCGCGATCGCACAAGCGATTTCGCGACGCAAGAAAAGCCGGAGCACCATCCTCCGGCTCTTCATAAAGGACCTGCGATTAACGGTTCAGCTTGCGGCGCACTACGCCGGCGAGGCCGACGATGCCGGAGCCGAACAGCAGGATGCTGCCGGGCTCAGGGACCGGGGGGCCGCAATCGGGGCCAGCGCCGCAGCCACTCAGCGTGAAGGATTCGCCGCCGAGTCCGCAGTTACCAAAGTTGGTTCCGCTCTGCCGGAAGTTGCAAATCGCAGGACCGCCGCTACCGCCGTTCGGGATGTCCCACCCTTGCGTACCATCGTTGCTGGCGTCGGTGGCATTGCTGATGGAGAGCCAGTACGTGTTGCCGGCTGTCATGGCTGCGGGGGTAATTTCAATACCAACGTCGTAAACGCCATAACCGAAGCCGTTGGTAAAGAGGAAGTGGCTGTTACCAGCATTTTGCGCAACGGTCCCGCTGCCGAGGTCGGTGCCGAACGCCGCAGAGCCTAGCTCATAGCTAAAGCTCGTCGGCGCGCCGACTGACCACTCACCCCACTCGAGGCCGCCGGGGGAGCCGGAATTTGCCGCAACAAACCCGTTCGAAATGTCCTGGAAAGACCCAAGAAAATTCGGGAAGGCAGGGCCGGTGACAAAGAACGCATTGTTGTTGCCATCAATCGGACCTTCGCTATAAATCTGAGCGGAGGCGGTCAAGGCAAGACACAGAATTGTGAGCAGAAAAAAAGATGTAGTACGCATGGGAGGTATACCTCGTGGGTCTACTAGAGGCCACTCCCATTCTCGTCCTCTCTCCGGCGGCTGCAACACAGAATTGTTCCGAAAGTGCAGCGAGTTCCCGTTTTGGTATTCACCCGCAGATACCAAGAATGGGGAACCGAGCAACCCGCTCTGAATTAGCGCGCGGGCCTTAAAATCCAGAACAGCCTGCCTCCCCTACCACAGCCCTGAGAACCACTAATCCGCTATACTCGTCGGCAACATGGGCAGCATGACTTCCGTTACTTCATCGGCTGACAAGCAAGTGCAGTCCAAGCCCCCTTCGCGCTGGTTCATGCGGCCATTTTTTCTCGGCGCTGTGCTGGTGGCCGCGACCCTCGCGCTTTACTATCCGGTGAACCATCACCCGTTCGTCAACTATGACGACACCGTCTACGTCACCAACAACCTGCACGTGCAGGCCGGTTTGGACTGGGATACGGTTACGTGGGCGTTCACGACCTACGATCAGGCCAATTGGCATCCGCTGACCTGGCTGTCGCACGCCTTGGATTGCCAGCTTTTCGAGTTGAACCCCGCTGGGCACCACGACGTAAATCTACTCTTGCATGTGCTGAACGTCCTGCTCTTGTTCTGGGTGCTACAACAGGCAACGGGTTATGCCGGCCGCAGTTTCATGGTGGCCGCATTGTTTGCCCTGCACCCCATCAATGTCCAAACCGTGGCTTGGGTGGCCGAACGCAAGAACCTCCTTAGCATGTTGTTTTTTCTGCTCGCGCTGGGCGCTTACCGATGGTATGTGCGCGAGCCTCGAGTCGGGCGCTATGCCGTCGTCGCATTGCTGTTTGCCCTCGGGTTGATGGCCAAGCCGCAGGTGATCACCCTGCCCTGCGTTTTGTTGCTCTGGGATTATTGGCCCTTGGGGCGCATGTTTGCGTCCGCTCCGGGGCCTTTGTCCGGCGGAGTTTCGCCAATTACTCCGTCCAAGAGCTTCTACTTGCTGGTAGAGGAAAAGTTCCCGCTGTTCGCCATCGCCGGTGTTGACGCTTTCATCACCATGCAAGCACAGGGCAGGGGCGGCGCCAGAAATTATTTCCCCCGTCTCATTCGGCTGGAGAACGCGATTGTCAGCTATGCCCAATACGTGAAAAAGATGTTGTGGCCGTCGCGGCTGGCACTCTTCTATCCCCATCCCCACTCATTCAAAACATGGGCAGTATTGGCAGCGATTGTTTTGCTGCTGGCGATCACGGCGCTCGTCTTCCTCCAGCGCCGCCGCCGCTACCTCGTGGTGGGATGGCTTTGGTTTGTAGGAACTCTGGTCCCTATGATCGGTCTGATCCAGGTGGGTGTGCAGGCGATGGCCGATCGCTACGCCTATCTACCGTTCATCGGTTTGTTCATCATGATTTGCTGGGGCGTGGCGGACTGGTCAGAGCAACGGCGCATTGCTCCCGCTTGGACCGCTAGTCTCAGCATCGCGGCGTTATTGGCGCTGACGGTGGTGGCTCGTGTCCAGCTCGACCGCTGGAACGACAACGTGACTCTGTGGTCTCACACTGTGCAGGTCACCGGCCTGAATTTCATAGCCGAGAACAGTCTCGGGGTGGCTCTGGAGCGCCAGGGCGAAGTGGAAGAAGCCATTCCACACTTCCGGGCGGCTTTGGCAATCAATCCCAACGATGCTTCCAGCAACCTGAACATGGCTGATTACGATCGGCTGCATGGAAGATTGCTTGAGTGCATCGAGCGATGCCAAAGAATACCGGCCATGACCCCGCTGACTATACAAAAGGTGCAAGCTTACGAAACGATGGCCTTGGCCTATCGGCAACTCGGAGATCCCGCTCGCGCCCGGGAATGTGAAGAAAAGGCGCAAAGAATCCAGGGCGGACAGCCGAGTCAATGACTCTGATTTCCGGCCAAAGCGGTTGCGCGCTCATCGGCCCGGAACTCATCTGTGAAGCGGCGTTGCCTTTGATACAGTTTCGCCAGACGAGACCAGGCGGCCGCGTCATCCGGCGCAAGCTGGGTCGCCTCTTCCTGAAAGGAAACGGCTCGTGCAAGATCGCCGCTTTCGTCCCAGGCGGCTGAACGGCCGCGTGCTACGTCAAATCTGAGGGATTTCTCACCCGTCTCCGCCAGGGCCTCGGCAGGAGCAATGCGAACCGCCTCATCAAGTGCCTGCAAGGTCGCCTGGGGTTGCCGAATCTGCAGATAGAGGTGGGCCAGCTTAACCTGCGTCAGGTATGGTTTTGACGACAGCCGGCTCGCTTGTTGCCAGGCGTCGATGGCCTCGGGGACTCGCCCCTCTTGTTGGTAAAAGGTGGCGAGCGCAGACCAGGTAGCTTCGCTGGGATCAAGCGAGACCGCAAGAACGTACTCCTGTTCCGCCTCGGATCGGCGCCCCTCCCCGTAGAGCAGTGTGCCACGAAGCCACCGTACGAAGGCGCTGTCAGGAAAAGTCGAGATCGCTTCGTCCGTTGCCGAGAGTGCTTCCGAAGTGCGGCCAAGAGCAGCGAGAAGGCTGGCTGCGTTGGCCCGTTGATTAAACGACCCGGCGGAAGAGTAGGCCAACGGAGGGGCGGGCAGAGGTGCGGTTGCGCAGTCCACGTGCGTATGTTGAATCAGAGCTTCCGTCTCCGGCCTGCGACGCACGAATACCGCTGAAATCTCGTCCAGGTAAACCGGGCGCCAGTCACGGCTGTTGCAGAATCCCGCGATGTTCACTAACTGAACTCCATCAAAACGAGCGAGCGCGAGGAGGATGGTGTTGATGTTGTAGCGTTCTGCTTCCTGCCGCCAAGTCTCCGAATCGGGTGAGAGCTGGAGCAGCTGACGGGCTCTTTGCATCCGTGGTGCTCCAAAGGGTATGGCACGGCCGTCAAGATAATCGCGATATCTCGGGCCAAGCTTCCAGGTTACATATCCGCCTTCGTTGTAGGTGTTGAAGATTTCTCCCGCCAGATTCTCTCGCTCGATGAACTCCGCCGCGCGTTCCGGGAACCACCAGCCCAGTCCGGCCCCAAACGTCGATTCATCTATGGCCCGAACGTAGTGACGGTTGGTAACCAGGTCGAAAGAGCGCAGCGAAGCGAGCGCTGCGAGTAAGCAGGCCGCGGCCCATGCGGCGGTCGAACGCATTCGCGGCCGCCGAACCATGGAGCCAAAGTCGCCTATCGCCGGAGCCAGAACAGACCCGCCGACCACCAGCACGACGCACGCAAATACAGCCCCCATGCGAACATGGCGCATTGCTGGGTAGACTGCAGCCAGCAGCAGGATTGCCGCTCCCACTTGGCGTTTAAGCAAAGCCAGCACAGCAGCAACCACCGCGATGACCATCAGCAGATAAATCGCGCCGTGGGTCTCCCTCAACGAAAAGCCAGAGCTGAAGGCGATCCAAGTGATTGGCACGCCGCTCCACTCTGTGATATTTAACTGGTGCTGCCCCGCGGCTCGCTGTTGCAGGATTAGCGCCCGATAGATCCCCCAGCCCCAAGGGTTTGCCACCGTGACCAGCGCGGTACACGCCAGCCATCCCGATGCATGCTGGAGTCTTTGGGTGGCCGCGCGGCGGCGCACCTCACCGAAAATCATCTCCGAGAGCTCAACCCCAACATAGGCCGCAACCAGAGCCAGACCCGCCACAAAGCCGAGGTGAAGATTGACCCATGCCAGCATCAGCAATGGCAATAACCACAGGCGCGCCCGGCCAGTTTGATAGTTCTCCCAGAGCAGAGAGAGAAACGCCGCGAAGAGCACGACGGTAAACATTTCGGCGCGCGGCGCGGTGCGCCAGGCTATGAGAGGCACCGCGAGTATGGCGATTCCAGCTCCGACTGCGGAGCCTCGGCGCAGCAGCAACGCGACTGTACCGACGCAAGCTGCGGCGCCAATCCATGAAATCAGGCCGTAGCCACCGAGCAGATAAGCGAGATAGAACGCCAGTCCCCCGCCGACAGGATAAATCCAAGGTTCTCCCTGCGCGGTGTAGGAGAAGACGTCGGTCGAGGGGACGTGGTGATGTTGGACCACCCAACGTCCCATGGCCATTTGCCAGCCAAGGTCGAACTCTGAAACGGTGCGCAGCCCGGCTAAGAACGCGTAGATGAGGGCAATTGCGGCGAGAATCAGGAACAAGCGTTTGTCGAGCTGAGAAGTGCCCGTCGCCGACGTATCTCCCGTAGTCAAGTTCACCGCTGTGACTGGTGTAGTCATGCGTTTAGTTGACAGCCATCGTAGCATAGGGAAGATTTCATATACTTGTCGACTACAAAACGGTGAAGATGACGCGACTGAGTTGTCATCGTTTCCGCTCCAACCAGGTCCGGCTGGGATTGAGTGTGCTGGCTTACAACTTGGGCAATTTGTGGCGGCGGCGTGGCATTGCCGAAGCGCATCGACAACTGGCCGCTGACGAGTCTGCAGCAACGTCTGGTCAAGAGGGGTGGGCAGCTGGTGAAACATGCTCGCTACTATTGGGTTTTTCTGGCGGAGGGACATCTGAACCGGCGGCGGTTCGGAGCCATGCTGGGCCGGATCGCCGTCGAAACGCTTCCAAATTCCGAGCAACCCATAGTGCCAGCCAACCGGCGCAGGCAAATTCCTGGTGAAGTCGTTGCTGTAAATCAAACGCGGGGCCGGATGCAGAAATACCGCCGCGGCCGCCGCGACGCCTGTATAGAACACGCGCAATGAGACTGGCTGGTTTGTAGCCGCTGCACGGGAGGACCCGAGGGCAACGCCTCGCGGGAGTCAGCGGTTATTCACAAACTGTATTGATCATAATGAAAAAATGAGGTCGCAATGACAAGAAAAAAGCCGGAGCACTGGGCTCCGGCTTTCGATAAGACCTGGGGGAAGGGTCGGGTTTAAACTAGCGGGTCATCTTGCGGCGCAGTACGCCAGCCAAGCCGAGGATGCCAGAACCGAACAGCATGATGCTGCTGGGCTCAGGAGTGTTGGGGGGAGGCGTTCCGCCGCTGAGCGTGAAGGATTCGCCGCCGAGTCCGCAGTTACCAAAATTGGTTCCGCTCTGCCGGAAGTTACAAGTCGCAGGACCGCCGCTACCGCCGTTCGGGATGTCCCACCCTTGCGTGCCATCGTTGCTGGCGTCGGTAGCATTGCTGATGGAGAGCCAGTAGGTGCTGCCGGCTGTCATGGCTGCGGAGGTAATACCAACCTTAACGTCGTAAACGCCATAACCGAAGCCGTTGGTAAAGAGCAACGTGCTGTTACCAGCAGTTTGCCCAACGGTTCCGCTTCCAATGTCGGTGCCGAACGCCGCAGAGCCTAGCTCATAGCTAAAGCTCGTCGGCGCGCCGACTGACCACTCACCCCACTCGAGATGGCTGGCGGCGCCGGAAGTTGCGGCAACAAACCCGTTCGAAATGTCCTGGACAGACCCAAGAAAATTCGGGAGGTTGGGGCCGGTGACAAAGAACGCATTGTCATTGCCATCAATCGGACCTTCGCTATAAATCTGAGCGGAGGCGGCCAAGGCAAGACACAGTACAAGCAGTGACAGAGTAGCGATACGCATTTTCAAGGATCGAACCCTCCTTTAGGTTCAAATCGGAAATGTACCCATTGTGTAGCCCCATAGCGAGAGAGGCTACCTGTGACAGAGCAATTCTCTTGCCATCGTAAACTCTGTAAATCCGTCATTCGGGAGCCTTTGGTGTGCAGTTCTTTGCGACATTGTTCTAGGGAATTTCCCTCCAAGTGCCATATCCCGTTTTTTCTGTAGCCCGATTTATTTCAATAGCTTGGCCGAATTTGGACATATCCGGATTTGATCTCCAAATTGTAACGAAAGTGCGCTTCTGGCCCCCGGTTTGGCTGCACTGCTACTCGGGAGCGATCTTTGCCGCCTGCTCGAAGTACTGCCGGGCGCGCTCGGCATCCCCAAGCCTACGATAGACGTGACCTAGGTTAATGAGTACCTGGTAGCGTCGCTCGTCAACGCCTGCTGCCGCCAGGTACTTCTTGTAATAATCGATAGACTCCCGAAGGTGGCCGGTTTGATGTTCGTACAGCGCTAAGCCTAGAGTGGCGTCGAGGTTGGTGGGATCAATCGCCAACGACTTGAAGTAGTGCTGTAGGGCCTCTTCTTGGTGTCCCGTATTCCTCAGCGCGTCGCCTAGATGGGCTTCGGCAAACCAATTTCGATCGGTGACTTGCACCGCGTGCGACCAGAGCGTCACGTTGTCGGCCCAGTAGCCAACTTGACGATACGTGACCACCGCCAGACCGACTAATACAGCGATGCTGACCGCCGGCAATAACTTGGTGGGAAGATGCCGGGCCTCGGCCCAGTCGGCCACACCCCAGCAGAGCATAATGAACAGCCCCAGAAAAGGCAGGTAAGCATACCGGTCGGCCATGGCTTGCCTTCCCACCTGCATCAGGCCAATCATTGGCACCATCGTTCCCAGAAACCACAGCCAGCCGACGGTTAGGTAACGGCGGCGCCAGCAAACCGCCACCAGCGCCGTGACCGCCAGCAGGAAAGCCAGAGCCAGGAATACCCGCCACAACCGTATGCTATTGCCCGGATGGAGGTACATCGGGGCCAGATCCGAAGGCCAGAACATCTTTCGCACGTACCGCGCATAGGCCACGATCGCATTTTCCAGGCGAACTGGGAACGTGAACGGCCAATACTGGGGACGCCCCACTCTTTGCGCCCTCATTGTGAGGTAAGCGCTGATCAGGCAAAGAACAAAAAGCGGGAGTTTCTCCATGACCAGCCAGTAGAAGCTTCTGGGCGGAATATCTGTTTGGGAACTGGAAGCAGATTGCTCAGTACGGAGACGAAGGCGGCCCAGCGGCCAGTAATCCCAAAGCAGGAGGACGCAGGGCAAGGTAATCACCTGGGGCTTGGCCATCAAGCCGAGCGCAAACAGAAGCGCAACCACGCTGCAGCGGCCCATTCGCGGCTTCTGGGCATACCACCGGTAAGCGCCTAACGCGAGCAGGAAAAACAACATGCTCAGCATGGTCTTGCGCTCTGCGATCCAGGCCACCGATTCGACATTGAGGGGATGCAGCGCAAACAACGCGGCTACCATCAGGCTGCGACCGGCATACCCCGTCGCCTTCCACAAGACCCAGAAAAGCAGCACGACGTTGATCAGGTGCAGTACGACGTTCACATCGTGGGGGCCGGCGGGACCCAGGTGGAAGAGCTGGCAATCGAGAGCGTGAGAAATCCACGTCAGGGGATGCCAGTTGTTCGCGTGGTAGGTCGTGAATGCCCACTCGACAGTCGTCAAGTTCAATCCTGACGTGACGTGAGCGTTTTCAGTTACGTAGACGTCATCGTCCAGATTGACGAACGGGTGCCGATGCACCTGCAGATAAACGCCCAGCGTTCCGGCTAGCAGGAGAAGTCCGAGAGCTAGAATCGACTTTCCCGGCAAAGCGAAAGGGCCTGCCTTTGGCTGAGACTGGACCTGTGCTGGAGACTGGACGCCAGCAGAAACCACAAACCCTCCTACGTTTCGAAAATTATAAGCTGTTTCCTTTGACCTGTCCCGTGAGAGTTTTTTCCAGTAATTGGGAACGACGAATCCGTTGCCGCAGGTTGTTCAGGGGCGTTGCGCAAGCCACTGCCCCGCACGAAACGAAGCCAAGCCCGCGGCGGCATGTGGTAACAATTACTAGTGATGCAAAGGATGAAGTTGAGCGCCTTAAGGAGGCTCTGAAAAAGTCAGCATTTCTGTATTTCCGGGGCTGAAGCCCAAATTATTCACAACAGCATAGACGCCGGCGTGAAGGCCGGCACTACCCGAACATCGACTTGCTCAGAGTTCCCTAGATCACTACTTCTTTGCCGTAGGTGTAGCTGCGCGAACTTTCACCAAAGTCCCCTCGGGGAGCGGATTCCCGAGGAATTGGACAACGCCGTTGCGCACCACGCCATTGAGTTCGGACACCACCGACGCTACACCACCGACATCCGTGGCGCTTACCGTAGGCGCTTTCTTGGCGATCCCCCGATCCATGGCCAAGTTCGCCAGGCGGTCGGCGTCCCAGTTCTTTTCGCGAAGCACGTGCTTGATCTCGAAGTAGTCAAGCTGGTCGATCATCTTCATCGCCCGGGCATGGAGCTCCTTCAGCGTGGCATTGTTGACTTTGTACTCGCCGTTGATCTGCTTCACCATCAGCTCAGAATCGCTGACCACCTTCAGCGCTTTGAAATCGTGCCTGAGGGTGTAGTTGAGGGCAGCCAGCAAGCCCGAATACTCGGCGTAATTGTTCGTCTGGCGGCCGAGGAATTCGCTGAGTTCGGCGACGGGACGGCCAATTTCATCCTCGATGACAACGCCATATCCTGCGGGACCGGGATTGCCGCGAGCCCCTCCATCGATGTAGGCCACGAGATAGCCTTCCTCCGAACGATCGATTGCACCACCGTCGAACTCCTGCGAGCGATACGGAGATTTTGTGGGAAATGGGCGGGCGGACATGACTGTAGTTTATCGCAAAACTTTTGGATGCGGTGACCTGGAGATTGGGCCCTTGAAGCGAACCGTAAAGGTCCTCTGTGGATTTTCTTGACTTTTTGGCTTCTTCTATTATTATAACCATCACTATCATTACTAATAAAGTGTTTGCCTCGGGCAAGAAAGGAGATTCGCAAAATGCCAAATATTCCTTTCGATAACCATGGTCGCTACCTCGTCGCTTTGATCGCCCTCACGGGGCACCCGAACCGGGTATACCACTACAGCAAAACGGCCGGCGAAGAAGAGTCTTGGGCGATACGCGATTACCTCACTGGGGAAATCGTACGTTCCGGCGAAAGCACTATGACCGCGTCGGAGATCGAGAATTTGGTGGATTACGCCGAGAAACCGGCCTACCGGTCGGTGGCGCTGATCCCCCGCTGGAAGGCGGACTGCCAAGCCGCCTCCGAACGTCACTACGGTGCGGCTCACGTTGACCTGACCACCCGCAACCCCGCAACATTGGGTAAATGGCGCCGGATGAACAGCTAGGGGCGTGACGAGCGCGGGAGGCGATACCTGGCAAAATCGCCATCGGAGTTACGAATCTAGTTGTACGCTTATGACGAAGGTCGTATCATCGCTTCGTCCGAATTCTCATTTGGAGGTCTTCCAATAATGCCTGCAAAGATCGACACTGCTAGTCTTGAACAGTTGGAGAGCGAGTTTGTCGCCGCAATGCGCGCTTATTTTCAAAAACTGATTAGAGACCACGCGGTGAATGACAATATAGTTGGTAAAGACGCACCGGAAAACAAGACGGATTCCTAAGCCCCAGTATCGCACTACTCCTGCTGGCCTTCATGTTTGGGTTGCCGGCATGGAAGTTGCCCATGCCGGCAATCGCCAATTCCATTGGCCAACTGTCGTAGTCGTAACCATAGATCACGATGGCTCTTGGACAGCAGAATCCTGATGCTCCCAAGAATCATTCAGACTGTGAAGTTGCGTGATGCTACCGCCCTGTCGCTAACCGTAATGCCAGCCGCTCAGGCAGCGAGGCCGCTAGAATCCTATCCTGCGTTTGCTTGACGTTATAGGGGACGCGGTAGAAGGTCACCCGCGCGGCTGCATTCCCATCCTTCTCGTAGAGAGCGAAGGCAGCCCGCCAGTCACCATCGCGGGGCTGCCCGACCGAGCCGGGATTAATGAGATAACGCTCACCCGGCATAAGCGTGAGGGTAAACTCCGCCGCACCTTCCATGCTGTCGTAATTGGGCGCGAGGGGATGCGTCCTGCCCTCCTGGTAAACGAAGCCGCCTTGCAGATGGGTATGCCCAAACATCATGACATCGGCATGGCCGGGCACCCGAAAATTGGCGTGGGCTGTGGACGCGTTCAACAGGTACTCATCTTCATCGCGCGGGGAACCGTGCACAAACTCCATTCCAGCTAATTCATCCACGCGCATCGGCCCTTGTGGCAAGTTGCGCAGCCAGTCCAAATGTTCGGACGCCAGCGTGGTTTGGGTCCAACGCGACGAGATGGCCGCCACCAGGTTGAACTCGGACAGGTCGGTCAGCCCGGTGCAGGCTCGGTCATGATTGCCGCGCACGACCGCTCCACCCATGGCGCGCACGCGCTCGCACACTTCATTCGGCGACGCGTTGTAGCCGACCACGTCCCCCAGATTCACGACCAGATCGTACGGGGGAGCTGCGGCAAGGCACGCTTCCATCGCCTCCAGATTGGCATGGATGTCGCTGAACAGGAGAAGGCGCATCGGTCAGCGCACCTCCGCGGAAACCACAGGACAGCGGGCCAGATGGCCGGGCGCAACTTCGACCAGCGGCGGCAGATCGAGGGAGCAGCTGGGAATGCGCCACGAACAGCGCGGCTCGAAAGCACAACCCGGTGGCAGCGCGGTGATGGCAGGCACGGTTCCCTCGATGGTCTGAAGCGGTTGGCTGCGCTCAGTACGCAGCGTCGGCACAGAGTGTAACAGCCCACGGGTGTACGGATGCGCGGGATGAGTGAAAACTTCCTGCGCCGTTCCCATTTCGACCAGGCTGCCGGCGTACATCACTCCAATACGGTGCGATACTTGCGACACGACTGCCAAATCATGGGAGATGAACAGCATCGCCAGGGAGAATTTCTCGCGTAGCTCGCTAAGCAGGTCAAGCACTTGCGCCTGAATGGTGACATCGAGCGCGGTGGTTGGCTCGTCAGCGATGAGCAGCGACGGCCGGTTCACCACGGCCATGGCAATCATCACGCGCTGGCGCTGTCCGCCGGAGAGCTGGTGCGGATAGTCGCGCGCGCG
>PLQW01000134.1:13329-15442 GCA_003160215.1 Acidobacteriaceae bacterium
GCGCATCACGGGATTGAGCGCGGTCATGGGCTCCTGGAAAATCATACTGATTCCAGCGCCGCGAATGTGGCGCATCTCCGGTTCTGGTATGGCGAGCAGGTCTTCACCGCGAAATTGAATGTGGCCGTGAATGCGCGCCTGCGGCGGCAGCAACCGTAGTATCGCCAGAGCGCTGACCGACTTCCCCGAGCCCGACTCTCCCACGAGTCCCAGCACCTCGCCCGGCGCAATCTGAAAACTCACATCGCGAACGGCGGTCACGTTTCCTTGCGCAGTGGCGAATTCGACAGTGAGATTTCGGACCTCGAGCAGCAGGGACACACCGCTATGCTAGCAGGTGAATTGCACCTCCCACATAGCGCTCGAATAGCGCTCGCGTTGCGGTGGCCAACCTCACGGAAATTGGTTACAATGAGTTGACCGCATTTCAGCGTTGGCGAAAGCCAACGCGCTCCGCAGAATCCCCAGCCGAGAGGCCCGCGGGAGTGGCGAGTTGTGGGTCTCTATTATTTGCACAATCGACAAGGATCCAGCGGGAGTCCGTTTGCACGCGGATTGCCGTTGTGGTAACTTTATTGTTTGTCCCGGCTGGCAGGGAGAATCATGCGTGGTTCGGCGCCTACGTGTCGAGCCACGCTGCAGTGCTGGCGTAGCTCAGCTGGTANNAAATCCCTTCGCCAGCTCCAGAATGTGACCGTGAGCGCGCCGCAAGGCGTAGCAGGAGCAAGCCAAACGAGACGCGCAGCTCTCCTAGAGAACTGATTCCAGCAGCAGCTTCCTAAATCGCATAACGTGCGCGGAAGTAGGGCCGCGCGACTGATGCGGAGTCTTGCCGGGATTGCGGTGCGGTGCTTGGCACGCGGTGTTCTTTGACAGTAGGGACGGGCGATTCCGGGCCAACGGCGAGGCCGGGCTCTCAGGAAGTCGATGAGAGTGGGATGCTCGGTCGAATGTGCACAGGTGGCCGAGTGGTTANNACTGTAAATCTGCCGCTCCTTGCGAGCTACGGAGGTTCGAATCCTCCCCTGTGCACCAGGTTTTTCCGGGGCCCCCGGCGCGCGCCGCTGTTGCGTGCGTTGGGGTGGTTGAGATGAAGCGGTTATGGGCGGCTTTGGGCTTATACGCGTTGCTGGCGGTGCTGGCGTGGACCACGATCAGCGACCAGAAGTTCAAGCTGGCGACCGTGGCGGTGCTGGCGATGTTTGCCCTTCGCACCTGGTCGTGGAGCCGCAAGCAAGAGCGCGAGGAGCGCGACCGGCACGACGAGGATTGAACCTGGCGAACGAATAGCGCCAGCCCGAAGCGCGAAACAAAATTAGCCCAGGGCGTAAGCCCTGGGTGAGTGGGAAAAGAGCGAACGAGTCCCGTAGGGACGGCACAGATTTTGGCTGGGAATGCGCGGGAGTAACTCAGTGGTAGAGTCACAGCCTTCCAAGCTGTTGGTCGCGGGTTCGATTCCCGTCTCCCGCTCCAGAAGTTTGTTTGATTGTGCAGTTGAAGGGCTGATGTAGCTCAGTTGGTAGAGCACTCCCTTGGTAAGGGAGAGGTCATCGGTTCAATCCCGATCATCAGCTCCAGCTTTTTGAGCTGAGCAAGGCCCGCGTACGCGGGCAGGATGGATTTTCGCTCCAGTGAACACTGCGATGGAACAGTCGGAACCGCGAATACCGTTTCAGCAGGCTGCTCTTCGCATCGAAAAGCTTGACGAGTTTGAGCAGTTTCGTTCGGCCCTGGCGAGGATTTTTGCGGCGGGCGCGGTAGAAGATTTTCTCCGGCTGCTGCAGCGCAAGGGAGTTCCGATCCGCGATTTCGATCGCGTGTTGCGCGAGAAGTTGCTGGAGCGCACGGACCGGAAGTTGGCGCAGGACGGAACATCGGCGCAGCAGTTGTATGACGCGCTGCCAGTGAGCGATCAGGCGCAGGTGCGCGAATTTTATTTGACGGCGCTGGAGGCAGTGGACCTGCCCCTGCGCGAGAAGTTCAACAAACTTTACCGATATTACTAGGGCATAAGACTTATGGCGAAAGAGAAATTTGACCGCAGCAAGCCGCACGTGAACGTAGGCACGATCGGGCACATCGATCATGGCAAGACCACGTTGACGGCGGCCAT
>PLQW01000016.1 GCA_003160215.1 Acidobacteriaceae bacterium
TGCGCTTCGGCTGGCAGTTCCTTCAGGGGTTCGGTTGCCAATTGCTTGCGCGCTTTGATGGCCTCTACCACGTCAAGTAAAACGGAAATGTTCTGGATGGCGGTAGGTTCCCCGGCCAGGAGTAGGGACTTGTCAATCATCACCCCTGCCGCGATTGACTTCTGTTGCAGCGATGCCTTGTCTATGTCTTTCGGGCCGATGCTTGTGATGATGGCTCGGCCCTTTTCCATACAGAGTTCAGCGATTTCGACTTTCTGGCTTTGAACGGTGCGCTGTACTTCCGGTTTTTTCAAAATGTTCCCCACCATGTGACGGCTTTTTCCGATGCTTCGAGCGATTCGGTTTTGACTCCAACCGGCGGCCGCCATGGACGCGACTTGCGCTACCTCTGCGACGGTCGGCGGAAACTTGGGCTTTCCCTTTGGCTTTTCGTTCATCGAGTCCTGCCCGCGTACCAGCGACTACCACTAACCCAGGAATNNATCCGGCGAGGTGAGGTTTTCGAGGTGGCGGTTTTGCACGAGGCCGCTGAAGGGCTGGGTGAGCGTTCCCCCGGTGTCGGTGCGCTGCTCATACTCGACGAAGCTCTCCCGCAAGGCGTCCAACAGATCGATAAACAGCCCATGCTCGGCTGCCCGGACGATGGTCTGCGCTTCGCTGTACCACACCTCGAAAACGCGGCGCGCCTGCGCTTTCTTCTCTTCTTCGATAGCGGTCAAACGCAAGCCGATTTTCTGTTGCCGTTGTCTCATGGCTTCGGGCGCGCTTTCAGCCGCTTTCTGCTCCGCCAGTCGTGCGGCTGCTCCCGCGCGGTCTCCCGCGAGTAGTAGGCGGTCATGCTCGGCCTGCGCGACTCTAGCCTTGGAGGGGAGCAGCTCTTGCAGGTCCAGCGCCTCGGCGCCAATCTCCGTGTACTCTTGCCGGAGCGATTCCTTCTCGGCGTCCAGCGGGGCGATTGCGACGGCGAGTGCGGCCTCGCGCCGTTCGATCAAGAAAGCGTAGGCCACTTCCGTTGCGCTTGTTATCTCCGCGCAAGCGTCTTCAATCTCCGCACTGCGATCCTGTGTCATTTCCCCTTGCATGGCTTTTCCTTTCTATGCCGGTTACGGCGCCGTACTTTTGTTGAAGGCTTGCGATCAAAGTTTGCAGGCGGGACACTTCGGCCACATCTCCCACCCGCGCGAACGAGTTTATCCTTTGCCTCAGAGCGAAGATTTCCTCTTCCGCGCTCTGCCGGTCTGTTTTCTGTGCTTCCATTCGCTCACCGCCTTTGCGGAGCCAGCACACCCAAAAAGGGTTTGACTGTACTCCGATAAAACTCTTCCCGCTTCGGCGCATTTTCAAATTCTGCGGCCAGTTTCTCCATTCGCCCGAGTGTGGCCTTATCCAGCAAACTCGCACCCTTGGCGACGGCGGTATAGTGCCGCATCACTTGAACCGGGTTCTGCGTCGCGCCCTCGGTCATATAGGGCTGCCGGGTCATGGCGCTCCCAATTTTGCCAATGACAATTTGTCCAAAGTCTCGCGCGAGCATCCGTTCAGTTGCGTTAGGGCTTCCAGGTAGGGAGGGAATCTCGATCTCCACGTGTCCACTCTTCGCCGCATCGGGATAAACCCAGTTACCCCGCGCGTCAAGCGTGTCGAGCCGTTGCGATTCGTCTACCTTGTTCATTTCAGCCATTGTGCGAGTTCTCCTCACATTCGAGATACCGGCAAAGTGCCGCCGGAAGTGGTTCGTGAAATCGTTCGGAGCGTTCGCGCGGCGCTAACTCTCCGGGTTCCATCCAACACTGCCGGCGGTCCGCAAGTCGCACGCGCACACTCGTGTTTCTGCCAAGCTCGATCACGCGGCCCGCTCTGCCGTCGCAAGTGTGGACTGTCAGGCCGACCCAGGCTAGCTCCGACAGTGGAAGACTCTCACGCCGGTCGCCGTTCTTCCATAGCACCAGGACATCGCCGCCCTCGACGCGGATCACGTTCCCCTTCCCCTTGCTGCCCAGCTTGACCACTTGCGCCCCTATGCGGATCATGCGGCCTCCCGTGAATCGGTGGACTGCTCTTCGGCAAGCTCCAAGCTCTCCGGGCGATGCCGGGACCAAAAGTCCATGTCTTCCCAGAAAATGACCAATCTGCCGCGCTCTNNACTCGCACCTCGACACTTTGCGCGGCGGTGCGCGTATCGCGGCTCAGATGCTCGGCCAATTCCTGTTGCGCTCTGCTTTCCTTGCGATAACTGGCCGTGTCGCCGGCAAGGCCTCGCTTGGCGTGTTCACTGGCGCGGTCAGTCCAGTACTTACAAATCGGGCAGCTTTCGTCATGCGGGCTTGCGGTCATTGGACATGCTCCATTCCTGCATCCGGCAGCCACCTGCTAACTGAACTTTTACTGACCTGGAGAGCCGCCGCAATTTCGCGGACGGACTTTCCGCTAGCGTGCATCTCGATTGNNCCCCCAGGCTTCGCCACTAACTTGAAGTGCCCGCCCTCGTCTAAGTGCGGACGGCCTTCAATGATGAAAGGTTCGCAGGGTTCAAAATCCCGCGCCTTGAGGTTTGCGACAAAAACGCGATTGGATCGCGGGTCAATTTGCCTCACTCCCCAGGCCGTCGCGAGCATCGCGCCAATATCGCCGCTACCCCGCAGGACGTT
>PLQW01000239.1 GCA_003160215.1 Acidobacteriaceae bacterium
CAAGTCAGGTTGTCAAAAGCAGCACGTTCCTGACCGATTTGTTTCATGGAGAGTTCTTTTTTGTTGGACACATACCCTACCCCAGTATGATATAAATTGGTGGGTACGACAAATGGTTTCCGACCCACGAGGAATATGAATCGCCAAGAGCCTCCAAGTAGCCTGCAAATCTCCGATCGTCGCGAGTAGTGCCGCCAGCGAAGTGACTTACGTCGGCTCTTGCACGCCTCGCGCGATCACAACCGTGAAGTGCGCGAGAGCGACCTCTCCCCGGACGCTCCTGCCCACGCTGCCAAGTCCGAAGGGAGGGACGCCATGCTCAATAACCATGCACGCCAGCAATCCGAACGCATTCTACGACTCAACTGGGTCCTGACGGGCGATCCGTTCAGGCCGCTGCGCTCAAGTTGGTCGCTTGACATCCCCAACGAGCGGCAGATCATTAGAACGCCTGGCCTTCCCGACCTTTGTAACCCGGCTGTAATAAAGAAGTGTGAGACTTCAGGGATTCGCGGCGCGCGCGAAGAGGACCAGGCGCGATCCCTTACAATGAGCGGGAAATAGGTAGCATGATCCGTCATCTTCCAGTTCGAGCACTTCGGCCTCCCATGGAAACTCGGCGGTTCCCGCGGGGTTTCCGTCGGAGCCTAGTGACGCTCGGACTTGCTCTCACGGCGCTGGTCGTGTCCGGTTTCGCGCAGGATGTCACGACGGGCGACGCGCCGCCGCCCACTCCCGATCCAAAGGCGACGTTCTTCGACCACTCGCAAACCTCGAAGTGGTGGTTCTCCGGACAGGCAAACTTCGTCTTTCAGGCGCACGGCGACTTTTACGCCCAGTACAGCGGAACCAACAGCCTTAAGGATTATGCCGAGCATGCGACCTCACGCGTGTTGACGTTCTTCTCCGGATACGAATTCACGCCGAACACCATGGCTTATCTCGACGTCGAGGAAGCAGGCTGGGGCGGGATTAGTGGCGCGCTGGGATTGGCCGGTTTCACCAACCTTGATGTGGTGCGCAATCCCTCTCTTGGTGGTCAACCGTATATCGCGCGGATGATGATCGAGCAGATCGTTCCGCTATCGAAGGAGAAGATGGAAGTGGAGCGGACGGCGTTGTCGCTCCCAACCCAAGTCCCGGTGCGGCGATTGGATATGCGTTTCGGGAAGTTCTCGCTGGCCGACTTCTTCGACGTCAACGTGGGCGGGTCCGACAGCCACTATCAGTTTCTGAACTGGGTCACCGCCAACAACGGCGCCTGGGACTATGCCGCCGATACCCGCGGCTACACGATTGGAGCGATATTCGATTACGAGGACCGCAATTGGGGGCTCCGTTTTGCAGAAGTCTTGATGCCGAAGGTTGCGAACGGGCCCAACCTCGACGCCGATGTGGCCCGCGCACGTTCAGAGAATATCGAGCTGGAGCTGCGCCCGAAGCTGCTGAAGAACAAGGATACGACCCTGCGCTTCCTGACCTATGTCAATCATGGCAACATGGGCGACTACGAGCAGGCCGTGCAGCTCTACCTCGACCATGTCACGCCCACGCCCGACGTTACCGCCACCCGCAAGCAGGGCACGGTCAAGTATGGCTTTGGATTTAATTTCCAGCAGGAATTCTCCACTGACATTTGGGCCTTCGGGCGCTGGGGATGGAACGAAGGGAAACATGAGTCGTTCGCCTACACCGAGGATGACGAAGGCGTGGAGTTGGGGGTGTATGTAAAGGGCACGCGCTGGCATCGCAGCCTCGACCGCGCCGGCGCGGCGTTCGTTTCGAGCGGCATCTCAAAAGCGCATCAGGCATATTTGGCCGACGGGGGCCTAGGATTTCTTCTCGGCGATGGCGGGCTTACATACGGCCGTGAAACCATCGAGGAAGTGTTTTACACCACGCACATCTGGCGCGGTGTGTTCTTTGCCTTCGACCTGCAGCACATCAACAATCCGGGATATAACCAGGTCCGCGGTCCAGTGACAGTGCCGGGGTTACGGCTGCATCTGGAGTTTTGAATCAACGCCTTTCTTTTTCACCACGGAGAACACGGAGAGCACGGAGGAATTAGATTAGTCTGTGTGGCTGGACATACGTACAAAAGAAATGGGCGCGTGCGCCTGCACAACGCGGAGCCTGTATACTGACTCTCCGAATTCATATTTTTCGACTTCTCCGTGCTCTCCGTGTCCTCCGTGGTGAAACGATTCACTGGTAAACTAGTCATGCGATGATCCTCCCGTTCGTTCGCGAACTCTTCGCGGACGTGGAAAAGTCTGCCGCCTTTGCGCGTGCTGTAGCCCGGGTGAAGGGTGGCGCGGGGCGAAGTCGTGTCTCTGGACTCACCCCAACTGGCAAAGCTCTCTTCTACTCATTACTGCAGCGCTCCACCTCGCGGCCCGTCATCGTCATCGTTAGTGACAATCGCGCCGTGGATGAATTGCTGCCGGTCGTGCGCTCCCTGGGCGATCTGACGGGCGCCGTCGCGCCGGATGCCGTCATCGGCTTGCCCGCCTACGACGTGTTGCCCTTCGAGAATCTGTCGCCCCATCCCGAGATTCAGGAAGCTCGCGCCACCGCCTTATGGAAGGTTGCCACCGGGGCCGCCAGCGTGGTGATAACGCCGCTGGCCGCGACAGCAATGCGCTTGCGCAGCGCCGAATTTTACGCAGACCTGGCCAAGGTCGTGCGACGAGGCGAGATGGTGGATCCCGAGCGGCTGGTCGAGCACCTGCGAATCGTAGGCTACAACCAGGTGGACGTGGTCGAGATGCCGGGCGAGTTCGCTCATCGAGGCGGCCTGCTCGACGTCTATTCGCCGGAACTGGATCGGCCGGTCCGCATCGAGCTTTTCGGCGATGAAGTGGAGTCAATCCGCAAGTTCGATCCTGGCACCCAGCGCTCGGCGGCGGTGACCGACGAAGCCATTCTGCTTCCCCTGACGGAGACTCCCGTGGAAGAAGAGACGCTGGCCGCGATCAATGCGCGGCTTACCGGCGGGCGGCTGGCGGGAACCGAAGAAGCGATCGAGGAAACGGTCCGCGCGACCGGCGTTGCCGTATTTCCGGGCTGGGAACTCTACGCACCGGCGGCTGGCACGAAAGAGAACTTTGTCGACGATCTGCTGCCGGGCGCGACCATCGTTCTCGACGAACCCGATGTTCTGAAACTCGCGCATGACACGTGGTGGGCGAAAGTGACGGAGGCCCACGAACGCAGCCTCGTCGGCAATCTGGTTCGTCCGGAAGATCTGTATCTCACACCGGAGCAGTGGAGCGAACGCCTGCAGTACGCGGCAACCATCGCCGTCGAACAACTGGGGATCGAGAGCGGCAGCGACGAAGAACATCTCACGCTGCAAACGCAGCCCACGACGCGCTTTCACGGCTCTGTCGCCGCCATGACGGAAGAAGTTGGCCGCCTGGCGCGGGAAGGCAAGCGAGTCATCTTTGCCGTCTCCAGCACCGGCGAGGTCGAACGTCTGGCCGACGTCTTCAACGAATACAACTTGTCGTTCCGCATCGGTAGCCGCACTCCCAAGCCGGGCAGCGAAGTGTATGTAGACGAATCGTCGTACTTCGCGGAAGACGTAGTGGCCACAACCATCGTGAAGGCCTATGTGCCCGACGGAGTTGCCCTGCCTGAGGCGAACCTGGTCCTCTTCGGGGCTCGCGATCTGTTCGACGAGCCGGAAGTTACGCTGGGCCGGCCGCAACGGCAGAAGTCCAAAGTCTCGGCCTTCCTTTCCGATTTTCGCGATCTCGCCATCGGCGACTACGTGGTGCATGTAGAGCACGGCATCGGTCAGTATCAGGGGCTGAAAGAGATTCCTCAGGAAGACGGCGGGACCGCCGAATTCATGGTCCTGGAATACGCCGAGGGTACACGCCTGTATGTCCCACTCACCCGGCTGGATTTGGTGCAGAAGTACCGCTCTTCCGAAGGGGTGAAGCCGGTACTGAATCGGCTGGGCACGCAGCAGTGGCAGAAGACCAAGGCCCGCGTGAAGAAGGCCATGCAAGACATGGCCGAAGAGTTGCTCAAACTTTACGCCGTGCGCAAGACCGCCGAAGGACATGCGTTTGCCGCCGACAGCGAATGGCAACGCGAGTTTGAAGACACCTTCGAGTTCAACGAAACCGAAGACCAGATGAACGCGATTGTTGACGTCAAGCGCGACATGGAGTCGGCCACGCCTATGGACCGCCTGTTGTGCGGCGATGTGGGGTACGGCAAGACCGAAGTCGGGATGCGCGCGGCGTTCAAGGCGGTCAGCGATAATCGCCAGGTCGCGGTGCTGGCGCCGACCACGGTGCTTACCTTCCAACACTACAACACCTTCCGCCAGCGCTTCGCGGCCTTTCCCATCAAGATCGACATGCTCAGCCGCTTCCGCACCCCTAAGCAGCAGAAGGAAACCATCGCCAAGATCGAGGCAGGCCAGGTGGACATCGTCATCGGTACCCACCGCGTCTTGTCCAAGGACATAAAGTTCAGCGACCTCGGGCTGGTCATCGTGGACGAAGAACAGCGCTTCGGCGTCCGCCACAAGGAGCGGCTGAAGCAGCTTCGCAAAGAGGTGGACGTGCTCACCATGTCGGCCACGCCCATTCCGCGCACCTTGCACATGTCGCTGCTCGGGCTGCGCGACATGAGCGTGATCGAGACACCGCCCAAAGACCGCATGGCAATTCAGACGGTGGTGGCGGCGTGGGACGAGAAGCTGCTCCGTTCGGCGATCGAGAAGGAGTTGGAGCGCGGCGGGCAAGTGTACTTTGTGCACAATCGCGTGGAGAGCATTTACGAGATCGCGGACAAGCTGCGCGAGATGGCGCCCAACGCGCGCATCCTGATCGGCCACGGCCAGATGCCGGAGAGCGAACTGGAGCGCGTCATGCTCGCCTTCATGCGGCACGAAGCCGACATCCTGGTTGCCACCACGATCATCGAGAACGGCCTCGACATTCCGCTGTGCAACACCATCATCATCAACCGCGCCGATCGCCATGGGTTGTCGGAGTTGTATCAGTTGCGCGGACGCGTTGGCCGCTCTGACCGGCGGGCCTATGCTTACCTGCTCATTCCGCCCGACCGCGAGCTGAGCGACTTGGCGAGAAGGAGGCTGGCGGCGCTCAAGGAGTTCAGCGATCTGGGTGCCGGATTCAAGATTGCGGCGCTCGATCTGGAATTGCGAGGCGCTGGAAACCTGCTGGGCGGTCAACAGAGCGGTCACATTGAAGCCGTCGGTTTCGAGCTTTACACCACCATGCTGGAGCGCACAGTGCGCGAGCTGAAGGGCGAGGTGCAGGAGGAGACGGCCGAAACGCAGTTGAACCTGGGGCTGAACATCCGTATTCCGTCCGACTACATCCCAGAAGAGAACCAACGGCTGCGCATGTACAAGCGCGTCGCCGGCGTGGAGACGGAGGCGCAACTGGAGGATGTCGCAGGCGAGTTGGGCGATCGTTACGGCACGCCGCCTCCGCCGGTTCGAAGTCTGCTGGAGTACGCAACTTTGAAATTGCTGTCACAGCGAATCGGCGTCGCGCAGATTGAGCGCCGCCGCGAGGCCGTGAGCATTCGCTTCACCGAGACTGCTTCGGTCGATCCCGAACGCTTGGCGCGTTTTGTTGCCGGAGAACCCGGAAGCCAGTTCACGCCGGCGGGCGTGCTGAAGTTCACGCTGAAAGAGAAGCAGCCGGAACAGGTATTGGCGCGGCTGAAGTCGTTGCTCGAACAATTGGCGGGGGAGCAGCAGCCAGTCGCGTGATGGCGACGTGATAGTTTATCTCTTCGTCTTTTTTCGGAAGCTACTAATCATTGGAAGAGGCATGCACTCATGGCAATGAAGGTCCGTAAGGCAGTGTTTCCGGCGGCGGGGCTAGGCACCCGCTTTTTGCCCGCTACTAAGTCGCAACCGAAAGAGATGCTGCCCCTGGTGGATAAGCCCATTATTCAGTACGGCGTGGAAGAGGCGCTGGCTTCTGGCTGCGACCAGATCATCATCGTGACTGGCCGCGGCAAGAGCGCGATCGAAGACCATTTCGACGTCAGTTATGAGCTGGAGAAGATGCTGGAGGAGCGCGGCAAAACCAATCTGCTGGCCATCGTGCGTCAGATTTCCGAGATGATCCACATCGCCTACGTCCGCCAGAAAGAAGCCATGGG
Source organism: Acidobacteriaceae bacterium (assembly GCA_003160215.1). Lineage (GTDB taxonomy): Bacteria > Acidobacteriota > Terriglobia > Terriglobales > Acidobacteriaceae > Bog-257. The sequence goes on from PLQW01000239.1 coordinate 6,169, forward strand.
CCTGGGTCACGCGGTCTTGATGGCACGTGAGCTGGTCGGAGATGAACCCTTCGCTGTGATCCTGGCCGACGACATCATCGACGCTGAAGTTCCGTGCCTGAAGCAGATGATCGAGGTTTACAACGAGACGGGCTGTTCCGTGCTGGCGACACAGGTGATCGAAGGCAAAGCCATCTCTTCATACGGCGTGCTCGATGCCAAGCCAGTTCTGGGCAAATGGAATGGCCGGCTCTTCGAAGTTCAGAACCTGGTGGAGAAGCCAAAGCCGGAAGATGCGCCCTCGAACCTGGCCATTATCGGACGGTACGTTCTCACGCCCGCCATTTTCAAGATGCTGGATTCAACTCCGCTGGGCGCGGGCGGCGAATTGCAGCTTACCGACGGCCTGAGGCAACTGCTCAGGAAGGAAAAGATTTATGGGTACACCTTCGAAGGCAAGCGACATGACA
>PLQW01000242.1 GCA_003160215.1 Acidobacteriaceae bacterium
TTTCGTGCGGAATAATCAGCAGAAAGGAAACCATTTGGACGAGCGATTGTAACAGCTTTGCACGCTGCCGCTTCGACCACTAAATGTGTTTCACGGGCTCTCCGTGTTAGCTGCCGCTCGCACCGTCTCCTGACAAGTGCCAGCGGCGGTCAACACTTTGTCAAAAGCTGTATCTGTGCGGAGTTTCGTGAGCAGAGGATCATAAAGCAGGTTCTCGTGCGCGCAATAGTTCTGCTCCACCGCGCTCTGGAGCAGATGGAGAGCCGCTTGCTTCTTGCCACAGTACGCGAAGAGTGCTCCCTGGTAATACCATGTCTCCGGGTCGGGTTCGGTGGGCAGGCTGCTTTCCGCTTCCTGCGCCATCCGGTCCAGATCCGCGGCCGGCCGCAACTGCAGACAAGCCTCCAGCAGATCGCGGTGATAGCGCGGCGTGCTCGGCATGCGCTTCACTGCCTCGCGCGCTTCCGCAATCTTTCCTTCGCGCAGGAGGATGGATGGCGCCACATACGCGGCCCACTCCGAACCGGCATCCAGACGGACAAAATCCGCAGCCCTATCGGTCTTCCCCAACTCCATGAACGCCCAGGCACAAGAACGAAAGGTATAGTTACCGGGATCGAGCGCCAGCGCCGTGTCGCATTCACTCGCCGATTGCCCCAGCATCCCGGCATAACGAAAGACATACCCCATCGTGAAATGGGCCTCAGCACTCTCCGGACGACGCTTGACCAGCGCCTGCGCCGCCTGGTATGCCTTGCCGAGTTCACCTCGCTCAACCCGGTTGGCGATCAGTTGTCCAGCGGCAACGATCCGATTCGGATCAAGTGCGATGGCTCGTTCGCAGGCCTTGTTGGACCGCTGGAACATCGGCTCCCCTCCATCGGAATAGTCCGCGTCATAGTAGCAACGCACTCCCAGTTGCTCCCAGGCCGGCGCATAGGTTGGGTCCACTTCGACCACATGCTCTAACACCGCGATTGCATCTTTATTCGGTCCGGCATCGTGAGGCAGCGCCAGGCTATGCAGATAGAGATCGTAGGCCTCCGCGTTTTTCGGGCGCGTGCCGGTATCGAGAAAACCGCCGGCCGCACCGAGCGCCGGCAGCAACTCTTGACGTATCTGGGCAGCCATCTGCGATTGCATTGCGATCAGGTCCTGAGCAGGCGCGGTCACGTTGGTCTGCCACAAGAGCCGGTTCCCCTGCACCTGGATCGCTTCGAGCGTTATCAGAAGACGATCGCCTTGCTTCAGGAAGTGTCCGGTAAGCACGTTGGCGACGTGCAATTCGCGGCCTGCCTGCTGCGGATCGACGTCATTGCCGACAAACTTTCGCGTGATCGCAGAGGGACGAACGTCAAGCGTCCGGGTGTAGGTGAGCGTGTTGGCAATTTCATCGGCCAGCGCGAAGCGAAGAAACTCCACGCTGATGTCGCCATTCATATTCTGCAACGGCAGCACCGCAATGGTGTTCTTCGGCGCGCCGCCCGCCATCTTATGCTGTTTGAGCCACCACGCTCCGACTGCAACCAAAACCGTGAGTAGCAGCGCGCTGATTCCCAGCAGAAGATAAGTTGAAAACTTGCTCGAGGTCTGGAACGTAGTCGTGGCGATGCGATACGGCAAGGCTGGCCGCCGCATCCCGGACTTGGTTAATCCCGATTCCGTTCCCCTCCTCAACGACTGCAGATCGCCCTTCATCGCCAGCGCGTTCGGATAGCGGCTGCCGCGGTTCTTCTCCATGGCCCTGCCGAGGATGCCTTCCAGATCGGGAGGAAGAGCCGGGTTCAGCTTCAGTGGGGAGACTGGCTTGCGGTTCAGGATCGCATCCAGCGTGGTTACCGCGTTGGTCCCGGCAAAAGGTTTCTGGCCGGTCGCCATCTGGTAAAGTACGACCCCGAGGGAGAACAGGTCGCTGCGCGGATCGAGTTCTTCGCCGCGCGCCTGTTCGGGAGACATGTAAACCGCCGTCCCAAAAATGTCGCCCGCAACCGACAGCGGATCTTCCGACGCTCCGTCGCCGGCCTCCATTCCCCGCGACAACTTGGCCAGCCCGAAGTCGAGAATCTTGGCCTGTCCGCTCTGCGTCAGAAAGATGTTGGCCGGCTTGATGTCGCGATGAATGATCCCCTTGGCGTGACAAGCGGCCAATGCATCCGCCACTTGGATGCCGATGTCGAGGATCTCATCCACCGCCATCGGCCCCCCCTTCATCCGGTCTTTTAGGCTGCTCCCTTCCAGCTTCTCCATGACGATGAAGGGATGCCCGTCCAAATACTCGATGTCATGGATGGTGCAAATGCCAGGATGGTTCAACTGCGAAGCGGCTCGAGCTTCCAGCACGAAGCGGTCGAGGGACTTGGGGTCGTTGAGCAGGCTGTCGGGAATGAACTTCAAGGCAACGTGGCGGCCCAGGCGCGTATCGACCGCGTCATAGACTACGCCCATGCCACCACCACCAAGCTTCTCCACGATGCGATAGTGAGAAACTGTCTGGCCGATCATCCCCAGGGCGGCGGTTTCCATTTGGCGGTTATGTTAGGCTGCGTACGAAGTCCGGTCAACTTGCGGCATCCGCGGCATTCGTTCCGGATGCCTGCCTCCGCCTGGTGCATGGTTTCCACGGTTTTGGTGCCGGGAGGGGACTTGCCCCCCACAACTCTTTCTGGTCTGCGGATTTTAAGTGCTATGCGTGCGTTTATAAGTGTTTGCTAATAAAGCTAGGTGAATTCATGAACTGTGAAACTGTGTAAGTAAATGTGTAAGTCCCGCGGGCACATTCGGATTTTCGGGCGGCTGCCGGCAAGCCTGTCTTTAACAGCGACAAGCTCACAGCCAGGGCCTGGGAACACGCCACCGCGGCAGCCGAGAAGTGGAACCAGCCGGGCGTTTTCACCATGCTGCACGGCTTCGAATGGACTTCCGCACCCGGCGGCAACAACCTTCATCGCATCGTCATCTTCCGCGACAACGCGGACCGCGTGAACCAGGTCGTTCCCTCTGATGCCGAAGAACCTCTCCCGTATCTCTTAAGGCAAACACAAGGGCGGCCGCGGTTACGATCCACTACAGCATCAGGAAGCATGGGACACTTCCTGGACAAGTTTGACGGAGCAGTGTGGCCTTCCCGGTTTGAGGTTCCATGATCTGAGGCATACCTTCATCACCCAGATGGTGGAGCTGGGCGTTCCCCTTGGCGTGATTCAAATCTTCGTCGGACATCTCCGCGCGCGCATGGTCGGTCACTATACCCACATCACCACGGGCGCAGCCCGCAAAGCGGTGGAGCTACTCGACGCGCAGCCTATACTGGCGCCGACGCTGACTGGAATGCAGGAAGTTATCCAATGAGTTTCGTGGGGAAATTCGTGGGGAAATACAAAATGCCCCGCAAGGGGGCATCCTGTAAGCCATCGAATTTAATGGCGGGGTCGACGGGACTCGAACCCGCGGCCTCTGCCGTGACAGGGCAGCGTTCTAACCAACTGAACTACGACCCCGCGTCTGAAATCAGCCACATAGCGTAAAGCCGCTCTGGATGCTGGTCTTGCAGGTTTCGCATATGGCGCACTCTGTGCGCGCCTTACCCCGGATAGCAGTTATTCCGGGAAGAACCGCCCACAAACCGCCTACAAAAAGCATGGCTCTGTGACTTGTCACAGAAAATATCTTATCACATCGTTCTCCCGCTGACGCTGCCGCGCGTCTTTTCGGTGGACATGCACCGAATCCAGGGCATATCATTTCCTGCCATACCGCCCGCTCTGGCGCGGAGATGTGGAGTACCTGGCTGTGAATCTCGCGGACTCTCTCGATGGGAGGACGAACGCCCTCACCGTCTCCGATGTTGCCGAACTGCTGAATATCTCCGTACGCCAGGTTTACAAACTCGCTGCCGAAAATCGAATACCGTGTTTCAGGATCGGCGGCTCGGTCCGTTTCGATCCGTCCGCCTTCGCCGCCTGGCTGCGGCAAAAGATTGCGCCCGCTTCGGTGCGCCCGGTCGGCAGCGCGCGTGGGGCGCGCAGGGTTTCATGATGTGCTTTCATAACCGTTATTAGAATTGCGGGCAGACATCCACTCAGCGAGAACCGTTTCACAGCTTGAAGTGGGGAAGTATTTTGTCTCTGGACGCGTCCTGTGGCTTTTCGGGGATGCCGTGCGCGAGCGCTCCGATGGCTTTGCCGATGTCTTCAACGCGCTCGGGCGCGGAAGTTGCCAAATGCCAGGGCTCAGTTCAGGCTCTTCGTCAGGAACGGTGTGTCAGATGTCGTTCACAGACAGCCTTCCCCGAGGGGAGACAAAATACGAACTCGGGCCTGATCAGCAGATCACCGTGCGGGTCGCGCTTGTTGAGCGAACCGCGTCATTTCTTCAAGCTGTGCCGGGCCGTATCCGTGGGCGGCAATCGGTTGGTACGTCGTTGCGACTATTGGTTTCATAGAACCGACACGGGCTTGACCGGCTCTTATGGCATCAGCGCGGGCTTGAGTCTTGGCGACGGAGCCGTGGCATTTTTTATGCTTCTCCCCGCTACCGCACGGGCAAGGATCGTTGCGTCCGACCTTCGGGGCGTTCCCATTCTTGAGGTTCTTCAGGAAACTCGAGTACCGCAGATTTTGGATCATCTGCAAGCGCCCTGTGACCGCGATGGCGAGTGAAGACGGCCCATAAACTTCCGGGTCGCCGCCGAAATCCACGCCGCCATAGATGCGAAACCGCCACACAGTCAATTCTGGATATTGCGGGGCTTGCGCGCCCTCAAACGAGAACGTGCCTTCGCCCAAGTCTCCAGACACATGATTCTTTCCACTTGAGAGCATCTGCTCAAAGAATGCTTCACCCTCGTTCGAGAACAGCGAGGCAGTTGCGGAATAACCTCCCGCGAGGCGCACACCGAAGTGCCGCCACGCTAACGCCTTCGCGATCATTTCAAACAGTTCTTCCATCGGCTTGGGTTCGAAGGGAATTGACGTACCCCCGCTTCGGGCATAGCCATTCTGCAATTTTCGGAGCAGCTTGGCATTTGCTTTGTTCTCCAGCCGGGGTAGAACCAACTTTCGGAGAATGTCCGCCGCGTCCGCGTTTTTCGCCCCGAACGGAAGGACGATCATCAGGTAATTCTCCAGCTGGGATTTTCGGTTGTTACAACGTTTGCAGGCAGGAGCTTGCGGAAGATTATCCCGCCTCTCCACCAAGAAAAAATTCCTTCCTACTACGTGGTCGGATGATTCCGACGCAGCCTTTCCGCAGTAGATGCAGGTCTCGCCGCTGAATTTGTGCTTCATGGAATGCTCCGTCATTCCATTTTACCAGCGGCTATGAGATAAGAGATTTCAGAAACTTGCGTGTGTCCCGTGATATCTGCTTGCCAGCCGTACCCTGCAGACGACTGGTGCGTGGCTTCAGGCCATTGTGATGCCAGTCCCACAGCACACGGTGCAGCTTACTCAGATCAGTCACGAGTCGGGCCAATTCTCGCGTATTCGTCTGCGCGAAGATACCGCTCATGTCTATCCTCTGTTTGTGTGCATATCGCTTGTCACGCAGTTGTTTGTAGCATTTCTCATATACCTTCCGCCGTGCCTCTACGAATTGCTCAAGCCGCTTGAAATCTGAGGTCGTTGGCTCTTTCACGTCTTTCATGAAGTCATCAACCAAGTGGCTGGCGTTCGCCAAATCCTTTTCCTTGCGTTGCCTCAAAGCAGCTTTCGAGAAAATCGCACGATTCTCCGCTGCGAGCCTGAGAAGCCGCCCGACATTGTGGGTGTCTTTGCCTCGGTCAAAGATTCGCCCCAAAGCGATCAGAGAATTTGCCTGAATGGAACCGAGCGCCACGACCCAGAATCCGGCGTTTCGATTCAGCAGATCATAGACTCTTCGACTTTTCCGGGCGGTTGCGTGAACAGTGCGCCAGATGTAGAAGCATTGAATGACCTCATCAACGTCGTTGTCGAACACCCGCAGTTCGTTTTGAAACTCTGCTTCGGGATCACTTACCGCATTCTTCATCGGAGATAGTCCGCTCGTTAACAAATCACTTGAACAACCAAGCCCAGAGAACTGCCCAGAATATCTCCGATCTTACAATGCCTCAATAAAAACGCGCTCCCGCCACAACCTAATCGAAGATGCGCGCCGCAACTATCGTCCTTAGCGGCCGTGGTCTCTGGGCTTTCCGCTCGGCCAGTGTGGGCGGAGGTGTCGGGGAGGTGCGCGTGGTTTTGAGAAGAAGCGCGACGAAAAGAGAGTCGGTATCGACGGTATGAGCGCAGCGATGCCTTTCAGGAAGCGGGTAATGATCTGCGGGCGCGTCTGCTCAACCTGATGAATGAAGCGGCTCAGCATTTTCCGTGGCAGGAAGCGAGAGCTTCTCTCCTTGCTCGGCGTGGTCACGGTTTCGACGGGTGGGGCCGTTGGTTTCGCTAAAAACCGCGATGAGAAGGCTTCCGGCATCGGCGGCATGAGCGCAGCGGTGTCCTTCACGAAGCGGGAGATCTGCGGGCCAGCCTGTGCAACCTGGTCAATGAAGCGGCTCAGCTCTGGTCGCAGGAAGCGAGAGCCGCTTATCGTGTGAGTGGGGGCGGCCATTCGGGGCCGTCCCTGGTTCGTTTCCGCTCTTGCTGGCGCTCGCGTTCTCGCATTTCAGCGAGGCGGCGGGCGGTTTCCTGTTGACGGATGTAGCGCTCAAGGTCCTCTTTGGTGCGGAGCCCGTGGTCGCGCAGTTGCTGCGCGTGCCGCTCGGAGAGGTTTCCAAGGTCGATGTCCCTTGCCTGTTTCAATTTGGCGGCGTAGTCCGCGCGCTCTTTCGTCTGCCGGTTCTCCATTTCCTGCTGGCGGCGTTCGCGGTCGGCTTCGCGTTCCTGGACGAGTTTTGGATTCCACCATCGCTGGAATCTGTCGATGAGCTGGTCAACACCGGTGGCCGGTGCGTTTTCCCGTGCAAAGCGGGCGCGCTCGGCCTTCTGCATGGCGTCGCGATCGGCGAGCTTTTCCGCCATTTCGCGGTCGAAGATGTCGCGGGTGTGGTTGTATTCGTTCGATTGACGCTGGCGCATGTCTGCCGCCTCGCGGACCTGGCGGTCGGCAACGGCTTTTTGGATGGCCTGAATTTCCTCCGGAGAGAGTCCCTTTGCTTGTTCGGCGGGTTGTGCCGGTTCGGGTTGAACAGTTTCGGTCTGTTTTTCTGGTGCTGGCTTTTCCGCTGCCGGCTTCTCTGCTGGTTGCTTTTTCATGTCCTGCATTTGCTGCTGGAGCTCTGCTGCCTGGTCGACGGTCGGGAGATTTTCAGGGTTAAGGCCCTTCATGTACTCACGTAATTCGGCGGCCTTCATGCCATGGATCTGGCGGGCTAGGCTGTAGACCTCCCCCGCCGGATCGACAAGGACGAAATCGCGCCGCTCGCCTTTGGCGAGCAAGTAGCCCTGCTCTTCAAGGGCGCGCATGAAGGCTTGTGGACTGTCGGAGGCCTGTTTGAGGGCGGTGATCTGGTCTTTACGTTCGGCGGGGTCGATACCGGTTCGTTCGGCCTGCTGCCATTCGGCATGATTGACGGCTGCGTTTGGGAATTCCGGCTGCTTCTCGCGGTCCCGTTTGGCGTGCTTGCCGGGCACCGGCTCGTGGTCGAATTCGATTTCGAGGGCCTTGCTGGCGCGTTCATGGGCCGGGTAGTTCATGCTGTCAGACCGCAGCGTCATCGTGTCGATATCGGTCCGCGCCCAGACGACGTGAAGATGCTGGCGGCCATGTTTCTGGTGCATGACGACGGCGCGGGGCTGTCCCTCGAAGCCCAATTCCTTTTCCAGGACCTCGACGCAGTGGTGCCACTGCTCAAGAGACATGACGTAATCTTTGGCCGGGTCGATGTTGACGTGATAAAGGCCCTTCGTGCCGCGCGTACCCTCGGACAGGGTTTGCCAGTCCCGGAAGGCCTCGTCGAGATTGGGCGCCAGGGACTGGAGTTCGAGAATATCGACCATCTCGTTGGTGTCGCGCCGCTGAAGGTGCTTGGCGAGCTGTTCCGGTCCGGCGCGGCTGCCGCCCTTGATAATCATGGGCCGGGACCGAGTTTCTTGCCGAGCGCCTGATATAGGGCGTCCCTGATCTCGTCCCATTGCTTCAGGGCGCGGCGGAGTTCGGGCAGGTCAACGGGGTTACCGGCGTTCCCGGCGTGGGCGATCTGGTTCATGTTGTTCCCGTACCGTCCGTGCAGCGCAAGGGCGCGGATCAGCAGTTCCTTCAGGACGGTGGGGCGGCGCTGTGCGCGGGGTCCGGCGTCGCCAAGGGTGGCGGCGCGGATGAAAGCGGCCATGGTGAGGCCGGCTTTATCCGCCTTGGCGGCTGCACGGGCGAATTCCTCGCTGGTCCATCTAACGAGGGATTGACGGGGGCGTTGCCGTTTGTCGCTGCCGCTGGACATAGGAAGGCCGCCTTACGGCACCAGACCCATGGCAACGCGCAGATATTCTTCAACGGTGAGCCCCAGCGCGGCGGCCCGCCCTTCGAGCATCTCCAGTTCCTCATCAGAAAACTCGCACTTCATCAGCGTGGTGCGGGCTGTCCATTTGTCAATCGTGCCAGTCATGGCGGCTCCTTTCCGTTGGCATGCGCCGCAAATCACCTGCCCGGTTCCAGGGGCGGCACGAGCCCTTGGTCGGTCCAGCAGACTGCTGGTCCAGGTCCAGGAGGGATACTCCTGGTCGTGGGTCCAGGGGGCGCGAAAGCCCCTGGTCANNCCAGGCGGAACGGCCTGGTGGTATCGCAGAGGCAAAGCCTCCGCCCTGGGGTGCACGGGGTTGGGAAAACCCCTGCTCCGAGGGATGCAACGGGGGACGAAGTGACCCCCCTTGCCAAGCTGCGCGGATATCCGCGCATGGCTTGCAAAGCACGGTAAACCGTGCTGCGGCTCTCTTATTTCCAGAATAACACGGGCTGGTTGAGGAACAATTAACGCCGGTTAACGCATTGGGAAACTTCTAAGTTTGGCGATGAACTGTAGCATGATTCGCCCTTAATATGGGTTAACGAGCCGCGTAGACACCCCTCGCATTCACTCCCCCATCAGCACTGCTTTGGCCGCATTGAGCTCCTTTGCGAAGTAATTGGGGTCGCCATGATCGGGGTGAACTTTTGACATAATCTGCAAGTAGGCCGCTCCTCGATAGTCGCACCCCGCCTTAACCCCAAGAATCTCCCGCGTCTCATCAATGGTCAATCACCTTGCCCAAAGATCGCGAAGTCATAGAGCTTGCTCTTTTTTCTGGAGGGATCTGCCGGGCCGTAGATGCCGCCGCGTCGAACTTGACGCTTTATCGGCAGTCCGGCAAATCCGTGCTCACTTCTTCGTTGGAGGTTTCGCGGGTGTGGCTGCTTATGGTGATTGTCGTAGCGGCGTGGGCAGCCCATGCCTATGATTCGCGTGATTCGCGCGTGCGATTGAGTGCGGCGGGTTCGCCCTTCCTGAGTTTCTTGCTGGTGGAGACGATTATCAGTAGTTCATTTTTCATATGGTATTTCAAAGGGATAGGGCACTAAATATCGTGTTGGAAAGTTGACGTAAGTCTTTTGTTCTTGCATAGTTACGGAGAATCACGTAGAGCTATTCATAACAGTGGCTGTGGTTATCCCGCTCTGGATAACGGCTACTTCAACGGAGGTATTTATAGAAGGAAACGGAACATGACTGAAGCAACGAACACGAAGACACCTAAACTTGGCCAGCTCACGAAAGACGGTGTTTATGCTGGTCTTACTGCTGATGGCAAGCAACAGATTTACGCGATGCCGAAAGACCTCGATGTAACAAAGACTTTCAACGATGCCGCAAAAGCAGTCGAAGAGCTCAACACAGCCAATGCTTTCGGCCACAACGACTGGCAGATAGGTTCTCTTGATGTCATGCGTGTCCTGCAAAAGAACCAGAATGAAGGCAAATTGGCGGGCACCTTTAAGACCGCTTCTTCTAGCGGTTCCGATTGTCCTGGCTGGTACTGGTCGTCCACGCCGCACCGCGCGCCGAACCGCGCCTACCCTGACGGCGTGGATGATGTCCACTTCTCGAATGGCGACGAGTATTGGGGCTATAAGGTCTTCAGTCGGCTGAATTGCCGCCCTGTGCGCCTGTTGCCAGTGGCTGCTCCCTCGCTTGGTTGAGGCCGCTTCAACGGAGGTGTTTAGGCATCGAACAAGACCGTGTACGGCGCTTTAGTGGTGGTCTATAAGAACTGATGAAATACGACCCATTGCACGCCAAAAGCATCAATGAATTTCTCGGGCTGGGACTAGATGCGAAGCTGATTGCCGACAAGCATTTTCCCCATGACTGTCCGGAGAGGTTCAAGCTGCTGGACATCCTGAACGCCTTCGCGATCCTCTGGAACCTCCACTACAGCCTGGAGCGGACCCTAGACAAGATAGAACTGGTGCGCTCGATCACCCTGCCCAAAGATCGCGAGGTGATAGAGATTGCTCTTTTTCTGGACAACATCGCGGCCAGTCTTGACAGAGGCATAGAGGCTGAAAAGGTGGTCAAACGGGCCAGCGAGGTACTGCACATCTGGTACCGGCTTTATCTCAACCTTGAGCAGCTGATGGAGGCCAGTGCGGCGCTTCGGCTCGGGATGGACAGTCCAGCGAGCGAATCCTGAGAGCTACCCCCGCTCCCGATCCTTCGGCGGGCTCTTGAATTCGAGTTCACGCCGCTCCAGGCGCTCCTGCTGTTCGCGCATCTTGGCCTCCAGCTGGCGCTTGCACTGCTCTTCGAAAGCGCGACGTTTCTCCTCCAACTCAACCGGGTCATTCCCCTTTTTTTCTACGCCTTTGATTATGCCTTCGAGCGCTTTCTCCTGACCCTTGCGGAGATCGTATAGTTCCCTGGCGCGACCCAATTCTTCGGCTTTGGCAATCCGTTCCCAAGTCAGCTTTTCCTCCACGGTCAGCTCCTTCGCCTGAGGTGCCTTTTCAGGGGCATCGGCTTTCTGGAATTCTTCCTTTTGAGGGAACTCCTTGGGCTCTTTCCCTTGTTTCTGGACAGGCTCTTTCGTCTCAGGATTCTGGTTTATTATCGTCGTTTGCTTTTCGCTAATTTCTTTGATCCATTGCTTCAATTCCTTGAGCTCGGTTTCGAGTTGCTTATTCTCAAATGCCCTGTGAAAATAAACAGCTTGAAGGCTCCCCAACGTTACAGTGACTGCTTCCAGGAACTGTGGAGACAAAAGATCAAAAGACATATCGGCACCTTTTATCGAGGAGAGAATGAATGAGCGAAAAAGACGACCTTATTGCGGGGCAAAACGACCGCCTTAGATCACTCCTCGAACGTTGTAGCGATCCCGCATTCCATGAGTACGTGAGGTCAAACACCCAAAAAGCATTTGAGGAATACGGCATCAAAATTCCGGGTGTCACAAGATACCGCGCCGTTGTGCCGGAGCGGGGTGAGTTCATCCTGGTCCTGCCTCCCCTCGATGACGACAAATAGTTGTCTAAATACTCCCCAATCGCGCCTTCAATCCGTCATCCGCGTAGGCAAAGTATTTTCTCAGCCGCGCCGCCCTGGCGTTCGCGGCCATGACGATCACCAGATCCTTGTAGTCGGGACCCGCAAGCACGTTGGGTTCAATGATTTTGACGCGGGTGCCGTCGATGACGCTTTCCTGGAATCCGATGTCGTCGGAAATTTTCTGCGCGGTTCTGTCGTGAAGGCTCGGGTTCATGAACATGCGGATGGCGCAGCCGCCGATCATCCCGTCCGCGTTGTGGTATGCCTCTTTGAGCTGCCCGAGGCTCTGAGCGAACAACCAGAGCTTGAGGCCGTACTGGCGACCGATTTCCAGGGCCTCTTCGATCGGCGGCATATGTCTCAGACGCGGAAGTTCATCCAGAATGAAAAGGATGGGATGGACTCCGTACTCGGGAACCTTCGTCGAGGTCAGTGAGCGAATGTGCTGCGCGATGAAAACGCGCAGAACGGAGATATAGCTGTCCACTTCGTTCGGTTTCAGACAGATATAAATCGTCGGATTCTTGCCGCCGCGAAGATCGAGCGGGCTCCAATCCGATTTCCGCGTGGCGCGCGCGATGCGCTCGCCATCCCAGGCGCTCATGCTGGACAGCGCCGATTGCAGCACACCGTCCCGCGTCTTCGGCTCCATGCTCGCGAGGGAATGGCCCGCGCGCGTCATCGACGGAAAATCGATGCGCGCCTCCAGGTAGGCAACGAATTCGTCCCAGCCCACGCCGTGAAGAACGTCGAGAACATCCCCCATGGATCGTTTGGCGACATCTTCCTCAAGGCAAACGCGCGCAATCGCGGCAGTCAGTACGTCGCGGGCGCGGTTTTCCCAGAACGGGTCCTTCGCGCCGCTCGGAACGATCATCATGTCAGCAAGAAAGCGGGCATCTTCCCAGAGATAATCGGGATCGGCACGGACCTCTGCCAGCGGATTGTAACCGTGGCTCGTCGCAGGGTCTAAAGGGCTGAACTTGTACACGGGACCGACGTTTTCCCGCCGCCACTTGCTCGTCTGCTGGTAGATTTCGCCTTTCACGTCGAGGACGACGGCAGCGCCTTTCCACATCAGCAAATTCGGAAACACCTGGCTCTGGGTTTTGCCGGACCCCGGAGGCGCAATGGTGATGAGCGAACCCTCACCGTCGTAGTACCACCATGTGCCGTCCGCCCTCTCGTCGAGGCCAAGAATAAGAGATCCATCAACCGGCGGCTCGTTTTTCGCGCCGGATTTCAGAGGCGCGCCCGGCACGAGGTCTCCGCCGTCGCCGAAAAGACGCGCAGACAGTTTTCTCAAAGCCGGATGGTCGGGGTATTTTCGAACGCAGTTGGTCAATTCACCAACAATGGAATTGACCGCCGTCTCCACAGACCGAGGGTACTTCCTCAAATCGATATCCCCCTTGGACACAGCAGTACGCAAAGCCTTTCCATCGCCACAGATAATACCCATGCGATCAAAATAAAAACTCCAATCCGACAGCATGCCCGAGTTATATAAATGATAAGCGGTGCGTAGTGCCTCACGCTCCTTGGGCGACATACCAGATATCGGCCGAAGATACTCGCACGGGTCGATTTTCAGGTCGCGTATGTAAACGCTTAAAGTCCTGTCTCGCTTGTCAAACATTGAATCTATAGTGGCTTCTCTTTCCTCCCTTGTGCTTCCCAGTTTTTCCATCGCCATTGCGTTGCTGGCTTTATATAGCTTCAAGCTCTTTCTTTCTCGTCTCTTCTTTCTCCCGGCCCACCACCATATTCCCCAGACCGGTATGGCAATAATTACGCCCCATCCCACAACCGTGCCGAGAAATGACGCAGATCCCGATGCTGTGGTGTCCTGAGCTGGAGCATTGCTTTGACTGCGCTGTGCCGCCTGGGTCTTTTGGTTCAGCGCCTGAATATGCTGGCGCGTCTGCCTCATATGCCCGAGATATTTCTCTTGTAAATCCGCCGTCAGGTAGCGTTGCAGCAGTGAACTTATGAATGCGTCGTCGTTGTAGTATTGGTTGCGCAAGCGGTTCCATTTATTGCGCTTGGAGCCCTGGTCGGATTGCTGCTTATTGTCCGGATCAATCTTTTGATAAACGGCAGCCGTTAGAGAAGAGGCCGCTCCCGAATAGCGGCCATTGAGATGCTGTTCCTCGGCTGTCAGCCGTGGCCCTCCGGGAGCATCGGCTGTTCCTGAGAGGGTGATGACGACATCGACGAGGCGGTTCAACGCCGCCACCTGGCGTGCAGCGGTGTCAAGGTCATCGGAGCCGCGAATGTCAGCAGTAACGCGTTCCGGTTCCGGCATTTGCTTCAGAAACGCGGGCGCATTGCCGGGTAGTGGTGGCGAAGCGGAGGGTGTCTGCGCCGCAGCACAAAGGCACAGCGTGAGAGCAAGCGATAGACACCGCCACATCCTCATAGCATTCGCGTGTCGTGTGCGCATTTTGGCGAGGGCTTAAACCGGCTCCGGTCAGCGCCTACTATAGTGCTCCCTGAAATATTTATCCAGCTTCAATACCACTGCTTTTATTCCGCGAAGCTCGCATGAGACTCCCTAATACAGGCACTGCGTAAACCTTTGTCCAGCCGGGCTGCTCAGTTGCGCAGTTCATGTGCATGGATTCGAGTCTTTCGTTTTCTCCCTTCTGCAGATTCCCCTCTCACGGGCCTTTTGAAGATCCCGGTTTCGCACGTCCTGGCGTGTGCAGCCGCAAGCGCAAGGCTCCTTCTCTTCGTTGCGGTCCTGCGGATGCGGCTCACGCCTGAGGACGCGCCCTCCCGTCAAGCATGAAAGGCCTCGGTTGTCGGGGCCTCGAAGCAGAGGAGAAAAAACATGCAATTACTTACACACGCAGAACTGGCACACCGTAGCAGATTCGACCTGGAGGATTTACTCGGTGTGGCATTGCTGGAGCTCAGCTATGCGAAGCAAGGGTCGCCGGAATGGAACAACGCCATGGTGTCGCTGGTCAACATCCGTCAGGAACTGGCGAAACACAGGATGACCCCACGGCCTCGCTGTCCGGGGTTCTAGAGCCCCGCGCTCCNNATATGGTATTTCAAAGGGATAGGGCACTAAATATCGCGTTGGGAAGTTGACGTAAGTCTTTTGTTCTTGCATAGTTACGGAGAATCACGTAAAGTTATTCATAATAGAGGCTGTGGTTATCCTGCTCTGGATAACGGTCGCTTCAACGGAGGTGTTTATAGAAAGAAACCTGCGTAAATATTAATTAACAGAGGAGATAAAACAAATGGTACCCCTTTCAAAAAAGCTGGCTTACTACTTCGAACGCGCAACAGGGCGAGGCACCATTTATAGTGAAGTTTATAATAGCGCATCGCAGTTCGAAGGAAAGCTGGACTATACGGAGAGCAGATGGCTCAAGGCGACGCCTGTCAGTGGGCAAAAAGACCGCTACATAGTGACCTCGAATTATTACGGCCACGATGAAACCGCAGGTCTCGTGGGTCGCATAGCGGGTATAGAGGATGACGCGTCAACTGTTGATGCGAGACATGGTATCTGGTCCCGTGATGGAGTTACGAAGATTTTTTCTGGCGAAGCCTTCTTACACACGAATGATGATCTTGAGGCGACTCATCCCTTCGCCGCAAAAGAGTTGCAGCCACTCAAACCATAGTAAATCTTAAAATAGAAGGGTAAGCTGCCGGGTGGCCTGCTCGCGGGCTTGCCATGAAGGAGCATCGCTTTCGACGGTGAGCCACACGTCGACGTAGGCGACGGGTCCGCCGCCGGCGGCGATTGCCGACGCCGCGATGAAGTGCGAGCGGTAGCCGCTTTCGGTGATCGGGAGCGGCGCATCTATCGGGTCGACGCTGTACACCTGCAGGTGTGCGAGATCCTCGCCGAGGATGCCGGGCGGCAACCACTGCGGCTCGTAAGTGATTTCGAGCAGAATGCCGTTCCACTCGAAGCGGTGGCGTTCGGTTAAGCCGTTCACGGTGCACCTCCCGTAGCGTCCAGCTGTCCGGAAATGCCAATTCCGGTTACTGGCCAGACGCGGAATTCGTCGCGGTCGTGAGGGGCCATCTGGCCTGCCGCGACTTCTTCTTCGAGGTCTGCAAAGAACTCGTCGAGAGCTGCCTGTGCTTCGGCAGCGGTAGCGAAGGTTTCCGGCTGCATGACGCCATCGGCCTCGGCGTATGACCATGTGTTGACCCATCCGTAGAACAATGTGTAATGCTGCACTTCATAAGACATGATGACCTCCTGATGAAGGAGGAAGTGCGCTTACGCGCCCTTCCCCGGTTCGGGTTGCACGGTGGCTTTCTGCCTCGGCGGAAATGCCGTGTAGCGTTTGCCGCTGATGAGGAAGCTGTAACCGATCCCCTTCTTGTGGGCGAAGGCGACGCCGACGCGCTTGTTCTCCTTCTTGCCGTCGCTCTCGACGGTGTAGAAGATGTAGAAAGCCGGTATCTGTTTTTCCTTGGTTGTTTCCGTTTGTGTTGTCATCGCTCTTTCTCCTTTTTCGTGTTTGAACAAATCCCCGAAGGGATGAGCCCCCGTCGCTATGCGCCAGGGCGCGGCGTCAACAGGAAAATTGGGGGAGACCGCTCGCGGGGGAACCGAGGCTTCCTGTTTACGCGGGAAGCGCCCGCGCATGGCAGGGCTTAGACGATGCCTTGGGGGTTTGTAAACACGGGCTTGAGAAGAAGAGCGGACACCGAAGAACTGACAAGAGAGATAAGGCTGCGTCAATACGCTAACGCGGGAGAGGCCTGTGAGAGGCGTGGCTGCGCGGCGACTGCTTGTTACCGACACGTGGTAGGATCGGTGCTGCGGGACAGTGAGATACCGTCCTGTCCTCGCATTCGGAACATATGAATATCAGATTCGATGCAGGCGGCAGAATGGTTTGGGATGTCGCCACGGCGGTGGCGTGGCGCATGGACCCTGACAGGTACCTCCTGCCGGATATCGGCAAGGACCCGGACACTACGGCGGTCATCGAGAGCGTGTTTGTTGAGCGCGCCGAGAAGGTGGAGACCCCACCCCGTCTGCGGAAGTCCTTGGATTTGTTGCGGGAAAAGTTCCCTGACGCAATCAGAGGGATGATGTTGCACATCGTGCAGGAGCACATCTTCGCAGCCTTGAGTTCGGATGTCGCGGAGAGTGTCCAGCATCCTGACAGGACTCCATTTCTCATAATTGGAGAGGATGCCCCGTCTGACGCAGTTCTTGTTGACATCGATAAAATGTTGGTCGAGTATCAAAATGCGCCAAATAAGGTCGCCAACTGGAACAGAAATCGGGAGCAAGCAATTAAGAAGGTCATCAGAAACAGCGTCACGCCGCGCTTTGACAACCTCGATGTTAAGCTTGAGGAAGTCAGCGAGAAACTTGACAAAGAGTTTAACAACGTGAACAAACGGTTGGACGGGTCAGCGTCAGCCGAACAGTTGGACAGGCGATTTGATGAAGTCCTAGAACAAATCAGGAAACTCAAACCTCGCAATCTCTAAAGAGATGGCACACACACTTCTACCCGGACACGTTCCTCTCAATGATACGACGATGGACAGGTTCTCCATTGGCCCAGATAACAACCTGTATCTGGACGACAAAAAGGTTGTAACTCAGGATCTATTTCAGTCATTCAAGAATGCCGGACGGGTTGTGAAAACCGTCACGTTTTTGGTGGCCGTAGCGGCCTTCCTGTCTAGCGCAACCACATCCATAGATACCCTGCTTAAATTGAATGACCGATACTGTTGGCAACCGCGCTTTTATTCGTCAGAAGCCA
This sequence comes from Acidobacteriaceae bacterium, assembly GCA_003160215.1. Lineage (GTDB taxonomy): Bacteria > Acidobacteriota > Terriglobia > Terriglobales > Acidobacteriaceae > Bog-257. The sequence goes on from PLQW01000242.1 coordinate 17,269, forward strand.
AATGCAGTGCGCAGAAGACCAGCACTGATGACGGCAAGAATGGCAGAGAGAACCCGTCGGTCGTCAACAGGCCGACTCAATAAAGATTGGGACAACACTCTGACGCAGGAGAGACCTGCAGGAGGCGCGGCCCGCGCGGCTCCTGCTAGGCGAGAGTCGCGCGTTGACGGTGGAACGGTGCCCTGTTCCGCTTCAGCGGTATCCGCTTCCGAATCTGCCAGCCGTAGATGCCGAGTCGTCGAGCTCGACGATTGAGCGGCAGTCTGGCATGTTTATGCTCACTTCTTCTTTCGAGGTTTCGCGGGTTTGCTTCCGGCTGCGCCAGCGTTCACGCTGTCGGCTGTTTAGCCGGAGCCATCCCCTATCGGTTCCCATCCCGGTATTCCCTGCAGAATACGCTCGGCATTCTTGGCAGGCGTGATGTGGCCGTAATAGTCCTCGATCATCTTGACAGATGTTCCCATCTGTTTTGCCAGGAAATAAATGTCAACGCCTTCCGTCAGACGGAAGGTTGCATAGGTGTGGCGGAAACAATAGCTGCTTCTTCTGCTGCCGGATGAACTGTAGAGCAGGCTGGACGCTGTGAGAAGGGTTTCGATCAACTTACCATAGAGACTCGAAGCGGCTTTACCCTCACGGGTGGTGAATACGAAATCATCAGGCTTGATTGCCTTGCTAATTGCTTTGATTCGTTCAAGGTAGGAAGCCACGTTGTGCGCGGCGACCAGCTCTCGGAATTTTCCCTTGCCGCGCACATTGATACAGACGAACGGGCGGCCCTGCTTGTCGGTGCGGAGGTCGATGTCGCGCCAGCGGAGATTGGCGGCCTCCTTCGTCCGCATGCCTGTATTGGTCATGACCAGCATGAAGTTGTAGGCCATGTTGCGGTACCAGGCACTCCGTGCTTTTGGCAAGTTGGTTTG
>PLQW01000075.1:0-7241 GCA_003160215.1 Acidobacteriaceae bacterium
TGGTCAGCGCCAGGTAACTCGAATCATGCACATTGCTACCGAGTTGTTGCCAAGCGAGATCACTGTTGAAGAAGCTCTAGAACGGGTCCGTTCAAGTAAATTGCGAACGTGGCTGGTGACCGATCGACGAGGTGTAGTTGGCCTTGTCAACCTCTCGACGCTCGAACGAGAGCGGGCGGAAGGTGTTGCCAAGAAGCTGGGTGAGCTCATGGATGCGGGTGTTTTTCCACACGTCCACCCTGACCAGGGGCTTGATTTGGCGCTCGAACGGATGGGCGCAAACCAGATCGAAGTCCTGCCGGTAGTGAGCCGTGCTGACGTGCACAAGTTGGAAGGTATGGTGACTCTGCGCGATGTCTTGGATTCCTATGGCGTCAACCCCACTGATCGGCTTTAGGCTTGCCGGCGGATTCTTCCCGACTGACGGGCTACTCGGAAACTGACCCACTACCCTCTTCCTGGTCAAAGAAGGCCATGCGATTCGCTAGCGCGAACTGCGCACCTGAGGTAAAGCGCGAGCTTCTTCTTCTACGGCTTTTACGGCCCGACGCCTCCGCTGTGGCAATCGGAGCAGTTCACCGCGGTCAAGTCGCCGAGGTCAACCGGGTGCTTGAAAATTTGGGCTGGCAACGCGGCGATCTGCGTGCCACTTTCCTGCTGATCCAGCACCGTGTGGCAGGAGTTGCAGTCTTTGCTGATGACCTTACCGTCCTTGCTCACGTGGTTGCCATCGTGGCAGCGGAAACAGCCCTGATAGTACATGTGGCCGATGTTATTGGGATGGGTCTTCCAGTTCACCTTCATGTAGGGAAAGAACGTGGTGCTGTAGATGCGCTGCAGTTCGACCACGGCACCCTTGATGCTGTCCGCCTTGGCCGATGCGATTTGCGGATACTTGTCCTGGTAAAACTTCGTAATGTTGTTGGCAATCGCGTTTTGCGCCTCGTCAGAGGTTTTGTAGTCGGCCGTCAGCACCGCAACGCCCTGCTGCTTGATAAACGGCAGGGTGACATCAAGGGAGCGCCCGGTAATCGCCTGATCCACGGAAGCATCGGGTGGCACGTAGATGTGCGACGGGCGGTTGTGGCAGTCGATGCAGTCCATGCGGCGCTTATCGGCCTTGTCAATCTGCGCCTGGGTGGGGGCGCCGTCCTTCACCATGTACTCGGTCACCCTGCCGGTCTTGTCTTCTATGCGCACCCAGGGAATCACCTGCCGCTGTTCGTCGCTGGCAAAGTAGGTGACCTTGTTGGCGATGTTCATGTGCCAGTGGATGCCTTCACCGGCCTGCCCGAGTTTGGGATCGCCGCCACCGACCTTCATCAGCATGCGGAGCACGCGCGGCGTGTTCTGCTCATCGTCGCCGTAATGGGTGAAGGTCTTGAGCTGGGCGCCCCAGAATTTCCTCGGCCAGTGGCACTGCTCGCAGGTTTGCTGCGCGGGGCGAAGATTATGCACTGGGGTGGGGATGGGACGAGGATAGGTGCCCAAAGCGGTGTAGTAAACCTGCCGCATGCCCGATAGCTTGGACTTCACGTACCAGCTCGCGCCCGATCCGACGTGGCATTCGACGCAAGCCACGCGCGCGTGAGGCGAAGCCTGGTATGCGGTGAACTCGGGATGCATAACGGTATGGCACAACTGTCCACAGAAATCCACCGAATCGGTGAATTCGTAGGCCTTGTAGCTGCCGACTGAACTCACCAGCGCGAAGATCACCACGAAGCTGAGCAAAAAGGCGAACGTGCTGCGTTGCGCGGGATTATTGAGATCAAGTTTCGGGAAATGGAGCGGCGCACCTACATCGCGAAGCCGGCGACGCCGCTCGATCACCAATCCAATGGGAACCAGAATGAGTCCCAGAACCAGGAATCCCGGCGCCACCATGTAGGCGAGAATGCCGATGTAGGGAGAGGGCTGGCTGGCGAGGACGTCAATGAGAGCGAGCAGAACGATGTTGGCGAAGGCGACGGCGGCCAGCGCCAGACCGATCAAGCTGATGGGATTTCTAATGAGATTTTGCGAAACGGGCGGATGATCGCGTAGAGGGTCCCTCTGCGTGTCCTCAGTCATTTATTTAATTGTCCCTTCTTCGCCTCACCCCAGTGCAAATCACGCACATTCAGTGTTGCAGAACTTACCGCAATAAAGTCGTATCGCAATCGAAAAAGCCGAACGTGACGTTTATCTCACCCCAACGCTGCAAGGCCTTTTCCGCTCCGCTGCCTAATTCTTACTTGCGACGGTCTCGTCTTGCTCTTTCATGGCCGCCTCGGCTGTCTCTGCTGCTTCTTCTTCCTCCGAGCCTTTGGCCTTCTCAATCGCAAGCAGATCGAGAGGATGTTCATGCTCATAGGACTCGACTGACATCTTACCGTCATACCAGGCCCAATTCATGGGATAAGCATCGGGATCGAACATCACTCCGTACAAATGCCATACGATAATGGCCAAGGTGGCTAGCACGGCTTCGTACCAATGGATGGTCAATGCGACGTCGATCCACCACCCCGGCACCCGTTCGCCCACCCCGACCTTAAACCACACCATCAATCCGGTGCTGCCCATCACGAACATTCCCCACACTAACGCCCAGTACTCGGCCTTTTCGGCATAGGTGAAGCGGCGGAACAACGGACGCTGGTCGCTATAGCCCAGGTAGTAGCGGAATGCGTCACGTGCGTCGGTGACATCCTTCCAGTCGGGCAGCATGTCTTGGATCATGCGGCGGCCGTCCGGGTTCTTGACCACATACCACAGATGGAACAAGCTGACGGCGATCAGCACCACTCCCGCTACTCGATGGACGATGCTTCGCACCGCTTCGTTGACGAACAACGTACCCAGCCACGATGACGGATAGCGCAAGGCAAAGCCTGTCAGCACCAGGGTGAAGAAGCTGCAGAGCAGGACAATATGCTGCACCCGCTGTCCCCGCGTCATGCGGAACAAAATGCGGGGCTGTCCGATGCGGTGCAAGATGAGCTTCTTGCGGAACACGATCAGGTTATGCAGCACCATGCCGCCGATGACACCGATGATCATCCAGATATAGAACTTACTGATATAGCCAATCACCTTGCTACTGAAGTCGGCTTTTGCCACGCCGTCAGAATGCACCTTGAAGCTGATGAATTTCTCGTTGGCCCCAGGATGACATTGCCCGCAGGTCTTCGCCAGGTTGGCATGATTGATGGTGGAGCGCGGATCACGGGAAGGCAGAATGTTATGTACACCGTGACAACTGGCGCAATTCGCCACCGTCGTTGAACCCATCTTCGAGGCCATGCCGTGATAGCTGGACAGGTAGGTATTGACCTGACCCGAAGGCATGCCAAACTCATTGGAGAGACGCACACTGCCATGGCACTGGGCGCAGTTGTTGCCCACATTCGCCGACGCCACCGAGGAACTGGGATCGGTGGGGGCTTTGATAGTGTGAATGCCGTGGCAGTCGGTGCACACTGGCGCCTGCCAGTTGCCGCGCGCGATCGCCTGGCCGTGGATGCTTTGTACGTATTCCTGCTTGATGTTGTCGTGGCACTTGGCGCAGGTTGTGGGAACGTTGAATTTGCTAATCGGCGACTTGGGATTGGTGGCGGCCAGGATATCGTGCTGACCGTGACAATCCGTGCACACCGCAGCCTTGTCGGAACCGGCAGCCACGGCTTTGCCGTGAACACTTTGCTGGTACGAGTTGAAGGGAGCGGAGCTTATACCGCTCGATGCCATGACGAATTTCTGTCCGTGACAGGCGCCGCAGGTTTGCGGAATGTTGCCCCGCGCTACTTTTGACTTGGGATCGCTCGCCGGCAGAATTTCGTGGACGCTGCCATGGCAGTCCTGGCATTTCGCCACATTGGTGTTGCCTGCCACAGCCGCCTTGGCATGAACGCCGTGATCATAAGCGGTTTGCTCGCCGGCATGGCAGGTGGCGCATACCGGCTTGGCTGGCGTGGGATCGTGGGGGAACGCCTTGATGTCTTTGTGACAATCGGTACACCCGAAAACACTGTGGATTGAGGCCTTGAATTTCGCGTCGTCCACATGCAAGCTGACTTGTTTGCCGTTCTCCTCTTTGATGAGAGTGGAATCGTTATGGCAAGCCAGACAGTCCTCGTTGCTCATCTTGGGAGTGGTCTTGGCCACCGCACCGGTGCACAGCAGCAAGGCAACTAAGAGAACCAGACGGCAACGCTTCACCGAAACCCTCGCTTTCGCCTGACCCGGCAACTGTGCCGTGTCATCTATAAACATCGCCGATAAGGACGCGGAGGGGCAGTGAGTGGACTCACGCGCGGGTGTGATTGAGGTCACACCCTTTACTGCTTCTCACCGCAAGAGGTGAGCGCCGTCACCGGCGAGGGGGCCATCCGGGCGCGAAGAATGACCCAATGTTCATGGGCCTTCGGGGCCGGGATTCGCGCAAATACGGGGTGACGGCAGAGGCCATATGGGGCACCGGAGTTGCCGCTTCAATCTCAAACTTCGAACGTTCGGTCGAACTCTCGCGAAAGACCGTTCCCGCCTTCGCCGTGCTCCTCGACTCGGTCTAACTCCCGCTTATATGAAAAAAGCCCGCGAGGCACCGCGGGCGGCCGGAACCAACTCCCGCCTCAAACGAGCAAAGCATGGGAGCGGAATATCATACGCGGCCGGCGGGTGCGTATCATGCCGATGGTGCGAACTCGCTCGTAGGCGCCGTGCAGGTCCTGACTCAACATACGCACGACTTCCATGCAGACATGGCGATGTTCCCGCAAAAATTTCATCAAGTCTTTTCTGCGAACGAAAACAACTTGCGAGTTGTCCAGCAATTCTGCCGTGATCTCGTAAGGGGTATTCGACAGGGCAGCTCCCATTCCCAGCACTTCTCCAGGGCCCGCGATCCGCAAGGTCAGCCGTTTTCCAGTATCGGAGCAAATGGACAGCTTGGCCCGTCCATCGCACAAAATGTAAATGCCGCGGACCGGCCGCCCCTCGGCGAACAGGACCGTGCTCCTAGGGTAAGAGGTGAGCGATTTGATCTCGTCGAAAGATTTCAACGACTCCGCGGGCATGTCGCAAAAGAGCCGGTCGGGACGGAAATCGCAGGTCAGGCAACTCGACTGAATCATGCTCTCCATAATCGAGGTAATACGTCTCCGCACCGTTGCAATGCAGTGATAGCAGTCACCGTTTTCCGTGACGTTGTTCACACCGGGCATACGGATTTCCCTCCGGAGCGCCATCTGGAACAGCCGTTAAGAGCAATCAATCCACGTCGGGACGTGCCGGTGCGGATGCCGCAATCGGCCTGTAATCACAAGCCTTTAGCTCAAGGCGTAATCGCCAGTGCCTTCAGGGCCGCCTTGTTGCGGATGAGCAGAGTCGAACCTTTTGCCTGTACAATCTGGCGCCGTTTCAAATCGGCAAACAAACGCGTTACGGTCTCGCGGGAGGTGCCGATCATCTGCGCGATCTCCTCGTGGGTCAGGGCCAGCTTCAGGCGCGGCTCAGTTTTCGCGGCTTCGCCGTTCTTGGCACTCCACTCCAACAGCAGCTTCGCCAATTTCTCTCCGGCGGAGTGCGAAAGACCGAGGGAGCGGATCTCGCGGCACGCGGTGTTGTACTTTTCGCTCAATTGCTCGGCTACCCGCAGACAGGCATCGCTGTGTTCCTTGAGAAAACGCAGGAAGTCTTCGCGCTTGACGAAGTTCACCTGGCAAGGATCGACGGTCTCGGCGGTCAGCTCGTAGGGCTTTCCGCTCACCGTGGCGCTGAGGCCCAGGACTTCTCCCGGTTCGGCAATCTTCAAGATCAGCGTCTTGCCGTCGGTTGAGCAGATGGAGAGCTTGACGCGGCCTTTGCACAGCACAAAAATGCCCCGCGGCGTCTGGCCCTCGACGAACAGAACAGCGCCCTTCGGGTAGGAAGTAGCATATTTGACGTTTTCAAATGACTGCAAGGCAGCAGGCGGAAGATCGCAAAATATGCGCTCGGCCCGCATCTTGCAAGCCAGGCAGCTTTCTATGATGTCCAAGCCATATGGTGTAAGCACGACGACCCCCTGTACTTCAATCGTATCCCCGCGTCATACGGCCGGATTGCACGGGCAACCGCGCCTCCGGGTGGAAAACCTGTTCCTGCCGCCGTATTCCCCGTCCGCACTTGCGTGAGTGTCGGCCGTCACCTAACGAGGTGATCTGTCAAACTGCGGAGCGCGCTCATGTTTAGCGGCTCCGCGCTCTCTGGGATGTTTGTGGCAGTCAAGGTTTTACTCCAGATACAGTCCAGCGGAACACTCCTACCGCACACCCAACAAGTACATAGATCACAATCGCTTGTGACATGTGAGGGTCGTCCCCCGGCGCAGCAGCCTTTTTCGAGCACAATCGTCACAGCTTGGCTGGGTTGTTGGAGGTCGCTACAGACGGGGTCAGGTTGCCCGGAAGGTCCCGCCGCCTTGCATAACGCCCGTGATGAGGGGTAGAGGCTAGTGCAGTTGACTTCGATCCGATAGAGACTCCCCCACGCTTCCGACAATGCGGCGGCAGACTGGCGGGGGCTCGGTGCCGGCGCTGGCGTAGGGCACCAGAGTGCCCTGTACCTTCGTTGCTAACACGACAGGCCGCCGTTTAATGCGGCGCCAATCGCGAGATTCCTGACGAGCTTCACACCGCCGCGGGCTGGTGGTCTGTGACCCTTTCCGCATCGAGCACAACTGCAATTGCGTGGATCACGGACGCGATCCGCACCGCGGCTAGAACCTGCTCCTCGGTCACACCTTTGTCCCGCAGCACCTTCTCGTGTGAGTCCACGCATGCGCCGCAACCGTTGATCGCGGAGACCGCGGTTGACCACAACTCGAAATCGAGTGGATCGATGCCGTGCGTGCGCATCACGTTCATGCGCAAACCCGCCCGCATGGTGCGGTACTTCTCGTTCGAAGAAAGGTGCAGAAAGCGGTAAAAGATATTATTCATGCCCATAATGGCCGCCGCCCCCTTGGCCGCATCAAGCGCCTCCGGGGTAAGGTGGGTTGCGGCTTCGTCCAGGGCAGCCGTTATCAATGGCTGGTTGCGCGAGGTGATGGCCGAGGCAACCACGGTTCCCCATGCCTGCTGCTCGTTCAAGTCAGTCTGTTGGCGCACCACGCTGGAAAAGTTGAGTTTCAGGTCCTTGGCGTACGAGGGAATGGCTTCGATCAACGCATCGAGATTCATATTGTTTCGCTTTCGAGCTAACCACGGAAGGAAGTG
>PLQW01000075.1:7293-20625 GCA_003160215.1 Acidobacteriaceae bacterium
GGCCGACCGAGAGGTCCGTCACATAAACGAAACGGATAACGTTCTGCGGATCGACGATAAAAGTCGCACGCTGCGCCACGCCTTCCTTCTCATCGAGAATGCCGAGTGTGGACGACAGATCGCGCTTGATGTCCGCAAGCATGGGGAACGGCAGGTCCTTTAGATCAGGGTGATTGTTGCGCCACGCCAGGTGGACAAACTCGGAATCGATGCTGCCACCCAGAATTTGCGTATCGCGATCCTGGAATTCCTTGTTCAGTTTTCCGAATGCGGCAATCTCGGTGGGGCAGACAAACGTGAAATCCTTCGGCCAGAAGAAGAACACCTTCCACTTGCCCTTGTAGTCCTGATTGGTAATGCTTTTGAAGGCGGTGTCTTTGTTGGTGCTGACGGTTGCAGTAAGGCTGAAATCGGGGAACTGCTCTCCTACGCTTAACATTTCGTATCACTCTCCGTTGGAATGTAAATTAATGCTGCTTTGTCTCTGCTGCCGTGCAGGCCTTGCAGATGCCCTGCACCTCAATAGTAAACTTTTCCAGCCTGAAACCTGAAGGAAGTTTGCCACGCAGTTTCACGGGACCCAGCGAATCGAAATCCAGGTCGGTAATGGACCGGCAACGCGTGCAAACCAGGTGGTGATGGGGATGGTGATTGGCGTCAATGCGCCACGAGCCATGATGAGGACTGACTTCGCGCAGCATGCCAGCGTGCACGAAAGTCTTGAGGTTCTTGTAAACCGTCGCGAGTGAGATCGACGGCAAGTCTTGTTTTACCTGCTCGTAGATCTCCTCCGGCGAATAATGCCCAGGTCGTGACACCAGCGCCTCGTAGATTTTTTGCCTCTGGTGTGTCGCCGCCAGGCTGTGCTCTTGGCACAACCGGCGAAACTCGTTGTAAGTCTCCCGGCGCATACTTATCAGATGATAATCATTATCACAAGATTCTTTATCTCCGCACGCAATTGGCGTTCACTATCCGTTTTCCGGCAGTATAGGCGACAGGTAACGGAATCCTGGCCCAGCACGCGATTGCAAGCGCCAATTGCGCCTGAACCGGTTACTGCAAGCGAACGACCGATTCCGCGGCAGAATCTTCTCGACGCATGCCGCCAACCTGCTTAGAGTGGTCAGACGAGTGAATCTTGAAGACCGGGCCGCTATCATGAATCAGCTTCCCCATTCGCAGACCGCTGTTCCCTTTTTCGACGAAGCCGAAGTTCAACGAGTGTTGCACTTAGAAGCGCTCATCCCCGCCATGGAGCGCGCACTCATAGATTTTTCCGCTGGCAGAGTGCTGCATCCGGTTCGCAGCGTAATTTCCGTTTCCCAGTACAGCGCGTTCATGGGACTCATGCCGGCGGTCTATGGTGACATCATGGGGACCAAGCTGGTCAATCTCTATCCCAACAACGCGACGCGCGGGCTGCCCACCCATCTCGCCATCATCGTTCTGTTTCGCTCGGAGACGGGAGAACCGCTGGCCGTCATGGATGGCCGCTTGATCACGGAATTGCGCACGGCCGCGGTGTCGGCGGTGGCGACCCGGCTGCTCTCGGCACCCAACGCTTGCAAACTCGCGATCCTGGGCAGTGGCGTGCAGGCTCGCGCCCACGTCAGGGCGCTCGGGCTGGTGCGAAGATTCGAGGAGATTCGCATTTGGAGCCGCAGTCCTCAACATGCAAAGTTGTTGGCTGACGAGATTGGCGGCATAGCGACGTCAGCGGAAGAAGCGGTGCGCGACGCCGATGTTGTCGTCACCGTGACCAACTCGCCCGAGCCAGTGCTTCGCGGAAAGTGGTTGAAGCCGGGCGTGTCGGTAAATGCTGTGGGCGCAGTCGGGCCGACGCATCGCGAACTCGATGACGATGCCATGCGCGGCGCATTGATCGTCGACTCGCGCGAGGCTGTGTTGCTGGAATCAGGCGATGCTTTGCTGGCGGGAGCAAATATCTACGCGGAACTGGGCGAATTGCTTGCCGGCGCCAAGCCCAAGCCAGAAACTGAAATCACGGTATTCAAATCGCTGGGGCTGGCGGTGGAAGATCTGGCTGCGGCGAAACTGGTGCTGGATGCGCTGCAAAAAAACTAGACGGCTGGGGGGCTCTGAACGCACTAGCATTCTGGGTTCCAGCGCGTGTTCTCGCACACGCCTCAAAGGTGGGAACCTCGGCGGGGATCACTTGTGATATGACGATATTACGCCAGTAATGTCTGTGAACCCCGGCACTACAATGGAAACATGCGACTTAGAATACTTGGCTCGATCCTGCTGGTATTCGTCATTGGTCTGTTCGGATGTAAGCAGCGAAAAAACGCCATCGTCGTTCTCAACGAGCAATGGAGCGTGAATCAGGCGATTGCTGATTGTCAGTCTAGGGCAGTAGAGGGAGTCCCCGCATGCACAATCGATCCGAGCGCGGAAATCAGGAGTTTTGAGGCACAGCTTTTGCAAGCGTTCAAAACCGAACCCTTGTGCAGCGAGCTTACGCTTGTGACGCTAAATGCCTCGCACGATCAGAGGGCGCTAAACTCCAGACGCACTTGGTGGCTGTTTCTCGAACTCAGCCGTGGTCTCGGCTCTGACGAGAAAAGATTCACCGTATCCCGTACCGACGATCCGCACCCCCCACTACTCACATTCACTAACAGGTCAACGCAAAGCTGATTTCACTGCTAAGAGCGCCTGTGATTTTGTTCGGAATGGCGAGCCTATGCCTTAAACATTGCTGGCGATAACAGCCCTTAGCACAAGTAACCGCGGGACAGCGCCCGTATCCGCCGCTGCCGTTCCCATGGTCGACGCCTGAACCCTCAGGCACAATCGCGCACAAGCAGACGATGTTTTATTGTGCTTTGCCTGACGGCACTGGCCGCACAGCTAAGTCGCGGGAACTCACTCCCAAGCTACAACCACTCTGAAACTGCACTAGAATGCAATCATGAGCCCCAAATCCGAAGAGCTGTTGCGGCCGCGCGATGCCGCCGCCGTTCTGGGCGTCAGTTACGCCAGTCTCAAGCAGTGGATCTACAAGGGCAAACTGCGCACGGTAAAAACTGCGGGCGGACATCATCGCATTCCGCAAAGTGAAATTGATCGCTATCTCTTCAAGTCACTGGGCAAGCAACCTGCCGAGAACCGCGCGAATTTTCGCAACATCAGTGGGCGTAACCAACTGGTCGGACGCATCGTCGAGGTCCGCATCGAAGGACTGCTGGCACAAGTGAAGCTCTCCATCGGGGGACAACACATCACTTCCATCATCACCGCCGACGCCGCACGCGAGATGCGCCTCAAGCGCGGCGACAAGGCCGCCGCATTGGTGAAATCCACGGAAGTCATGATCGTCAGGGTGTAGCGCCCACCAGGCCGCCCACGGCAAGCGCTGGACGAAAGCCAGACTGAATCGTTGTAAGGTTGGCAAAAGAATGTCGAGTGCNNCCGACTGGTTGCTTACGGCAGGTAATAGCGGAAGGAAGTGAAGAACATGTTGTCGATAGCTGACGGGTTGGCGCCCGGCAGGAAGGGTGGCTTCGTGCCTGTGCCGGCCCACGCAGTCTTGGTCAGATAGGAGTACTGCAGACCAAATTGCAGGCGGCCCTTCGGTCCGTTGTAGGGCTTGTACCAGAAGCCAAGTGTGCCTTCGACGATGTCCTTGGTATCGCCGTTACAATTGGCCAGGCTGCCGGGATTGAAGCCCGCGGTCAAACCCGAGCTGGGCAGCGTTTCAAGGTCACAACCGGTGTTGTTAAAGCCCTGCGCGCCGTATCCGACAGGAGCGCCCTTCGAGTTCAAGAAGGCGGTGCGGCCGTCATATTCAATACCGCCATTGCCGTACCAATCCCACTTCGGGGAGTGATACTCCAGCGTGAGTAGACCCTGGTAGCTTCGGATGGGAGCCACGGTGCCGTTGGGACGAATCGTTACATCTGACAGGCCAGCGGTTCCGTACCGCCCCAGTCCTTTGCCTCCCAAGCCATGAAGACCGATGTCAATGTGCTTCTGCATGAGTGACCAGCGCGCATTTGCGCCGCCACCACCGGCCCACGTCGAGTTATTGTAGGCACCGACAGCAGAGGGCGTGGCCAATCCCGCATCTGGGAAGACGCGATCGCGAAACTGGGTGAGCACGCCGAAGACTTCATAGTGACCAAATCCCGGCTGGAAGGCCAGTTTTGCGATGAGGTCTGGGGACGGATTGAAGGAGTAGTTCGCAATATTGCTGCAGGTCGTTACCGGTGCCCCCGACGCATTCAGCGTCGTAGAACAGCCATTAATAGCGGCGTTATACAGACCGCCCGCATTGCCCTGCGACCCCAGCAGGAAGGAATTGGTCGCGTTGCCATGGGTCGTGAGCGTCGCCTGAGCATTCTCCACGGACAGCCCGAACCACACCTTGTTGTTAAGGTTCTTGGTGACACGGAACGCGTACTGCCGTGCCCAACTGAAGCCCACCGTATATTGCGGGTCAATCGTCAAGGGGACCGCTTCGGTTCGGTTATCTTCACCTATTTTGGTTTCAGTCACCAAGCTCCACATCTGTCCGCCGGTGAAGCTCCAGCCGTTACTTAGTGCGGCCTGTCCCCACGCCTGCCGCTGGCGAAGAACATAAGAGTTGCTCTCGTTATTGTTGGATGTGGCACCGGCGCCCAAGAAGTCCGTTTCCACGTAACCAGTCATGCTCATCGAGTCCAGTTTGCCCTGAACCAGCATTGAGATTCGCGACTGACGGCCGGATCCATAGAACTCAGACATGTGAGCCTGGGAAGCACCGGAGTACGGAATCCCGTTGAGGTTCGTGTTGATATCGGCTCCCTCGGCGCGCTGACGCCACACGGTTTCTGCCGCCAGGAATCCACCCGGTGTAATGGTGACTCCTTTATAGTGAATGGCCAACGGACTTTCGAGGCCGTTAACCTGCTTCTGCGTCTCCTGCAGTTCGTTCACGGTGTTGCCAGAAACCGTCTTCAGGTCGGCGACGTCGTGTTGCAGTGCACCAATTTGGTCGGCACTCCCCGTGCTCTGCGAGTTAGCGGCGGCGGTGGCGGCCTGTTGCGCCTGTGTTGCTGTCGATTGCGCCTGGGTTACCTGCTGCTGCAGTTGCTGAATCGCCTGGTCTCGGCTTTGGATTTGCTGCTGTAACTGCTGGATCTGCTGCTGCTGCGCAGAGATGGCGTCTTTCATGTCCTCAAGCGTTTTCGAAACCGGAGCCGCACTACTGTGGCGGCCAGACTTCGGTTTCGGGCTTGCGGACTCTGTTTGTGCGACAACGCTCGTCGCGATCAGAACCGAGAGCGCTAAAGCTAGTGGTCGTTTCATTTTCTCTCCTGAAAACTAAGTGGGGCAGATGAATTACAACCAATTCGCAAACCTTGGATCGTCGACGCAAACTCAGAATTTGTCGATGTAGGTTCCAGCGAATCGTAAGTTGGAGAAGTTACAAACTTGTGAAAACCTGATGAATGTTCCACGAATAACCCCCCCATGCCCAAATGCGGAGGACGGGAAAGGCAGCAGCGCCCTGATTTCCGCTCACTCCGGAGCGCCCTAACGACTCATATCCCGGCAATGAGATTCATCTTCCTGTAATCTTTGGTATCTATGCTCGCAGGGAAAACCGGTTGGCGCTGTCGGAATGCACGCACGACTGAAGTATTGCGGTTTGGTCGAACGAAACGGGCTAATGCGTTAGCATTTTTCGCCCACCTGCAAAATAATTTAGGGATGGAGGAAGTCATGGGAAAGGTTCTGACTCTGAGGTGTCCGTGGAATTCGCTCGCAACGGTTCTGCTCGCGGTAGCCTTCTTTATGCCGGCTAAAGAACTCGTGGCGCAAATGCCCGCCGCTGGGGCTTCCCCGCAAGCGCAAGAGTTCACGCAGAATGTAAAGGAAGTCTACTTCCCCTTCAACATCTACAACCGAATTGTGGATCCGTCGGTGTTGAACTCCGATGCGGATTGGCTAAAGCAGCACCCGGCCGCTCATTTTTGGATCCAAGGCTACGCAGACGCTCGCGGCGACGTCTTTTATAACCTCGTGCTGTCTTACCGGCGCGCCCAATTTATCAAGTCGTCTCTGGTTCAACGGGGTGTTAGCCAGTCGCAGATTGGTTATGCTACCGGGTGGGGCAAGCTCTATCCACTTTGCTCGCAGGATGACGCGGACTGTTTCCAGAAGAATCGTCGCGGGGACATCGTGCCGCCCGATCTGATGTAGTCGCTGGCAGCGCATTTGTAGTCACCGGCTGCGCATTGCAACCGGTTCTTCGACAACCCCTGGCCTGCAATGTTTGTCGCGGACGGTGACGATCTCGGCAGCACGTCCAGCGATGCTGCCCGCGAGCACCATCGGCTTGCAGGTTTTCGCACGAGCGGCTACAGGACTTGTCTGTTCACTACTCGCGTTTGGCGCAACTGCTGCTGCGTTGTTATAATTCAACTGCCGCAGCATCGTTTCTTTGCGCACTCGCGCGTCGTGGCCAGGTAGCTCAGCTGGTAGAGCGCAGCCCTGAAAAGGCTGGCGTCGGCGGTTCAACTCCGTCCCTGGCCACCATATTCTAAAGACTTTAGTTCCACTTCTGATTTTTCATATTACCGGCAGTTTACCGGAGGGTGTGCTGGAATTTTGCCCTCTCGAGCCAGCTTTTGCACTTGCTTCCAGTCAAAAGCCAGAAATGCGGCCGCTTGTTTGCTGTCAACGTAAGGTTCAAGGCTTGACGGCCTGGCTGGGGTAATCGGACTAAGCTGGGTTGACATAGATTCCTCGTAAACTCGTGCATTCTCCATGCGTCGTGCCGGGTTCCGATCGTGGTCTCCGGCATGTCCGCGAAGCCCATGTACGCTTAAGCTTTGATCAACGCGGACAGGCGCATGGGACGGCTTCTCCAGCGCTCTTGTTAACTTCAAATCGAGTGGCAGTCAAACGGGCTGATCACGGGAGTTCCGTCCAAGCACGGTGGGCGTCCGCTTGGACTTGATTGAGGTTTGGCAGATCTGGCAGGAACTTCTTGCTAAAACCCTTCGCACCGCAAAGCTGTGGTACTCCAGTTGCGATGGCGCGGCCTTACCCTGGAATCACGGTCGTCAGTAGATTTATTTCACCAATCACACTTTGACTGGACAAAAGTAGCAAGTACACACGAAACCGCCGTCAAATCGAACGCCACAAAAGTGTGCGCGCATAGGTCCGTGATTCACTCCGCCACGGCCGCTGCAAAATCAATTCCCTCCCCGATACGTTGCCTGACTTCCTTGAGCCACACTCTTGGGTTGGTGCCGTGAATCACGCGCCCCAGAAAGCCCAACCGCTCGTCTGCATTATTGCGGTTTCGCCGGATGTCGTCCTTCGTGATCTTGGTGTACAGAGCAAGAAAACTGTCCATAATCTCGGGTTTGGCGAAGACGTAAGTCGCGTGGCCGAGCTGTGGGGTTTCGACGACCACGGCTTTCTCAACCTCGAAGATGTATTCATCCCGAAATAGATAGATCCTGCGTGCCCGGCGTGCGAGCTGGCGATAGAAGAACGGGTCATAATCAGGACGCCAGCTGATCCGGGCGACATCAAAGTCACCCGGAATACGCATTTCGGAACACATTCGCTGCGGCTCCTCCCGCTCGACCGCCCTGTGCTCCAAGCACAGTCGGATTTGATCCAGAGCCCGCGAGTACTGGCCGAAGCGATGATAAGTAGTTTTGGCAGATTCGATTTGCAGATGGAAATCGGGCGGCAGTTTGACCTCCAACCGGCTCGGCAATGCAGTTTCCCAGGTGACGAGATCCCACTGCTCCTGACGCTTGCGGTACTTGCCGCGCTGTACGAACGTGCCCTCGACCGCGATTTTGGTTCCCAATAGATGCTTCCACTGATTCCAGGTGCGGTCCCAGATTGTATGCAGGGCGGCTTGGTCGAGCCACAACTCCAGCTTGCGGCGCATGTCGCGGCACAGTGCCCGGTCATCGTAGAAATCACATCTATGCAGCGGCACATGGAACCGCCGTCGCCGTAGCTCCGGTGAAAACGCGAGGATGCGGCGAGCAAAGAACGTCTCTCCATCACGGGAAGGTTCGCCGGCAGCGATGAGAGCGCCAAATCCACCATAAGGAAATACGGCAGGGGCTTCGGGATCGACTAGCAGCGCGTCATAGCAAGCGCGCAGTGCCGGCTGGCCAACGATGTTGAAGGCCCGCTCCAGCGTCACTCGCTCTCTGTGCCCCACGCCCTCCGTTCTTAGCTCCAGATCACGCAGCTTGAAAGCCACGCGAAGCTCGGAGGGCGAAGCGCTGGCCGGGATACGCAAGACCTCGTACAGAGTGGGATGATCGACGCTGTCGGCCGTACGCGGCAGGCGATAGAAGTACTCGCGGAGGACCTCGCAAGGCAGGAAAATCGAGCCGATGCCGAGGCTTCCGCGTTGAACCTCGGCAGAAACGAAGTACTGGTTTCGTTTGTCCCGCTTGGGACGGCTGACGTATCCGATTGGCGCCTGATAGAGAAAACGATTTTCCCCGAGGAGCAGTTCTTCGTGATGTAGATTTCCGCTCCGGCTGCGTCAGCTGATGGAATCGGAAATGCGATCTCGTCTCCGATGGTGACGTAGGGGGAGAGAATGCGCGGCAAGAGGAACTTCGTTCCGTCGGCAAATTGACAAGAACTGTGATGTTCTTGGCGCTGGATGCTTACGACGCGTTTGTGAACCGGCGGAATCGATGAAGCGACGGGCTCAGCAGCCATGAGTTCGTGGGCAGTATAGGAGCGGATCGCAAATTCCCAAAACGCGACTAAAGGAATGCGAGATAACTCATGGATTGTCGGCCAACCTTACCTTAACCTAACCGGATTACGGAGGGTTGCCGGTTATCCGGAAGAAAACACATCTCCGGATTGCCGACAAACCGTCAAAGTGGATGGCTTTCGGACCGCCGACGACAGGGGAAGTGAAACCTGTCCGGGTCCGAGAACTCCGCCAGCACGGAATCGCAACCACTTACAGTGTTTGATTGGACGGTTTGATTGCGAAGAGACCGACCGTAATTTCGACCTCGAGATGTTGCCGGATGGTTTCCGTTAGCGCTGATAGACAAGCTCTCGGCAAAAAAGTTGCGTTTTTCCACAGCTATTTTCCAAGGTGTGTAAACTTCTCGCCTGTGATTTTGAATACAGAAAAGAAGATCGAAGGCAGCTACAATCAGCGGCGCAGCGTAAAACAGGCTGAATCACGCACGGAGTTGGATCAAGCGAGAAAGTGTTCGGGCAAGTCGGGCCAATGCAAGTCATCATTCACAAGGGTAGTCATGAAATTGGCGGAACATGCATTCAGATTTCATCAGGAAAGACAACAATTCTTCTTGATGTAGGTCTGCCTCTCAGCGCTGACAGCCGGCCCGTTGATGTCTCTCGCCTCGCCGCTGATGCCGTGCTAATCAGCCACAGTCACCGAGATCACTTCGGCCTCATGGCCTCACTGCCACCCGGCACTCCGATCTATATGGGCAAGCTGGGCCGCCGCTTGATTGACGCCACGCGGGTGTTCCTCCGCGAAGAGAGATATGCGCTCGACTTTCACGAGTTCAGCGCCTGGAAACCGACTACCATTGGCGCGTTTACCATCACGCCCTATCTCGTCGACCACTCCGCCGCCGATGCCTACGCCTTCCTCATCGAGGCCGAAGGCAAGCGCCTGTTCTACAGCGGCGATCTTCGCTCGCATGGCCGAAAGGGAGTGCTCTTCGAGAATCTCGTAAAGCGCCCGATTCGCGACATCGATATGCTCTTCCTCGAAGGCACCATGCTTCATCGCAACAACGACCTTTTCCCTGACGAGAAGTCAGTCGAAGACATGATCCTTGAGACGATCCAACGGCAGAAGAACATCTCGTTCCTGCTGTCGTCCTCGCAGAACATCGACCGCATCGTCTCCACCTATCTGGCCTGCAAGAATGCCGGCAAGCTCCTGGTGATCGACGTTTACACCGCGTGGGTGCTCGAACAGCTCCTGCAGGTCAGTCAAAGCACGCCCAACATGAACTGGCCTGCGATGAGAGTATTTGCCACTCACAGTCAGGACGAAAGGCTGAAGGCCAACCCAGAGTACTTCGGAGATTTTAGAAAGCGACTCTATCGCCGCGGGGTCAAGCGTGAGGAACTACACGCGACTCCCGAATCGTTCCTCTACTTCGGCAAGATGTCTAGCTTCCGCCTCATCGACGAATTCAAGAACACCGCTGCGCCCGTCAACGTCATCTACTCGCAATGGCTCCGCTATCTTGACGGGAACCACTCAGACTACTTCGGCAGCGACAGAGTCTCTGCCTGCCGCCGCGATCCGGCAGTCAACTTCGTCTACGCCCACACCAGCGGACACGCGCCCGTTGAAGACCTAGAGCGGCTGGCCGCGGCACTGAATCCCCGCAAGCTCGTTCCCATTCACACCGAGCACGGCGAAGACTTTTCCAAGATTTTTGCAAACGTAGTCACACTCAACGACGGCCAGGTTTTTGTCCTGGCCTGATAGTTCTCGATGCTTTCTTCAAACGTCGTCCGTCGTCAGGGCGGCGCGAATGGTGGGAGGTTTGAAGTGGGTGAATTCAAGAGGGGCCTGAGCGACGACTTCATGGCGTCGTTGGCCGCACTCGCGCAGAATCCCGGCTGGTGGCAGGATGTGCTCGCCGACGCTTCGCTGATCATCGGCATTCGCGATGAGAAATTTGACGTGTATTGGAATGGGCAATCGCTCTTCAATGCCGACTTCCGGGACGGAAGAGTGAATGTCAACACGCACGTAAAGTACTTGCTCGATCCGGACCGGGACGATCGTGTCGCCTTGAAGGAAAATGGCACGTTTTCTGTGGTATCGATACCGATGCTTAAAAGATACGTTCCGGGTACGCTGAGCAAATTGAAACGAGCCGCTGACTTGTTCTCGGGAATGGAAAAACAAGGAGTGCACGCCATTGCCCAAGCCAACGAGAACATCATTGACGTCGAGATCAGGCTCGATGCGAAGGGACTCGATACAAAACGCAAGCAGCCGAGGATCGACATCGCCGCGTTCGAAAAGAGGTCCGATGGTGTCGAACTCGTGTTCTGGGAGGCGAAGATGTTCGCCAACAAGGAGCTTCGCGCCTCTGGGTCCGCGCCCGTCGTCAGGCAGATCGAAGAATACAAACGGGTCCTGGAGGAAAGAAAAACTGGAGTGCTCTCTTCGTACCGCCGGGTCGCCAACAATCTCGTCGCAATTGCGGAAATGGACGACGTCCGCAAAGTCGGGCGTGCAATTCAAGCGGTCGCGGACGGGGAGGAACTGAGGATGAGCTCTCCGGCCAACGTCGGCCTCCCTATTTTTGGCTTCGACGCTGACCAGAAAGCGAAAGGCAGCATCGGGGACATACATTTTAAGAAATTGAAAGTCCAACTCGGCACAGAATCTAGAGTGCTCGCGTGCGGCAAAGCTGGTGATTTGAATCTCGGTTTGTAGGGATGAAAATGGCAAACCATCAAATTTGACAAGCCGTTTTTTTGGGAACGACAGGAGAAACTATGGGCAAGTGCAAGTATTGCAATTCAACCAGCCACGGTTCGGGGTGTTCTAACAGTCCGCATAAACATCACGAGCACAATGAGGATGAAACGAAGTGTATATATTGCGGGTCGAGCAGTTATGGCAGCGGCTGCGCATATAGCCCCTTCAAAAAGCATAAGCATGGGAGTGGGGCAAACAAGTGCAGATGGTGTGGTTCGACGAGCAGCGGCAGTGGATGTAGCTATAATCCTGACCGGGTTCACGAGAAATGAGTTGGAGCCAAGAGACCCTCCTGATTCGGAGGCTCTTTTCAGGTGTTGATGCTGATGTTTGAGTTGCTTTCTATGGCAGAGCGGTCCACAAAAGCGTCGCAATCCAAGAGCGGACCTGAGCCGCACGTCGGCATTTTCTGGCTCCTGGACGGCACACTCCTCACCGACAGCACGCCGCTCGACCAAGCGGAGCCGTACGGCGACCACCTAACCCATCCCCGAAGCCATATTGACGTGTGGGACAGCTGGCAGAGGTTGGGCAAAGTACCCGTTGACGTGCCTTATGAGGAGCCGCCCCGTGGGAGGGTGGTGTTCAACCGGAAGACCAGCCAATCTGAGCTTCTGGCTGACAAGTGCATCCTTGAACGCAAGAGTGTCGTCGCCGAGATCACGAACGGGCTTGGCTTGCCCAAGAACGTCACGCTCGGCAGCGACTCGCACTACCGCTGCTCGAAGTGCCTGTTCGGCAGCGACACCGAAGAGGAATGGGACGATTGATCGCGGGGATGGGGGTAGGGCAAGGGGACGGCGTTTGAGTCCTCTTGCCGTATAACGCCCAAACCACTCGCGACCACCGGCGTGGGCTCTTCCCCAGCCGCTAAAGGAGGCGGCTGGAATGAGAAGAAAAGCTACGCGCAAATCTGGGAATCTAAAACGGCCAAGACAAAGCCGGGGCTTCCCGATCTGGATCACAGCAAGAGTGCCGTGTTGAACAGCCTTCGCTCGCCCGAATCGAAACGAGGATACCGGCACGCGATTGACGAGTTCATTCAGTGGTACTGCTCCGAGCCGCGCCTGTCCTTCAACAAGGTCGTGGTCATCCGCTATCGAATTTACCTTGAGGATCGCCGCCTCGCGCCCGGTACGATCAACGGACGGCTGGCGGTCGTGAGACGGCTCGCTTACGAAGCCGCAGATGCAGGCTTGCTGAGCCCTGAGTTGGCTTCCAGCATTCGGCGCGCGAAAGGCGTCAGAAAATTGGGCGTCAGACTGGGCAACTGGCTGACGGCTGAAGAGGCCCGTCGATTCTGGCAAGCTCCTTCGCCTGACACGATCAAGGGCCGACGAGATCGGGCGATTCTTGCGATCCTGCTTGGCTGCGGGCTGAGGCGGAGGGAACTGGCCGGTTTGGAGTTTACCCACCTGCAACGGCGCGATGAACATTGGGCGATCGTTGATCTTGTTGGGAAGGGTGGGCATATCAGAACAATCCCGGTGCCCGATTGGGTCAAGGCCGCGGTTGATCTATGGGTCGTCGCCGCCGGCATATCAGCCGGGAGATTGTTTCGCTGTGTCTGCCGTGCTGGCAAGTGCTGGGGCGTCGGCGTGACGGAGCGCGTTGTCTGGCATGTGGTCAAAGATTATGCGAAAAAGATCGGCCTGGGCCAAGTTGCCCCACACGACCTTCGTCGTTCGTGCGCGAAACTATGCCACACAGCGGGCGGAGAATTGGAACAGATTCAATTCCTCCTCGGCCATGTTTCGGTTCAGACTACGGAGCGCTACCTTGGCTGCAAACAGCGGATCAGCGGAGCGGTCAACGAC
>PLQW01000136.1 GCA_003160215.1 Acidobacteriaceae bacterium
CGACTGCGCTCAGGGCGGGCTCCGTGCTGGGTAAGCGTTGTAATTGAACCGAGTGCCTTCAGGGACGACACCTCAGGCAAGAAGCTCCGCCCGATTAAACGTCACGCCGGACTGGCCCGCGAGGCCGGGGCAGCGAGCAATTGTGCACAGATTAAGTGGTAGCGGCAGCCATACCATAGGGTCTGACCAACGTAATACAGGAGGATCGAATGACATCCAAGAAGCTATTTNNGTTCCTCGACGACGACACAGAATCCACCCGCCGCCCAGGCGCCGAGCACCACCACCACGACATCACAGGATCCGGCATCGGTGCCGCCGGCCCAGGTCACTCAGAGTACTGATACGACGGTTACACCGGCCGGTCCGGAAGTGAAGCAGACCGATTCGACGACGACCACAACCACGCCTCAGCCACGGGTAACCGACACCACTACCACCACAACCACGCCAGCGCCGGTAACTGACACCACGACGACCACGACCGCGCCGCCGCCGGAGGTGAAGAAGGACACCACATCGACGACCACAACCACGCCCCAGTAGCAATAATTGCGGGTAATGGNNATGAGTGGGTTTTTCGTCCCCACCGCACACACGCATAGAATAGCTGTGCACACCGGAGGCATCCATGTCCGAAGTCGTGTACACATCCAACGTGCGCATCGAGCGCATAAAGGGCCCGCTACGCCGGGCCTACCTGCCAGGGGAACCGCTGCCCGTGCTGTTTAGCGTTCATGGCGGTATCGCCAAACATTACGGCATCGACGAGAGCCGGCTGCCCGAGCCCCACGCCGCCACCATCGACTACGTCATCGCCGCCCTCGGCGGNNTTTGCCGGCGCGCTGGATGCGCGCAAAATCGACGCCAAAGATGGCCGCCTGAGTTGCGAAGTTCGCGGTGAAGTCGAGGACGAGGGCGGTGTGCTGCTCATCAAGCGTGTGCATGTAACCCACAATCTGCGCGCTGACGATCCCGCCGCCGTGCGTGACACCGTGGAACGCGTGCATAGCGTGTATGCGCAACGCTGCCCGGTCTATCGGTCGCTGATTCCAGCGTTTCCAATCACGTCCAGCGTGGAGATCGTGGGCGAGGGGCACCAGGGAAGCGCTGGCCTGTGAACCCGAGTCCCGGCTCGATCACAAAGACCCTGCTCAGGAGGCTGCTGAAAAAGTTGGAGAAGTAGATCCCTCGTGGGCTGAAGCCCGCGCGTGATGACAACAGCAAGAGCCTGGATGCGGACCCTTCGGCTGCGCTCAGGGCAGGCACTGAAGGTCCGCTCTACCAAAACAGCCTTCATCATCGACTTTCAGGAGCCTCTTAAGCACGACGGGCGGCCACGCGGGCCGCCCGTCGGAAGTCACTGCAATGTTTCTGGGATGGGCGGACTATGCGGCGGCCTGCGCCTGCTTGCACAGCGTCGCAAATCCGGCGGCATCGTTGACGGCCAAATCGGCGAGGATCTTGCGGTCCAACTCGATGCCGGCTTTCTTCAGGCCATGGATGAACTGGCTGTAGCTGGTGCCGTTCAACTTGGCCGCGGCGCCGATGCGCACGATCCAGATGGAGCGGTACTGCCGCTTCTTCTGCTTGCGACCGCTATAGGCGAACTTCAGACCGCGCTCGACCGACTCTTTGGCCGAACGGAAAAGTTTGGATTTTGTTAAATAATAGCCACTGGCGCGCTCCAGTATCTTTTTGCGGCGCGCGCGGCGCTTGGTACCACGTTTAACACGAGGCATGTTGCTCCTTTTTCGTGAACGGTTAGAGCAGTCTAAGCATTAATGCGGCCGGGACAGAGCAGCAGTGTCGCCGGCTGAAGCCGGCTCGTCCCTGGAAGACTCGCTGCAACGCGGCGCTGAAGCGCCCCTCTACCCGTGCTCCACTAATTCGAAAACTGATCTGAGCGGCTGGAGGCAAGGACTTCGACCACGCTCGCCTTCCCGATCTCGGGTTGGCAGAGGGGCCCAGAACGCCTCTTCACACGCTGTTGCCCGTCGCGGCCTGGTGACGCGCGCCGGATGCCGCACCATGCGGCTAGTAGGGGATCAGGCGTAGGGAATCATGCGCGCAATGCGCTTTTGATCCGCCTTGTCCACCATCGTATCTTTATCGAGCTGGCGCTTGCGCTTGGTCGCTTTGGAAGTCAGGATGTGGCGCTTCATCGAATGGCCACGCTTGATCTTGCCGGTTGCGGTCTTCTTGAAGCGCTTCGCCGCTCCACTGTGGGTCTTCATCTTTGGCATAACGTATTTCTATTACAACATACAATGCGCGGATTCGGCTAGCTGGAGAAGCAACTACCACAGAGACACAGAGGCACAGAGAAGAAAAAACTTTGACCACGGATTCTCACGGATGAACACGGATTTGTTTTGATCTCAAACTACCCGTGAAAATTCTGTAGCGCGCTATTTCGAAATTCCGCGGCTTCTGTATCACGACGCCAAAACCAAGAGCATTATCGCGTCGCAAATAAGAGCCAGCATTACCTAAATAGCTCAACCGAAAATTCCGTGCCAACCGAGCTACTGCGGTTGCTGTTGCTGCGGTGGCGCCACTTGCGGAGCCGGAGCCTTGTCTGGCTTGGGCGCGTGCGGCTTAGCTTCAGCCTTGGGCGCATGCGGCTTGGCTGGCGCTTGCGTCTTCGGCGGCGCCAGAATGAGGTGTAACGTGTTGCCCTCCTGCCGCGGACGGAATTCCACAATCGCGTTGTCGCCCAAGTCCTTGATCAAGCGTTCCAGAATTCCACGCCCTAAACTCTGGCGGGTCATCTCGCGTCCGCGGAAGAAGATGGTGGCCTTGACCTTGTCGCCTTCGGCGAGAAAGCGCAGCACGTGGTTCTTCTTGGTGTCGTAGTCGTGATCGTCCACGTTGATGCGGAACTTCACTTCCTTGACCACGATCTGGTGCTGGTGTTTCTTGGCCTCGCGCTCGCGCTTTTCCTGCTGATACAGGTATTTCCCGTAATCCATGATGCGGCAAACGGGAGGTTGAGCGGTGGGCGAAACTTCTACCAGGTCCAGGGTTTTCTCGCGGGCAATCTTGAGCGCGTCGAAGGGGGTCATGATGCCTAACTGGTTGCCTTCGTCGTCGATCACGCGAACTTCACGGACACGAATGCGTTCATTCGTGCGGATAAAACGTTTATCGATACAGTCCTCCGCAACAACTGCAGTATCTCAAAAGTATAGCATGGGGCACACGAAAACAGCGGCTGGAATTGCCAACGCCTGGGTTGCAACCAGGCCCACCAGCGCATCGGAATGCACCGCTTCGATTACGCCCCGCACCCACCGATTCGCTTCGTGCTTGCCGCGCAACTTAAGCTTCAGATAGTTGTCGGTGAGCGCCTCGGTACATTCCCCATCGTAATGCGTGAGAGTGATTGCATCGAGTTCGCGGCCGACGAATGATTGCATGAACTCGCGCTTCTTGCGAGCAGCCAACTCGCGCAGCACGCGGTTGTGTTCGCGAGCGATGTGCACTGGAACCTGCTCCGGCATTTCGGCGGACGGAGTTCCCGGACGCGACGAATAAGTGAACACGTGCAGATAGGTGAACGGCAGCCGATCGATGAGCGCGCGCGTCTGCTCGAAGTCGTCGTGGCTTTCGCCGGGGAAGCCAACCATCACGTCAGCGCCAATTGCTGCATCGGGCATGGCACGGCGGATGCGCTCGATGCGATCGGCGTAATGCCACGGGCGATACTTGCGGTGCATCTTGCGCAGAATATGATCGCTGCCCGATTGCAGCGGCACGTGCGCGTGCTTGGCGATGCGTGGTGACGACGCCACCAGTTCGATCACTTCGTTCGTCCAGTCCATAGGCTCGACGGAACTGATGCGAATCTTCTCGATTGCCGTACGCTCGAGGATCGCGCGCAGCATGGCAGCGAAATTCATTCGCGGTGTCAACTCGCGGCCCCAGCGCCCCAGGTTGATGCCCGACAGCACAATCTCGCGATAGCCGTTGGCGACCAGCCCATCCACTTCGCGGAGTACCTGCTCCAACTTCAAGGACCGGCTGCGGCCGCGCACCGACGGGATGACCNNAGCCGTCCTGCACTTTGAGGTTGGGGCGTGTCTTCTCGAAGGAGCCGGCTGCAAAGACCGGAGCGGCCATTAACTCGGTGTGAGCGAAGATGTCGCCGACGATCACGATTGACGCAGGATTCAGGCCGATTTGATCCAATGCTACGAATCCGGTGTCGCTTCTCAGCGGAGCGGCGTAATTCGCCAACTCGTGCTTATGGGAATTTCCCACGACCAGACTGACGCCCGGCAGCACCGATAGCTCCTCAGGCGCGCGCTGGGCGTAGCATCCGGTAACCAGGATCCTGGCGGCGGGATTTTCGCGATGAATGCGGCGGATGGCAGCACGCACGTCCTGATCGGCAGATGCCGTGACGGTGCATGTGTTCAGGATGACGACCTCGGCCTCTATGGCGGCGGAGGCACGCTCCAGCCCCTGGCCGAGCAATTGGCGTTCGATGGCGGCGCCATCGGCCTGGGTCGCGCGACATCCAAAATTCTCAACATGATAAGTCGCCACCAAGCTATTATACTGGCGCTTACTTCTTGAGCATGGCAGCGCGCCCGGCGTGGTGGAAGATCGAAATAATTAGTGGGACGCGTACGGAATGAGAATGAGGTTAGGAGCAACTTGGCGGCAGGAATTTGCATTACACCCGCCGCACGTTGATGATGAGGCTTTCCCCGTGGAGTTCCCCGATGAAACGTCGCATTCTGTTAGTTGATGACGAACTTGCAATTCTTCTCACCCTGCGCGCAATCCTCGAAATGAACGATTTTGAAGTGGACACCGCCTCCTCCGCCAAGGAAGCTGAGGGGAAACTGAAGAACGGCGTCTTCGAGATGGTGATTACCGATATGCGCATGAAAACGGAAACCGCGGGCTACGACGTGATTCGGGCGGCGCGTCAATTGGCTTACAACCCAGCCACCGCGATTCTGACTGCGTACCCTTCCTTGGGCAACGAATGGCAGAGCCATGGAGCGCAATCGTTGCTGGTGAAGCCGGTCAACACGGCGGAACTGCTGCGCCAGATCGAAGCGCTTTTGATCAGCCATCAGGACCACAAAATGCGGGCAGCGAGTGCGAATGCCAGGAAAGTTCCCAACCCCAATAGCTCCAAAAAAAGGCGCCCCGCCGCGGCGCGCAAGAAGGCCAGGTAGCATTACCGGCAGGTCGGTTCGGCTGTCCAGCCATATTGAACAAACGCCGGTTACAACAACCGTGAAGACGCAAGACTCCCCCGTCGCCCACGGTACGTCGTGGCTGGCGCTATCGGATGGCTGGGATTCGGCAGGTCAGGCAGTGGCAGCAGCGGTGCGCCGCTGCTGGAAGCACTCCCGACAGAAGACTGGCCGTCCTTGGTTGGGCTTGAACGGGACAGTGGTTTCCTTGCCACAACCCGAACAATTCGTCCGCGTTTCCACCTTGGAATAATTGCCCGAGGGGGTGGCTCCCACCGTGGACGCCCGCTTGGCCTTGCAGTCTTTGCAACGTTTGGGTTCGTTCTTGAACTGTTTGTCGTGGAAGAACAGCTGTTCCCCAGCCGTAAACACGAAGTCGGCGCCGCAGTCAATACACTTCAGAACCTTGTCCTGGAATTCCATGGAGAGTTGCTCCCTTCAGTCCGCGATCCGGAGCCATGGACAGGGGTCAAATTGCAACCGGCAAAAGAACCGGACTGAGCCTTCTTTTTGCCGGCCGCAAATTCCAAAGCTCGGGTACGTCTACCGGGTTCGGCCCACCATGCACCGCGCATGGTTTACTACCAGTAAGACTGCGGTCCTGTGAACTAAGAATTCCCAACCAGGATGGGAAAAAAGCAAGGGCCGCCATCGGAACGGCGGCCCAATGTTGAATTAGTCCTGCTCTTTGCGGGCCTTCTTGCGGCTACGCTTGCGCGCCAAAGCTTCCTTCACGCGCTTTTTTTCGCCCGGCTTGAGGTAGAAGGAGTGACGCTTCACTTCCTTGATGATGTCCTCTTGCTGGACCTTGCGCTTAAATCGCCGCAGAGCGTTCTCTAACGATTCGCCCTCTTGAATGCGAACTTCCGCCAAACGGGAAACACCCCCAAACTCGTCCAAAGGGACAGTAGTAGTTATCCCAATGTTTGCAGGGGAAGTCAAGGAAAGAGTAAGAAAGCGTGCTCGCGCGAAAGGGGGGTTCCGCCAGACACAAAAGTGCTTCACATCGTATATATCTCAGAAATTGAGCCTTAGGGCGATTTGGATCTGCCGTGGCGCGTAAGCATTGGTGGGGTACAGAAAGGTCTCATTAAGCTGATACTGGCCGGGATACCATTTCCCGTTCACCCCGACTGGCTGGGTGGAGTAGGCAACGAATTGGCCGGCGGAATTGAAGAAGCCATCGTCGCTGATCTGGACCCGTTTGTTGGTGCGATTGGTCACGTTGAACGACTCGAGGAGAAGATCAAGCTTCGCTCGCCCGCTGAGTTTCAAGTTGCGCGTCACGCGAAGATCAGTGCTGAAGTAATCAGTGCCAGTGAACGCATTCCTGCTATTGCTTGGCAGGCGGTCGTTGTAAGTATTGCCATCTTGATTAGGGTCGCCGGCGATGGTGGCATTGAGCCGACGGCCTGATCCGAAGGTGACGATGCTGGAGAATTTCCAGTGATTGACCAGAGCGTTAAGCCACGCTTGGTTCAATTCGAACTTTCTTGGTTCAGCCACCCATGCGGCCACGAAGCGGTGTCGCTGATCGTCGGCACTAAAGCCCCGTTCCGCGCTGGCGTCATAAGAATTCTGGACGTTTCCGGGGCGGCCAACCACGAGCGCGTCGGGGCCATCGTCCAAGGCTTTCGATAAGGTGTAGCCCACCCTGAAATACATGCCATGGCCGATTTGCCGCTTCAGCGAAACCGTCATGCCGTTGTAGACGCTGCTCGATGCACTCTCGAAAGAATTGATTGTGCCCAATTGCGGAATTGGCCTTTGCACGGGATTGATGCATGGAGGATAAGGACAGCTTACCGAACGCGTGGTCTGCCAGGTCCCGAAGGATGCGACGTCATAATAGGTTCCCAGGAAGACGGATCCGCCATCGTTGTACACCGGGTATTGCACGATCGTTGGCGGGGGGAGATTCGCGTCGAGCGAGCGCAGCAAATGCACGCCGCGAACGTAAAGATAGCTGACGGAGCCGACGACCTTGGCGCCGAACTCTCGCTCCAGGCTTAGGTTCGCTTGCTCGGTGTAGGGTGTCTGGAAGTTCGGTGCGAAAGCTGAAATCTGCGTAGTCACCAATCCCGCTATCGATGCCGGCGGCGTGCATGCCAGGGTGCCCGAAGGGCAATTCACCAGCGGGGTTGGATACTTGGGAAAAACCGCCGCGTCTGCCGGAATCATGTTGTCGAGAAAGATTTGGCCCTGAGTAACTCCGTTGTCGGTCGCCACCTGTGACGCGTACATGGACGGAATCTGCATGTAAAACACGCCGAAGCCTCCGTGAACCACCAGCGACCGACGCTCCCCGACAGCGTAGGCGAAACCGACCCTGGGCGACACATTGTGTGATATGGCCGGAATCTTTCCGGAAGGGAGATACAACGGATTGGTTATCAGGTTGCCAGCCTCAAAGGTCTGAAAGTCGTAGCGAACCCCGATATCCAGTGTCAACCGGTCGGTGACACGAACCGCATCCTGCATGAACGCGGCATAAGAACGGGAATTGGGATGGGATATGGCATTCCCGAAGTCCTGCATGTAATAGCGGGGCACGTCGTGGGCAAAGGCGCGCAGCGGGGTCAGAGGCTCGCCATGTTCCATCGGCGTATAAGTCCACGGATTCACCTTAACGTTGTCGAAGTAATATTCGCCGCCGAACATAGAAGGAAAGTAGTTGGAGATCCAGGCCTGAATGAAATCTCCGCCGAACTTCCAGCGCACGCGCCCGGTGTCGTAGCTGACGGTATCGGCAATGTGCAGCTTGTGCTCCCGAGTGTTGCGCGGCAAGATGCTGGAACGTCCGAAGCCGGCAATCACGTTGTAGATTTTGGTCAAAGGTGCTTCCGTATTCGCGTACGACTGCTGCACGTCGCGCGAGAATTGGACTCGCAGGGTGGTGGCCAGCTTGCTGGTCCACGTGCTGGTAAGCGATGCGGCCAGGCTTTCTGTCTTGACGTCTTCCGTTCCGTTAGCCGTTTCCGCATAGGTCGTTATGGGACTCGCGGGATCGAAGAACACGTTGTTGGTGCCGGTGTAGCGGGAGGTGCTGAGCCGGAGGAACGCCACCTGCTTCGGGGAGATCGTAAAGTCCAGTTTGCCGAATCCGGCGTTTCCCTGCATGGTGGTGGGATAGGCGCCCCCCATCGCGTTCAGTTGCTGGGCAGCGGCGGTAACGAGTTTCTGGTCGGTGTAGTCGTAGTCCGCGGGCGTAGCGACCACGGAGCTGGCGCCGTTGGCAAACTGCATGACGGAAGGCATGGTGAGCAGATGCTGGTCGAAGCCGGCGTAAAAGAACACACGGTCTTTTCGGATCGGTCCCCCGATGGTGCCGCCAAATTGCTGCTGGCGATCGTCAGGCTCGCTCGTGACGTAAGCTTGGCTGGCGTCGAACACGCGATCGCGAAGATAGTAGAAGCCGCTGCCGTGCCAGTTGTTGGTCCCTGATTTGGTAACTACGTTAAAGACCGCGCCTCCAGCCTTTCCGAGTTCCGCGCTATAAGCGTTGGAGGAGACGCGGAACTCCTTGATGACCTCGTTGCTGAATTGATACGGCGCGCGATACCGGCCCCGCGCCTGGGCAAAGAAGGAATTATTGTTGTCCGTGCCGTCCACCAGAAAGCTGTTCTGAAACCCCCGCGTTCCGCCAAACGACAGATCGCCGTTCGAGTCGGAGGTGAGACCGCGCGGGTCCTGGGTCACTCCGGGAGTGAGGAGCGCCAGATCGGTGAAGCGTCTTCCGTTCAGCGGCAAACCCTGGATGGCTTGCTGGGCAATGACTTGCGAAACGTCCCTGCCCTGCGTCTCCACCGCCTCCGGCTGTCCGCGCACCGTGACCGTTTGCGTGAGTCCGGCTAGCGCCAGCCGTACCTGCACCACCGACACACCGCCGACGTAAAGTTCCACCCCATGGGTCGTCTTCGTGATCATGCCGGGCGCTGCCGCGCTCACGTCATAGCGGCCTGGCGCTAACATGCCGAAGATGAATTGTCCTCGCGCATCGGCCACCGCTTGCAAGCGGAAACCTTTTGCGGGATCCACGACTGTGATTACAGCGGCGGCGATCCGGGCGCCGCTGATATCCTCGACCACGCCTTGCAGCGAGGTGGACCCATCTTGGGCGAGCGTTGGGTGGGAAAGCGTCAGGCTCAGTAGAACCAAAAGCGCGGCGCAGAGGTGGAGGCGGCGAGTCGAAAATTGCATGGCGCGAATTCCCCAATTAGGCGACGTTCCCATAGCAGTACAACCCAGCTACACATATAGGAGGGTTGAAGCGAGGCAGTCTGTGATTGGGACTTCACGAAAGGCCAAGACCAAAAGGGGAAAGCATTGCACTTTCGTTTTCGAAAGGGATTTTTCTCAGAACCAGGAATGGAGAGGGGTGTTTTGCGTCTTGGAAAAGTCTCTTGCGCAGCTATCTTTGTTAGTGGGTTAGGCTCGAGATAGGCGACGATACGGGTGGATGCTTCGCGATAGCGCTGGCTGGGACACGTGAACCACCTGGGCCGCGTGCGCGAAACTGCAATGTTCGGCCAGAGCGAGGGCGCAGGGCACCAGTCGCAAATCGACAGCGATGTTCGCGGATTATAGGCCTAATGCCCTGAATGCATTGGACGAATGTCAAGAAGATAAGTAGTCTTTCTGAGTGCCCAGAAAAATCTAGTGAGCCGTCCCGCCCGGCGCAAAGGTCAAAGTGCCGTTGATCGGACCGCCGCGCCAGCCGTAAACAAGCCGCCCTTGGATGGGCGCTGTGTATCAAGCGGGATGGGTGGGGACTAATTAGACGTACCGAAGGAGGAAAACATTATGGACTTAGGAGCGAGTGTTCGAAAACTGACGCTGGGAGCGCTGGCCATCTCCAGCTTCTTGCTGGCGAGCGGCGGCGCCCCAAGCGCAGCGCAAACCGCGAAGCAGCCTAATATTCTCGTCATCATGGGCGACGACATCGGCATGTGGAACATCGGCGCTTACCACCGCGGCTTGATGGCCGGCAGGACGCCAAATCTCGACAAGCTCGCCAAGGAGGGCATGTTGTTCACCGACTATTACGCCGAGGCGAGTTGCACGGCGGGTCGCGCGAACTTCATCACCGGCGAACTTCCGATTCGTACGGGCATGACTACCGTAGGCCAGGCAGGCGCTGAAATCGGGCTACCCGCGGAGGCTGTGACTACCGCAACGATACTCAAGTCCATGGGCTATGCCACCGGGCAGTTCGGTAAGAATCACCTTGGCGATCTCAATGAGTATCTGCCCACCGTCCACGGTTTCGACGAGTTCTTTGGCTACCTCTATCACCTCGACGCGATGGAAGACCCGGCGCATCCTAACTATCCGCAGAATCTCTTGAATGTCGTTGGCCCGCGCAACATGGTGCATTCGTGGGCGACTGCTACGGATGACCCGACCGTGATGCCTCGCTGGGGCAAGGTCGGCAAACAGAAGATTGAGGACGCCGGTCCGCTCTATCCCAAGCGCATGGAAACAGTGGATGACGAGATTCGCGACCTCGCCCTCAAATTCATCGACAAAGCCAAGGCCGACAACAAGCCGTTTTTCGTCTGGCTCAACCCGACCCGCATGCATATCGTCACGCACCTCTCGCCTAAATACGAGGCGCTGCGCAACTCCGAAAATGGCTGGTCGGAAGAAGAAGCCGGCATGGCGCAGTTGGATGACGACGTCGGCATCGTAATGAATAAGCTGAAGGACATGGGCGAAGACGACAACACCATTGTCGTGTTCACCACGGACAACGGCACCGAAGTCTTCACCTGGCCCGATGGCGGCCAGACACCGTTCGCGCAGTCCAAGGGAACAGTCCTCGAGGGAGGCTTCCGCGTGCCCTGCCTCCTTCGCTGGCCTGGTCATGTGCCGGCGGACTCGGTGCAGAACGGCATCTTCTCCGGCCTGGACTGGTTGCCCACATTCGTTGCCGCGGCCGGTAATCCCAACGTCACCGAAGAGTTGCTGAAAGGCAAAACGATCGGTGACCGGACCTACAAGAACCATCTGGACGGCTACAACCAGATGGCCGCCATCACCGGCAAAGGCCCGTCCGTGCGCCATGAAATCTTCTACCTCGGCGAAAGCACGGTCGGCGCGGTGCGCATTGACGATTACAAGTTCCGCTTCATCGACCAACCGGCCGGCTGGCTGGGTGAAAAGACCCATCCTGACGTGCCTTACATCACCAACCTGCGTCTCGATCCGTTCGAGCGCACGGGCTGGCCCAGCAACGGGACGAAAGACGGGGCGCAGCAATACTTCGATTGGTTCAAGTACCAATTCTGGCGCTTCGTGTTCGTCCAGCAGGCAATGGGCAAGGAAATCCAAACCTTCCTCGATTACCCGCCGATGCAGCGGGGCGCGAGCTTCAACCTTGACGCCATCAAAGCGGAGATGGGGAAAAGGATGGCCGAGGCGGAGGCGGCGTCCAAAGGCCCCAGCAACTAACAGGAACGACCTTTACGGCGGGCGGCTCGCAAGGGCCGCCCGTTCGTTTGTCAGTTTCTGTACACCCATCAAAACCAAACCATGGCTGGCCGTGCAAAAAAATCGCTGGTGCTGGCGTCGCTCGCGATTCTCTGGTGCCTGCGCAGCAGCGCGCAAACGGCGCAAGTGCTGCCGGAAGTTGACACCTACTTCAAGCTGAGTTCCGAGCTGCGGGTCAGCTTCCAGGCAAAGGAGACGAGAGAGGCCGGCGACCCCATTCACGCCGAGATAGGGCCCAGCCTTGACTTCTATCTGAAGCCGCTGATTCGTCTCAAGAAAGCCACTGAGTTCGATCTGGACGACTCGAAGTCCCGGCCTCTGGTGTTTTCCGTTGGATACCGCTATCTGCCGCAGGCCAACAATGCGCCGGCGACCAACCGCATGGAGCCAGTTGTAACCCTTAACTTTCCCCTGAAAGGAAGATTTCTACTCTCCGATAGAAATCGGGCGGACCTGGACTGGCGAAACGGAAACTTCACCTGGCGCTACCGCAACCGAATTCAGATCGAAAAGACGCTTACGTTGCGCTCGTACCACCCTTCACCGTACGCCAGTGCCGAGTTCTTCTATCAGAGCCAGTTTGGAAAATGGAGCGACACTGCGATCTACGCCGGCTGCATCTCTCCCATCGGCAAGCGCCTGGAGGTTAACCCGTACTATGAGCACCAGAACAACACCGGCAAAAGCCCCAATCACCAACTGAATCAGTTGGGGCTTATGCTCAATCTCTACTTTTCAGTCAGGTAACGGTGATTTAGCGATCAGCGTGACACGTCCAGTGACCCTGATGCTGGGAGTCACCTTCAATGTGAAGTGAGTGTTAGCTTGGGCGGGCCTGCCGCCGACGAAGCAGTCGTCCAGGGCGTGGCCCGCCCAATCGCTCGACATGTTGAAAATCCCGGGGTGCCGTCGCCCTTTATCTTCCGAAGAGCAATCGTTCCAGCACGGGACCGAGAGCCAAGGCAGGAAGATAACTCAGAGCCACTATCGTTATCAGACAGGTTGCGAGTAGGACACCGAACGAAAAAGAATGGGTCGGAAGAGTTCCGGACGAAGCAGGGGTACTTCTCTGGCGGCCAAATAAAGCTGCCAATGCCAATGCAGGAATCGCCAAGCCAAACCTGCCCACCATCATCGCGAATGCCGTGGTGAGGTTGTAAAACGGAGTGTTGGCACTCAGGCCGGCAAAGTTTTGGCCATTGTTGGCGAGGCAGGACGTATAGGCGAAGAGAATCTCAGTAAAACCATGCGGGCCGACGTTGGTCGTCAACCCGGACAGTCCCATCCGGGTGCTCACGGCAATCGCCGTGAGCGGGAGGACGAACAGCGGCGCGGCCAAAGCGTACAGCATGATCATTTTGTTCTCTGCGGAACCGATCTTCTTTCCCAGGTATTCAGGCGTGCGCCCAACCATAAGTCCGGCTAGAAACACAGCGATCGCAGCGGCCATGACCATGCTGTAAAGACCAGTCCCCAGACCTCCGAATACGACTTCTCCGAGCAGCATGTTTACCAGCAAAACCATGCCACCGAGCGAGGTGTAGCTGTCGTCCATTGAGTTGTAGGATCCCGTGGCCGTGTTGGATGTAACGACAGCCGTGAGGGTAGAACCGCCGATGCCGAAGCGCACCTCCTTTCCTTCCATGTTCCCACCAGACTGGACGCGACTATTCCGGAAATCCACATTGCTGAGGTGGGGACCGCCCCGCTGTTCAAAGTGATGTACGAAGACCAGCCCGCAGCCGAAGAGAAGCATCATTACGCAGTAGAAAAGCCATCCCTGTCGAGGCTGGCCAACCATCCTGCCGAAGGTGTTCGTCAAGGCCGCGGGCAGGAGTGCGATAGCCAACATTTCGATGAAGTTGGTAAGAGGCGTGGGGTTCTCATACGGATGGGCCCCATTCGCATTAAAGAAGCCGCCGCCATTGGTGCCGAGATTCTTGATGATCTCCAGTGCGGCTACAGGACCCTGCGGTATGACCTGGTGGGCGCGCTCGACGGTGGTGGCGACCGCATAGTGGCGGAAGTTCATGGGAACGCCTTGCCCGACAAGCAGCAAGGCGCCTAGCAATGCTCCCGGCAACAGGACCCAGAGCAGGGCGCGGGTGAGATCAACCCAAAAGTTGCCCAGCGTGTCGGAGAGTCGCCGGGCAAGGCCGCGGATAAAGGCAATCCCCACGGCCAGCCCCGCCGCGCCAGCCAGGAAGTTCTGCGCGCACAGACCCGCCATCTGGCTGAAATAGCTCATCGTGTTCTCGCCAGCGTAGGCCTGCCAAGTAGTGGTCGTCGAGAAGCTGATCGCCGTATTCAGAGCCAGGTCTGCGGATAACGGTGTCGTGTGGTAGCGGGGGAAATACCAGGGAAGAAACTGCTGCATTCTGAGAATGGCATACAGCAGGAGTGTGCCGGCCAAGCTAAAGAGTACGAAACACGTTGCGTACTGCTTGAAGGTCATCTCCACGTTAGGATCAACCGTAGTGAGGCGATAGATGAGCCGCTCAACCGGGAGACATAAACGATCAAGGAGGGTCCGTTTCCTGGAGAAGACCCGTTCCATGAACCCGCCAAGGGGCTTCACCAGGATGGTGATGACAGCCGCAAACAACACGTATTGAAGTGCGCTGTAGAGATCCACCAGTCCTACTCTTAAGCTCACCCAGACGTGGAAGTCAAGGTTTTGCCGTTTTTGCGAGCTTTGGTCCTTCCGAAGTGCAGCCGGTGTTGCGACCCACGGTATACCGGCCCGCGCTTCCGCGAAGTAAGCTGCCGCGTGAGAATGTTGTGCAGATGTCTTGGCGCTAGGAAGCTTCTGGATTGATAATGACGCAGCCGCCAAATGCCACCGTCAGAACAAAGCCGCATCTTCATTTCCTATGCCCACAAGGATGGAGCGGATCTCGCGCAGCGCTTGCAACAGAGTCTGAGAGAACAGGGCTTTGACGCGTGGCTTGACACGCAGCGCCTTTGCGGCGGCGTGGTTTGGAGCGCGGAGATCGAGCGCGAAATCAAGACGCGGCAGGTCGTGATTGCGCTGATGAGTCCGGGCTCCTACACGTCCGAGACCTGCTGTCGCGCGTGGTGAACAGAAAGCGGGAGCGCGGCGACTCGGCCAGCAGCGGCTCGATGTCGGACTTGCTCCACACGTCATCCACCACGATGAGCGCCGCCTTGTTGGCGATGGTGGTGCGGTACTGGTGCTCGCAGGCCAGGGCAGTGTCGTAGCCGCTGAGGTCGTCGCCCAGCGCCTTGGCCACCTCGCGCATCTCCTCGATGAAGTCGCGCTTCCTCTCTTTGCCGGCGGTGATCCAGACAATGCCGTCGGGGAAGGCCCGTTGCACCACCTCGTCGTCGGTGAGGGCCTTGGCCAGCACCGTCTTGCCAATGCCGCCCATGCCCGCCAGCGCGGTGAGGGCGATGGGCTGGCGGTGGTCTTCGGCAAACAGCGCGTCGCGCAACGCGTGCAGCGCTTCAGGCCGCTCCAAATAGTTTGCTACTCGCGGCGGAGCGGTGAGGTAGGTGACGCGAGTTTTGCGGTAGTTGTCAGGAAGGGTTGCGGTGGCGTCGCCACGGATGTCGGCGAGCAGTTCGCCGAGACTTGCCGCGTAGTCGCCCTCCTCGGTGAAGTCGCGATACTGCCGGGCATAGAGGTATAACGGGCGCTCGGAGCCCTTGACGGCCAGCACGGGAATGACGCGGCTGCCCTTGTCGAGAGCGAGAAGCTGTTCCGCACGGCAGGTCCATCGGCCGGTTCGTCGGCGCGCACGAGCATCGGGCCGACCTGTTGGATATTGCCCAATCGCGCGAGCTACTGGCGTCGTGGGCGAACTTGCCAGTTGCCGAATTGTCGGCGTTGGCGGACGAGGTGATCGCCGAGTGCGGCCGGCTGCCGCTGGCGCTGTCGGTGGTCGGCGCCATGCTGCGCAGCGAGACCGCAGAGTTCTGGGCGGACACGCTCGACCTGCTGCGCAACGCCGATCTGTCGGCCATCGAGGAACAGCTTCCCGAGGGGCAGGACAGCTTCTTCAAGGCGGTGGAGGTGAGCTTCCAGTCGCTGAAGCCCGAGATGCAGGGGCGGTACGAGGCGTTGGCGGTGTTGGTGGAGGACATGGCGGCTCCGCTTCCCCTTCTTCGAATGCTCTGGGATGTAAGCGATTCGGAGGCACGTCGCATCGGGCGGCAACTCGTGGACCGTTCTCTGGCGCAACGCGCTGGAGCAGACGGAGGCATTCGCCTCCACGATCTGCAACTGGATTATGTGCGTGCCCACTATCCCGAGAAGGAAGCTCTTGAGATGATCCGCGGCGCCGTCCGACTGTCGTCAAATGCGATCACGACGGATCCGAGCCAGTTCCCCTCACAAATGGTCGGGAGGCTCATGACTTTCCAAGAGGATTCTGCCGTTATGCTTTTTGCGAACGAGGTTGTCGAGCGCGCATCCATGCGCTGGCTTAGGCCGTTGCACGCGACGCTCCGTCCGCCCGAAATCTCGCTAATAAGCCCCCTAAGACAGCACTCCGGCGCTGTCTGTAGCGTGGCGCTGAGTGGGGATGGGCGGCTGGCGGTCTCCGCTTCTTGGGACCACACGCTGAAAGTTTGGGATTTGGCGAGCGGGCGCGAACCGCGCACTCTTGAGAGCCACCGCGGGCCGGTCTACGCCGTAGCGTTGAGCTGGGATGGGCGGCTGGCGGTCTCCGCCTCGGAGAACCGCACGCTAATGGTGTGGAACCCGGTCAGCAGGTACTATCTGCGCACCCTCACTGGCCACACCGGTCCTGTCAATGCCGTGGCGCTGAGTGGGGACGGGCGGCTGGCGATTTCCGCGTCCTGGGGCGGGACGGTTAAGGTATGGGATATAGGCGGTGGGCATGAGCTGCGCACCTTCACCGCCCACGACCTTTCTGTTTACGGTGTGGCGCTGAGCGGCGACGGGCAGTTGGCGGTCTCCGTCTCAGAGGACCGTACGCTTAAGGTGTGGGAGGTGAGTAGCAGTTGCCGGCTGCGCACCCTCACGGGCCACACTGGTCCTGTCACAGCCGTGGCGCTGAGTGCGGACGGGCGACTCGCGGTTTCCGCTTCCGCGGACCAAACGCTGAAAGTGTGGGACTTGAAAACCGGTCGCGAGCTGCGCACCCTCACTGGCCACGCGAGTTCTGTCACTGCGGTGGCGGTGACGGCGAACGGGCAGCATGCGGTCTCGGCGTCCCATGACAACACAGTGAAGCTATGGAACCTAGAAACGGGAGAAGTCAGAGCCACCTTCACCTGCGATACCGCTGCGCGTTGCTGCGCTTATTCTGATGCCCTCAAGCTCATCGTCGCCGGCGACGCTGGCGGCCACGTTCACTTCCTCCGGCTAGAAGAGCCGGAAAAGCAGTAGCCAGTAGTCAGTGGTCAGGAACCGCAGATCCTTCGACTCCGCCGCCAAAAGAGGGCGGCTCCGCTCAGGATGACAGCGGGGAAGAGCGAATTTGACTGCGAAGAAATCCTGACTTGCGCACGGCCCTGCCCGCGTTGACCGCTCAAATGGCGCATGTTACCGTACTTAGTTACACCAACCTCATTTGCGCGATCTGTGCGCCAAAGGATTCCCCTTTGTCCTCTGAGACCGTGGCGGCCACGCTAATCCGCAAGACTGCTTTGAATGCTGTCCATCGCCAGATGGGCGCGAAGATGGTCGATTTCAACGGCTGGGACATGCCGGTGGAATACCCTCCCGTCGGCGGGCTGATGAAGGAGCACCTGGCGGTCCGCAACGGCGTGGGAGTTTTCGATGTCAGCCACATGGGCGACATCAGGATTTCCGGGCCACAGTCGCTCGCCGCCGTACAGCACATCACCATGAACGACGCTGCCGGGATGGCGATCGGCCAGTGCCGGTATTCGGCCATGCTCTATCCGCAGGGGACTTTCGTCGATGACGTGATTGTGCATCGTCTCGGCGAAGACGATTACATGCTGGTAATCAACGCCGGTACGCGCGAGAAGGACGTCAACTGGGTGACCGACAACACTCGCCAGTTCGATTGCAAAGCCGAGAACCTGAGCGACAATTACACCCAGATTGCCATTCAGGGGCCGAAGGGCGTTGACACGCTGCAGAAGCTGACCGATGCCGACCTGTCGCAGGTGAAGTTTTATTGGTTCACGCACGGAACGGTTTGCGGGCTGCCTAACATTTTGATTGCGCGCACGGGCTACACCGCCGAAGATGGTTTCGAGATTTACGTTCCCACCGACGAAGCGACCAGCGCCCGCGTGTGGAACGAGGTGATGGAAGCGGGCAAGGAATTCGGCATTGTCCCGTGCGGGCTGGGTGCGCGCAACACGCTTCGCCTGGAAGGCAGGCTGCCGCTCTACGGGCATGAGATTTCCGACACGATCAACGTCTGGGAGGCGGGCCTGGAGCGCTTCCTCAAGATGGAGAAGGGCGACTTCACCGGCCGTGCGGCGCTGGAGCGGGCGAAAGCTGACGGTATCAAGCGCACGCTGGTGGGACTGGAGTCGGTGGACCGCGGCATACCGCGCGACGGTTACAAGGTGCTCGATCTGAATGGCAAGGAGATTGGCTACGTCACCAGCGGTTCGCATGCGCCGTTCCTGAAGAAGAACATTGCGCTGGCTTACGTGCCTATGGAGAACTCGGCGATCGGCAGCGAAGTGGCTGTGGAAATCCGCAACCAGCC
Source organism: Acidobacteriaceae bacterium (assembly GCA_003160215.1). GTDB lineage: Bacteria > Acidobacteriota > Terriglobia > Terriglobales > Acidobacteriaceae > Bog-257. Next base: position 18,395 of record PLQW01000136.1, read on the forward strand.
GATTAAGTGCAAGGTAGTTCCGACGCCCTTTTACAAGCGTCCGAAGAAGCAGTCCTGAAGGAAATGGAGAAGCCTGTGCGTATCAGCGAACTTTTATTGACGGAATTCGACGAAGAAATGAAAAAGACGCGTACCACGCTGGAACGCGTTCCAATCAACAAGCCGGACTTCGCGCCGCACCCCAGGTCGATGCCGTTGGGTAAGCTGGCTGCGCACGTAGCCCAGCTTCCCGCTTTCGGCTTCATCATCTTGACGACTCCCGAGCTCGACTTTGCCAAGGCTGATTTCAAGCCTGTGCCTTTTGAATCGGCCGCCCAACTGGTCAGCGTGCTCGATGAAGGCGCAGCGAAGACGAGGAGCGCACTTGCCGGCTTGCCCGATGAGGCGTGGAGCGAGAACTGGAAGCTTCTGATGCAGGGTAAGAGCATCTTCGACGGCTCCCGTTTCCTGGCGTATCGCCAAATGTTCCTCAATCACATTGTGCATCACCGGGCGCAGCTTGGCGTTTATCTGCGCCTGAACGAGGAAAAAGTTCCGGCCATTTATGGTCCTTCGGCGGACGAGACCCGTGGTTTCTAGCTCTGCTGTGACGCCATCGGGGTTGCACGCAGACGAAACGAAAATCGCGGAGCATCCGCTTGAATAGAGGAAATTGAATTTAATTCGTATTTAATTTTCGCCGATGCACGCGCTCGGTGTTGAGGAGGCAGTCATATGGCTTATCCCGCGGACTACAAGTACACCAAAGAACATGAGTGGCTGAAGGTGGACGGCAACACTGGAACTATTGGCATCACCGATCACGCGCAGGAATCGCTCGGGGACATCGTGTTCGTCGAGTTGCCGAAGGTGGGGACCGAGATCGCAGCCGGCAAGACCTTTGGCACGGTTGAATCGGTGAAGGCGGTTTCGGATTTGTTCGCGCCGGTTTCCGGGACCGTGACCGCAGTGAACGAAGCTCTCAACACCTCGCCCGAGCAGGTAAATAAAGACGCTCACGGGGCGTGGATGGTCAAGGTCGCGATGAAGAACCCGAGCGAGGCGAATCAGTTGCTGTCAGCCGGCGATTACGAGAAGTTCGTCGCCGCCGAGGGCGGGCACTAGCCTCATTTGTTCGATGTTCTGGGAACACAGCTTTTCGACTCGGTGGATCGAAACAGGGATTTTGAACCCAGCGCCGCAGGCGGGGTACAGTTTAGCCCAGCGCTTCGCTGGATTATTTAGCTGTTTCGGTAGCTGAAGACGGAGATTTGAAAGGGCACGGCTTCAGCCGTGCCGTTGCGTGGGCGTGGAGACTTGGGCTTCAGCCCCTGAGGGAACTCGCACTTCGTCTTGAACCGAAGTCCCTCAGTGGCTAAAGCCATTATCATGACAGCAGCCTACGGCACGGCTGAAGCCGTGCCGCTTCAAAGCGTAATAAGATGCTCATGAATAATCCAGCTAAAGCGCTGGGCTAAGCTCTTTTGTCCCGCAAGCGGGACTCAAGTAATGCATTCTCAGCGTCCGTTCAACATGCTTATGTCCGATAGAACCGTGTATTTCAACTCAATGACGTGGCCAATGTCACCAACTTGTTAGCCGAAGCAACGCTGTGCTTACCGCAAAATCACTTCATACATTCGCCCAGGAAAGCTACAGGTACCCATGCGCTATCTTCCTAAATCTGAATCCGACCGCGAGGCCATGTTGCGCGAGATCGGCGCCAAGTCCATCGACGATCTGTTCGCCGCCATTCCTCCCGAGTATCGCCTTAAGGGCGATCTAAAGATTCCTCGCGCTTATGCGGAAAGCGAAATCGTAGAGTTCTTTCGCGATTGTGCGACCGGCAGCGCGCAGGGTTACGCGACATTCCTTGGCGCGGGCGCGTACTCCCATTACCGTCCGGTCGTCATCGACTCGATGGTGTCGCGCGGCGAGTTTTTCACGGCCTACACACCCTATCAGCCCGAGATCGCACAGGGCACGCTGCAATCCATATTTGAGTTTCAGTCGATGATCTGCGAATTGACTGGCATGGACGTGGCGAACGCCTCCATGTACGACGGCTCCACCGGCGCCGCCGAAGCGTTGATGATGGCGGCCCGTCTGACGGGCCGGCACAAATCGGTGATCGCTACCAGCGTGCATCCGGAGTATCGCGAAGTCATCGCCACCTATGCGCGCCACCAGGGGATGCCAATTGCAACCGTCGCCTATCTGGAGAACGGCCGTGTCGATTTACACGCGCTGGATCAGGCGATCGACAGCCAGACCGCCGGGGTGTTGATCCAATCGCCGAACTTCTTCGGCACCATCGAGGACGTTGCGGCGATAGCTGACATCGTGCACAAGAAGGGCTCGCTGCTGATTGTTTCCATCGCGGAGGCGGTTTCGCTGGGCATCGTGAAGCCGCCGACCGAGGCCGATATCGTCAGCATGGAGGCCCAGTCGTTCGGCGTGCCACTAGGGTTCGGCGGCCCCTACTGCGGCGTGATGGCCACGCGCGAGAAGTTCATACGGCAGATTCCCGGCCGGCTAGTCGGACAGACGTCCGACCGCGATGGCAAGCGCGGATTCGTGCTGACGCTCTCTACGCGCGAGCAGCACATCCGGCGTGAGAAGGCGACGTCGAACATCTGCACCAACCAGGGACTGGTCGCGCTGATGGTCGGCATCTTCATGACGGTGTACGGCAAGGAAGGTCTCAAGGATTTGGCGAAGTACAACCTGGCGAAAGCGCACTACGCTGCCGACCAATTCAAGAAGAGTGGTGCGACGCTGTTGTTCGAAGGCGCTCCGCGATTCAACGAGTTTGTAGTGCGCACCAAGACCGATCCTTACGCCATCAATGACAAGCTGCTGGGGCAGCGAATTATCGGGGGCTTTCCGCTGAAGAAATTTTATCCCGACCTGGGGAATGCTTCGCTGTGGTGCTGCACGGAGACCACGACCAAGACGTCAATTGACGCGGCTGCGAAGGAGGTGGCGCTGTGAACTTGAACGAGAAGATCCGCAAAGCCACCACGCATATCAGCCAGAACGAAGGGCTCATCTTCGAAAAGTCGTCGCCGGGCAAGAAGGCCTATAAGCTTCCTCCGCTCGACGTGCCGGAGGTCGATGCGGCGCAACTGCTGGGAAAGCAGGCGCGTGAAGACCTGGGCCAGATGCCGGAGGTGAGCGAGATCGAGATCATCCGCCACTACACGCGTATTTCCACGTGGAACTATGCCGTGGACCACGGCATGTATCCGCTGGGATCGTGCACCATGAAGTACAACCCACGCGTGAACGAGGCGGTGGCGCGGTTGACCGGATTGGCGGAGGCGCATCCCTATCAGCCGGAGCGCATTTCGCAGGGGGCGCTGCGCATCCTGAAGATGCTGAGCGAGCAGCTCATCGAAATCACCGGCATGGACGCGATCACTTTGCAGCCTGCCGCCGGCGCGCACGGTGAACTTACCGGCATCCTGCTGGTGCGCGCGTATCTGGAGTCGCAGGGGAACCCGCGCAAGAAGGTCCTCATTCCGGATTCGGCGCACGGCACCAATCCCGCGACCGCGGCGATCTGCGGTTACGCGGTGGAGAACCTGAAGTCGAACGCCGCGGGCATGGTCGATATCGCGTCGCTCGTGGCGCAGGTCAACGAAGATGTCGCCGCGCTGATGCTGACCAACCCGAATACCCTGGGAGTGTTCGAGCAGGAGATCCACAAGATTGCGGAAGTCCTGCACGCCAAGGGAGCGTTGCTCTATATGGATGGCGCCAACATGAACGCGCTGGTCGGCAAGGTGCGTCCCGGCGACTTTGGCGCGGACGTCATGCACCTGAACCTGCACAAGACGTTTTCCACGCCCCACGGCGGAGGCGGGCCAGGATCAGGGCCGGTGGCCTGTAAGAAGATTCTCGAACCGTTCTTGCCCACTCCGGTGGTGGTCACCAAGCCGGATGGCACGTTGGGCTTCGACTACAACCGTCCGCAGTCCATCGGCCGGGTGCGTATGTTCTACGGCAATTTCGGTATGCACGTGCGCGCGCTGGCATACATCATGGCCAACGGGCCCGACGGACTGCGGCAGACCACCGAAGACGCGGTGCTGAACTCGAACTACATCCGCAAGAAGCTGGAAGGCGTTTACGATCTTCCCTATAAGACACCCACCATGCACGAGGTGGTGTTCAGCGACCGCTTACAGGCGCCCAAAGGCATCAAGACCGGAGACATCGCCAAGCGGCTGATCGATTACGGATTCCATCCCTACACGGTGAGCTTTCCGCTCGTCGTACACGGAGCGTTGATGATCGAGCCGACGGAGAGCGAGTCGAAGGAATCGCTCGACCTCTTCATTGAGGCGATGAAGGACATTGCCGAGGAAGTCGAGGAGCATCCGGAGATTGTGCTCGAAGCGCCACACAACACCCGCATCTCACGCCTGGACGAGACCATGGCGGCGCGCAAGCCAATCCTGCGCTGGAAGCCGCAAAGCGAGGCGACGGGGAAGTAGCTCTTCACCACGGAGAACACGGAGCGCACGGAGTTTAGAAAACAAGAATTTCCTCCGTGCTCTCCGTGCCTCCGTGGTGAAAACAAGAGTCTCAACAAGCGAAAAGGCGGGCTTCTGGCCCGCCTTTGATCTTGGCTGAAATTGAGTTACTTCGCCGCGCCCACGGCCTTTACCCGTTTGCTGAGGCGGGACTTGTAGCGGCTGGCGGTGTTCTTGTGGAGGATGCCCTTCTGGACGCCCTTGTCCACCACGGAAACCGTTTCGCGATAGGCGGTCTGGGCGGCTTCCTTCTCGCCCTTGGCAATGGCTTCGCGCAGGGAACGCAACGCGCTGCGTAGACGCGACTTATTGGCGCGATTGCGCGTAGTTTTGGTCTCGGTTTGACGCGCACGTTTAAGCGCCGAAAAATGGTCTGCCATATCTGCTGTGATCCTTGCTAGAAAATCTCGACGTAAGCCGGATAGATGATTCTACCGGAAGCGGCCTCATTCGAGCAAACGGCAGTGGTTCAGGTTCGTCTTCCACAGGCCCGCAAGCGTAGAGCTATTCCGTCAGCGGCAGTTTTGCAGGAGCGCGAAGAATGCCTCGCGCTTAATCCCCGCTGTTCGCATCAGGTTATTGATGATGTCGAGCCCGACTTCGTCATACCGGGGTATGATCAACGGCCTTGCAGAACCCAGCTTCTCCAATTTTATGTGACTGCCCCTTTTGACCGGCGAGATGGTATCCGAGTTGTTCGAAAACGCAAACCAGCCTTTCCCACGGAACGGGGGTTAGGCGTGGCATCCTGCGGGACTTTCAAAGCCAAAAGGAACTGGAATGGGGAATGCAAACGAACCCGCAGGCACTGAAGGGGGGCCATCTCCGACCTTCGCAACCGCACCGCCGGTCACGACGTGCCATCCCAGCTCGCGAAGAGCCTGCTCGAACGTTCCCCTCTCGAAGCAACTGACCACGAACAATTCAGACGCCTCGATCAGGTTTTTCTTAGCTTCTTCTTCGGTCCGGCCCTGAGTGGTGATGTCAAGCGGCGGGCAATGGGCGATATACCATTCCCCCTCTCGTTTGAGAGTGCCGAACAGCCTGAATTCTGCTTGAACAGTGACCGTCATATTGCGAAACAGAGCAGGGCGCGGTTGAAATACCACTAAACTGTACGTCTGCACAGATGCTCTATCAATAATACAAGATGCGCGGTACGGTGCTCCCTTTTCTTCCTGGCACCATCTAAATAACCGGGGAATGCGCGGCAGCGTTGCCGGAGCGAATTCGGATCGTCATCGAGTTGCGTTTTATTGATTTGACTCTGCCCCGATTCGGGGATAGGCTAGCGGCCAATGAGAGTTGTTTCTCCCGTGGGTGATCTTCCGGGCTCAATCCCTACCATCGCACACCCTTGCCATGCATCCGAACGTCAGGCCGAAGCGGTTGGTCTGCCACCGGCCCATCCCGCTTTCGGAACCCAGGGCTTCAACCCCAATCTGCCCCCTACGGCGGGGCACGAGTTGGGTGTCCGATACATACGGAGGCTGACTTCCGACTCTAAATGAAAAAGAACATCGAAATAAGCCCGAACATCGAGACTCTATTTGGCACCCGGGACGAGAACTTGCGCCTGCTGGAAGATGGTTTGAATGTCGCCATCGCCATGCGGCCCGATTCCATCGAGATTGAAGGAGCGGCCAGCGACGTGGGTCGCGCGCAGCAGGTGTTTGCCGACTATCAGCAACTCCTCCGCAATGGTTTCACTTTCGTGAACGGCGATCTCGGCGCCATGATTCGTGTCTTGACCTCCGATCCGACCGCCACCTTGCGCGGCCTTGCCGAAGCGGGCAAACAGCGGTCGTTTGGCAAGCGCAGCGTGCAGCCCAAGAGCATCAACCAGCGGCGCTATATCGAAGCGATCGAAAACAGTGACATGGTGTTCGGCGTCGGTCCGGCGGGAACCGGGAAGACTTATCTCGCGGTTGCGATGGGGATCGCGGCGCTGATGTCGAAGCGCGTAAATCGCATCGTGCTGGCGCGGCCTGCCGTGGAAGCGGGCGAGCGCCTGGGTTTCCTGCCCGGAACGTTGCAGGAAAAAGTCGATCCGTACCTTCGTCCCTTGTACGACGCCTTGTACGATATGCTCGAACCCGACAAGGTGGATCGCTACCTGGAGAAAAACATTATTGAGATCGCTCCCATCGCGTTTATGCGCGGACGCACGCTGAACGATGCGTTTGTCATTCTCGATGAAGCCCAGAACACCACGTCGGAGCAGATGAAGATGTTCGTGACCCGCCTGGGCTTCAACTCCAAGGCGGTCATCACCGGTGACATCACCCAGATCGATCTGCCAAACGCCAGCCGGAGCGGAATGGTGGAGGCAATCGAGATCCTGCGCAACGTGGAAGGCATCAGGTTCTGCTACTTCGATGAGGGAGACGTGGTACGCCATCACCTGGTACAGAGGATCATCCGGGCGTACGACGACTATAAAGGGCGCAACGAACAGTTGTCGCTGTCGCTGGAAATCAAGAACGGCAATGGCTTCGCCACACCTCGCAGCAGCAATGGACAGGTGCCTACGACCAGCGTCGAGCGGGAGACATCGTTGGCGGAGATACCTTCGGCTGAAGCGCCTCCGCCGCCACAAAATCGCATCGCTGAGTAAATTCTTGCTACCATGATATGGGAGGGCTCACGCGCCCTCCCATTTGTACTTGAAACGGAAGTGATCATTCTGGAGCACGAAACCGAAGGGACTAGTGCGCGGGCGCTCAGCCTGTTTGCCGCAAAAGCTCAGCGAGCGGTCGGATTGCGCGGTGAAGTTAACATTCGCATCGCCTCAAGCCGTGAGTTGCAGGAACTGAATCGCCGCTTTCGTAAGAAGAACCGTCCCACCGATGTTCTGTCTTTCCCGTCGGAAACGCCCAAGCTTGCCGGAGACATTGCCATCTCAGCCGAGATTGCCGCGGCCAATGCCGCCGAAATGGGCCATTCGCCTCAAACTGAACTGAAGGTCCTTATTCTGCACGGATTGCTGCATCTCGCCGGTTACGACCACGAAACGGACGATGGCGAGATGCGAACTCGCGAAACCACCTTGCGCCGCAAACTGGGCTTGCCGGTCGGACTGATCGAGCGCGCCCACGCCAGCCTTCGAAAGAGAACGCCGCGCCGAAAGCGGTCCGCGACGCCGGCCAGCTCGCACAACCGCGAAGGTGGCCAGAAATGAGCCTGCCGTTATTCATTCTCCTACTGGTGTTGATGGCTTTGCTGGTGCTGGCCTCCTATGTGGACCGGCTTCACACCGAGATGGGGAAGTTTTTAGCCCGCGAGTTCCAGGAGAACATCGATGCCTACGAGCACCACGTCGAGCCCAAGCTGCACGTAAGCCGCGAACGGGCCGCGCTCTCGATGGCTGTGCTGACGCAAATCTGCATGGCCAGCATTGGCGTGCTCATTGGCTACGTGCTGTTCATGGAGAAGCGCTGGGTGGTGCTGGATTTGGTGCAGGCGGCGGTCAGCCTCATCTTCATCATCGTCATCTTCAATCGTCTGTTACCGTATGTACTTTTCGTGCGCACCAGGGGCGAGTGGCTGACGCGGTGGGTCCTCGTTTTACGGACGCTAATCTATCTTGCCGTGCCGGTGACCTTGATACTCAGCTTCGCTTTGTCGGTCGCATCGCTCTCCAAAGAGCATGCCGGACAGCAGCCCGAGCATCCGTCGGAGGCGGTTGACGCGCTGATCGAAGCCGGTCAGGAAGAGGGCATTCTGGAGGAGAGCGACCGCGATCTGATCCAGTCCGTCGTCGAATTCGGCGACAAGACGGTGCGGGAAGTGATGACGCCCCGGCCCGACATCGTCGCGGTCGCGATCGGCACGACCATCGAGAAATTCACCGAGCTGATAAAGAAATACCCCTATTCGCGCATACCGGTCTACGAAGGTGACATCGATCACATCAAGGGCATCGTGTACGCGAAGGACCTCTTACAGGTCCTGGATACTGACGCCCGCACGAAAACGGTGCGCGACTTGATGAAGCCCGATGTCTACTTTGTCCCTGAAACCAAGCTGGGCAGCGAACTGCTGCGCGAGATGCAGCGCGACAACATTCGCATGGCCATCGTGATAGACGAGTACGGCGGCGTCGGGGGCCTGGTGACGATCGAGGACCTGGTGGAGGAGATCGTTGGCGAGATCCGCGACGAGCACGAGAAGGCTGACGTCGTGAAAGAGAGCGAGTCCTCGTATGTTTTGAACGGAAACACCGACGTGGACCTGCTGGAGAAATTGCTCGGCGTGCGGCCCGATGAAAAGGAGGCGACCACAATTGCGGGACTGGTGAGCGAACTCGCGGGACACATACCCAAGGCGGGAGAAGTCTTCGAGGAGAACGGGCTGCGCTTCGAAGTGCTGGAATCCACCGACCGCCGTGTGGATCGAGTGCGTGTTAGTCTGCAGACGAGTCCTGCCTCCAAGCAGGTTCGAAGCTGACATGGCATTTCGATCCGGATTCGTCTCCATCATCGGCCGCCCCAACGCCGGGAAATCTACCCTGCTGAATGCGCTGGTCGGCGAAAAACTCGCCATCGTTACTCGCAAGCCGCAAACCACCCGCAATCGCATCCAGGGAATCATCAACGTCGAGCGCAAGACCAAACGCCCGGCGGGACAAATCGTTCTGGTTGACACTCCCGGAGTTCACAAGCCGATCAACTCGCTGAACCGGCGCATGATGAAGGAAGTGTATGACGCGCTGGAGGGCTGCGACCTGCTGCTGCTGATCGCGGACGCGACCGCCAGGTTCGGCCCCGGCGACAAGTTCGTGCTCGACATCGTGAAGAAGAGCGGCCAGCCCTGCTTCCTGCTGCTGAACAAGATCGATGTGCTCGACAAACAACGGCTGCTGCCGCTCATCGCGGAATATAAAGAACGGCACGAATTCGCCGAGGTCATTCCGATTTCCGCGATGAAGCGCGAAGGCCTCGACGCCTTGCTGGCTTCGGTAATGAGGGCGCTTCCCGAGGGACCGCGATATTTTCCCAAAGACCAGATCACCGATCAGCCAGAACGGTTTCTGGTAGCGGAGCTGATTCGCGAGCAGGTGCTATTGGCAACCGAGCAGGAAGTGCCCTATGCGACGACAGTGCTGATCGACCAGTACGAAGAGGGCGCTAGACTGACGCGCATCGCTGCCACCATTTACTGCGAGCGTGAGGGGCAGAAGGCAATCCTGATCGGCAAGCAGGGCTCGACGCTGAAGAAGATCGGGACGGCAGCGCGTTTGCAAATCCAGGGACTGCTCAACACCAAAGTTTTTCTCGAACTCTTCGTTAAGGTGCGGGCCGGCTGGCGCGATTCGCGCGACTTTGTCCAGGAGACCGACTGGCGCACCCAGTTGCAGAACATGTCGATGGCGAAGCAGAACGAGGAGCCTGATTCGGAGAACTAGACGGTTCGCTTCTGAAATTGTCGTTACGAGCGAAGCGAGGAATCTGCTCTTGTTTGCGCCTGGGACGACGAATGCGGGAAACAGCGGATCCCTCACGGCCTAAAGGCCGCTCGTGATGACAACTCAGAGATAGTCAAAATCGGACGGAACTTATGCAGCATTTGTTAGCTGTGCGCGGGTGCCCCACCCAACCTTCCTTTGGTTGGGTGGGGTATTGTGTTGGGGTGAGAGAAAATCCCCGCCCAAGCAGAACCAGCTTGGACGGGGCACCCTCGAGAGTATAAGTGATTCAACGGTGGTCCGCCATTTGGTTGGGTGGGCCACCCGCCGAGCTTCTTCGCGACGTATTAAGCGCAAAAGCACGAATTGGAGCAGGTGCGCCGGCTTCAGGGGCCTTTTGAATTCTTGAAGGCGGCTTTGGGAATGATGCCGGAGACCGTGAAGCGCGGGAAGTCGACGACCTGGGTTATCGCGAAATCCACCGCAACGCTCATGAACGAATAGGCGTCGTCAGGCGTCAGCCCCATCCGCTGTTCTAACCAATCCAGGGTCGCCACGTTGGCCGCGTGCATGGCCTGGTTGAGATCCATCTGGCCAAATGCCATCACGATTACCTGGGTCGGCGTTTCAATCACTGGGGCGCTCACATGAAAATCCTTCCGCACCCGGAAGGTGAAGACCCCATTGAGTGAGGTTTCGATTCCAGTGCCATCGACTTCGCCATCGCCTTGGGCGCTGTGCGCATCGCCGGCCGAAAACAAAGCACCCTTGACGAAGACCGGCAGGTATATGCTCGCGCCCGCGCCCAGCCGCCAGTCATCTAAGTTGCCGCCGAACACGTTGGGCGGATAGGAACTGAACTTGCCAGCCTGCGCTGGGGCGACGCCCACGCTTCCTATTTGCAGCCGCAACGGTACTTCGACTCCCTTGAGCGCTGGTACTCGGGGGACGCTTCCCTTTGGAACGATGTTGTGGGTAAGGATATTGAAGTCGGCCGGTAAATCTTCGGCAAATGCTGCGCGCGCCACGTCCGCCGCTTCATCAATCTGGTAGATCGTCGCGCGGCTTTTCGGAAACTGCTGACGCAACATTCCATACTCTGGCTCGGCCACGCTGGACCCGTAAAGCGTGTCCGGACGCACCTCAAGCTTTTCGATATGAACCTCCAGAACATCGCCCGGCTCAGCGTCCTGGATATAGATCGGGCCGGTCAGAATATGCGGCCCCGGTCCGCGCACTTTCACCTCCTGATAGATAGCCTTGATGGCGTCATCCATCATCAGGTCGGGCGCGTCGCCCGAATGGTGCGTGATAGTTTCGATCTGGACTGTGTCGCCCGACTTGATTGTCATTACGGGCTTGACAGACTGGTCGTAGTAACCCCAGTGAATGGTGTTGGGCGTGGCGTTGAGAACCTTGGTGGGTTCCTGGGTCAGCCCTACGGAAGAAAATCCCAAGATCGCAACCAATACTGCGGAAGACCACGCACCTAATTTAGCTAACATCTTCGTTTTCAAACCTCGACCGACAAAGTACGCCTGAACGCCTCTGAATGCAAACGCACCAGCCTCTTGGGGTCATCGCCGACTCTGTTATAAATCGTACGCTAAGACGCGTAGCGCCTTGAAGCACATTGTTTATTGCGTCAGGCCACTCGCAGGCCCCATAACCTCTTTTATGGGACGCCGGGTGCCCCACACATTCGCGGGTTTCGAATGTGTGGGATCAAGAGTCGGTCAAGCTACTTGGACTCCCACTCATTCCAAAAGCAGGAATGAGTGGGGCACCCGGCCACCCGCCGAAAGGAGAAGTGTTTTCTCTTGACATCCCCTTTCATAGAACCCGGGAATTGGGATCACCGATTTCCCACCCCGGCCCATCTGCCTTATCATTACAGTCGTTCCGTTTCCGAAAGGGGAGCCCTCACGCGCGAGATAGACCTGGCCACCGCGGTTTCCGAGATCGGGCAAGCCTGCGACGATGATCGGGGCAAGTCGCCTTTCTTCATCATTGCAGGCGCTGGCACCTCCTACCCATCGGTTCCTCTTGCTTCGAAGATTGCCGAAGATTGCCAAACGACTGCTGCCAAGTACAACCGGACCGGGCCACCCGCGGGCGCCTCGCCACTGGATATTTACTCGCACTGGTTGCAGATGGCCTTTCCTCAGGCCAGTCAACGCCAGCGGTATTTCAAAGGGCTTATCTCGGACAAGCCCATCTCCCACGCCAATTTCCGGCTCGCCCATCTGCTTCTTGAAAAGCGGCTCGCAACTTTGGTGGTAACCCCGAATTTCGACGACTTCCTCTCCCGTGCGCTCGACCTATTTGGACAACCGCACATCATCTGCGACCACCCCTATACCGTCGAGCGCATCGATCCTGAATCTCCGGAAATCCAGATCGTGCACGTGCATGGGACGTATTGGTTCTACGACTGCTGCAATCTCCGTGGTGAGATCGAAGCCCGTACGAAGGATTCACGCGATCGCGCCGAAACCATGACCTCATTGCTCGACAAGATAATGTCCCGGCACTCGCCTATCGTCGTCGGATATTCAGGTTGGGAAGGCGATGTCATAATGACCGCGTTGAAGCGCCGTCTCACCAGCGGCCTTCCCAATAATCTCTACTGGTTTTGCTATGAGCGTGCTGGCCTTGAGCCGCTCCGCGCTTTCTTCAGGAATCACGCTGATGTTTGTTTGGTGCTACCTCCCGATGCCCCTGCTCGAGAGTCTACTGCGACAACCGACGAGCTTCCGGCCATGGCAGAAAAACTCCTTCCTGGGACAGCATCGCAACCGACCTTGTCCGCGCAACTCGTGCTTGACACATTTGTCAACAACTTTACTGCTGAAGCACCGAAGATCTTCCTTGATCCCATTGGCTTCTTCCTCGACCAGCTAACCCGCATTATTCATGAT
>PLQW01000100.1:0-677 GCA_003160215.1 Acidobacteriaceae bacterium
TATTTGCCGAACAGGATGCGGTTGCCTTCCTTCACGTCGAGCGGGAAGGTCTCGCCTTTGTCATTGGTCTTGCCCCGGCCTACCGCGATCACTTCGCCCTCTTGCGGCTTGTCTTTGGCGCTGTCGGGAATGATGATTCCGCCACGGGTGGTCTCGGCCTCTTCAACACGGCGAACCACGATGCGGTCGTGCAGGGGAGTCAGCTTTGTAGCCATTCTTCAAACTCCTTTCAAGGTTGCTGGTTCAAGTTGGATTGCGTTACACGTTGGCTGGCTCTGGCGCGTGTCTCTTGCGTTGCTGTCAGCATGTCCATGAACTCTTGATAAACCCGAAAAGTTGGTAGCGGTGCCGTTGAATTGGCATATATGCGGCCTGTTAGCACTCACTCCCAACGAGTGCTAATCTTAACCTGTCAATTCTGCCGTTGTCAAGCCAGACCTGAGCGTAATTCACTCATATTTTACGAACCAATGCGTTGCCAGAGACCTATTCATCGTAAATTCAGCATCTTACGGCGAATTTGCGAAAAGTTTCCTCGGGACATTCCGGAACGGCGACTTCAATTCTCGCTAAAAGGGGAATCCGCTTCGCAGCCAGAGGCAGCTACGCCACCAGTTTTCTTGCTTGCGACTTCTCTCATTCTTCTTAGAGCGGTTTCCAGGATTGGTGTATCCGCT
>PLQW01000100.1:718-21278 GCA_003160215.1 Acidobacteriaceae bacterium
GGTTGAGTTCCGTGTTCGCTTTGCTGTTGGCCGCTCTGACGTTGCCGGCCTTCGGCATTGCGCAGACTTCGACGTCGGATTCAGCGAAAGCCTCGCCAGCGACAGAAGTACGAGCTACCCCGGCCAGCGCCGGGGAACAGGCGACGGTCGGTCCAGCGCAGCCGGATGCGACTGGTTCGCAGATTCCCACCGCAGCCCAGATCGAGGGCGCCGGACGGCGGGACGCATCCGATGAACCTGACGCGAAAGAGAGTTCGCTCGCTCCGAAACCGGCCGTCGTAAAGGCTGGATCACCAAATCCCGAAGGACATGCTGTCCCGCTGCAAGCCAAGTATGACGTGTCGCTGATCGGGCAACGCAACGTGGGAACCGGCCTCGACTTTTATTCCTTGGATCGCGAGGTGGGGCTGGGACACCAGTTATCTCAGGAGATAGAACAGCAAGCGCGACTGGTCACCGATCCGGTCATCACGGAATACGTCAACCGCATCGGTCAGAATCTGGTGCATAACTCCGACGCGCGCGTGCCCTTCATCATCAAGGTCCTCGACAACGACGAGGTCAACGCCNNACCGAGTACGTGAACCGCATCGGCCAGAATATCGTCAAGAACTCCGACTGCAAGGTGCCGTTCACTATCAAGGTGATCGACTCGGATGAGATCAACGCCTTCGCGCTTCCCGGCGGCTTTTTCTACGTGGATAGCGGACTAATTCTGGCGGCGGACAATGAGGCCGAGTTGGCCGGAGTGATGGCGCACGAGATCGCCCACGTTGCCGCCCGGCACGCCACCAAGAACATGACTCGGGCGCAGATCTGGAACCTGGCGTCCGTGCCGCTGATTTTCATTGGCGGGCCGGTGGCATACGCAATCAGCGAAGTAGCGAGCTTGGCGGTGCCGCTCGGCTTCCTCAAGTTCTCGCGTGACGCCGAGCGCGAAGCCGACCTCTTGGGCTTGGAATACGATTACGCCGCAGGCTACGACCCGGAAGCGTTTGTGGAGTTTTTTGAAAAGCTGAAGCTCGACGAAAAAAAGAAGCAGAACTTGGTCGCCAAGGCCTTCGCTACTCATCCCATGAATGCGGACCGCATTAAGGCCGCACAGGACGAAATCCGCAACTATCTGCCCGACCGCACCGAGTACGTTGTTGACACCAGCGAATTCGAGGACGTCAAGCTGCGCCTCGCTCGCCTTGAGAACGGCCGGCGCCTGGGCGGCGCCAAGGGCGACCCGACCCGTCCGGTGCTGTTGAGGCGCTCTGCCTCAAGTGGTTCCGGCAGCACTGCCGGCCCGAAAGATGATGGCAGCACGACCGAGCCGAAGGACGACGGACGTCCTACGCTAAAGCGAAATCCCTCGGGCTCATCAGATTGACGGTGGCCGGTAGGCGATCAGGGTTTCAGGATAAAACGTGACTCGGCTGCTCACCACTTTCCCAGCCGGGAAAAGCCTCCGCAAGTGTCTGGCGGTTAACCGGTGCAAGTGCCCATGGCGCTCTTCACAGCTTAGCAGTCGGGCAGGGAACGGTATGAGGTTTGATAAGGTCTGATGAACTTCACCCAAGTCGTGACCTACTTCAGGCTTGCGCGATCGCAGAAGATCACAACTCCAGGATCCTCTGATTCTTCAGATGGAGAACATGATCGGCATGTCGGATCGTCCCGCACCATAGCACCCAACAGAAATCCGGCAGTATTCCCAACCGTACTTGGATTGACGATTGGACTTGCAGCGCTTCTACGGACCATTCACCTGGGGACGAAAAGTCTCTGGTCAGATGAGGTTGCCAGTATTGTTATTGCGAAGCTGCACTGGGCTGAGTTTTGGCGTGTGGTAACCACAAACGAAGCTAACATGTTGTTCTATTACCTGCTCCTTCGGCTTTGGGTTCACTTCGGGGAGCAGCCGTCCTATGTGAAGCTTCTGTCCGTGCTGCCAGGCATAGCAGTAATTCCCGTTATGTATTCGATTGGTCGAGAGGTTCTTTCACGTCAGGCCGGAATCCTGGCTGCATTGTTGCTCTCGGTCAATGTATTTCACCTCAGGTATTCTCAGGAGGCGCGGAGCTACAGCCTTGTTGTTCTGTTGGTGGCATTGTCGTTCCTGTCGTTTTTCCGTTGCGTCAAAGAACAAGACCGTTTCTGGGGCGCGGGTTATGTACTGTCCTCGGTACTCGCCCTGTGTACGCACTTTTTTGCGGCGTTGGCGCTGGTCGTCCAACTTGTTTCGGTGGTGTTTCTCCCAAGACCCCGGCAAGCTGCCCGCAAACACATTTTGCGCCTATCCATCATCGCTGTGTTGGGGACACCTGTGTTGTGGTTCGTTGTGTTTAGAAACAGAGGCCAACTCGACTGGGTGCATCCCGCCACTGCAAAGGATTTGTACCATTTTTTTCTTTACATGACCGGCAGCGGCCTGAAATTTGGCATTGCCCTGCTGTCCTTCGTTATTGCTTTGAAGGCCTGGGTTTCAAGGGGGTGGGACGAATGGACGGTACAAACATGGTCGTTCGTTGTCTTGGTGCTCTGGTTATTTCTGCCAATCTGCGCTACGTTCGTACTCTCTCATTGGAAGCCTGTTTTTGTGGCGCGTTTTCTGATTGTGTGTTTGCCTGCCGCCCTACTCCTGATAGCCTACGGTCTAACGGAAATCCGGTACCCTTGGATTCGATATGCGCTCGTCATGCTGATGCTTTTGAGTGCACTTGCCCCGCTCAGGTCCTACTACGCTGAACCGGGGCCGCAAGATTGGAGGAGTGCTGTCGGCTATGTCGCGCGAAAGGCTGGTGCTGGTGATATCGCAGTTGTGCCGGATGGATACTGCGAAATGCCTCTCCATTACTACCTCAAGCACGTGGACACGCTTCCGAGCTTTCCCGCAATTTTGTCGGCCGCCCCGGACGAGATACAAGGGAAAGCATCGCCAACCACCGGACATGTCTGGCTAATTTCGTGTGGATCGCAGCTCTCGCCACCAGCGATTCCTGGTTATTCATCAGCGGAAATCAGGCAGTTTAACGGTATCCAGGTGGTCGGGCTTGATAGAAAGCGCCAGTCATTCTGAAGATCGCCAGGATGATGACGTTAATAGAGGAGCAGGCGGTTCCTAAGTAGTGGAATGCTATCGCATGGGCATGCCAGCTTGTTTGCCCGATTGTTCCCATTGGCAGGGTCGTCGGGAATCGATTGCGTTGCGGTGTGCACTACGGTTGCCTAGAATACAAAGGTCATGAAGATGCCGCGCCTAAGCTTAGCCATCCTTCTCCTGCTGGTGATTCCTGCCGTGCTCACCGCGAGCGGTCAGAACAAGCCTTCAGGCCAGGCGTCCTCCCTCAATTTTGTTGTGCTGAAGGACGATAACGGCAAGCCGGTGCGCAATGCCGCAGTTATCCTGCATCCCGTAGCTGAGCACGGCAAGCAATCGCGAGGCGGCTTTGAACTCAAGACGAACTCAGAGGGCAAGACCGAGAGCGATGGTATCCCGTACGGAATGCTGCGGGTGCAGGTCATCGCTCATGGTTTCCAGACCTTCGGACAGGATTACACCATTAACCAGCCCCAGCAGGAATTGATAATCCGTCTGAAGCGGCCACAGGGACAGTATTCGATCTATGACAAGCACCCGGACGGCAACACCGCCAGTCCGCCAAACCAGAAACCGTGAAGAATCGCTTTTCGCTCTTCGCTGTTAGCTCTTGGCTTTTAGCTGGCAACCGTTCATGAGTGTTTAGGGGGAATTAAGACCATGGAAAAGTGGCTTGTTGGCTTCGGGGCATTCTGTTTTGGAGCTGTCATTGGCTGGGTTACCAAAGAGGCGATGGTCAGAACGGACAAACTGTCGATCAGCCACATCGCTGTGGTGGTCGGTGCGGTAGGGGGCGCAGCCATCACAAAGGTCTATGAGTCCTCAGGTGTGCCATTCGCGCTGTACTGCGTTGGGCTGGCAATTAGTTTCTTCGCGTTCACGCTTCTGCATGATGTAGATACAGGCGGAAATCTGATCTTGAAGAGAGGAAGCTCGATTAACCCACAACGTGGGAACGAAGGAACGAAAGCGAAAAGCGAAAGCCGGAGGATTAATGATCGAAGCCAGCGCACTCTGGACCGACCACGATCGTTTCATCAGCCAGGCGAGCAGCGGCCACGCGCTGGTGGTGGATGCCGGCTCCGAGAAGTCAGCTAACAGCCCGATAGAGCTTGTCTTGATGGCCTTGTGTGCCTGCACGGCCAGCGATGTTGTCGGCATCCTGCGCAAGAAGCGCGAGCCCTTTACCAGCCTGGAAGTGCGCGCTACTGCCGAGCGTGCCGAAACGTTCCCGAAGGTCTATACCAGTATTAGGCTGATTTATCGCGTGGGCGGGAATGTCACGCACAAAGCGATGGAAGACGCCGTGCGCCTCTCCAAGGAGAAGTACTGCTCAGTTTCGGCCATGCTGGAGAAGACGGCGAAGATCGAATTCGAGATCGAGTACGGGCAATAAAACCCGTTTCCCCTAGGCCGGTGCGATGCCTCTGCGCTCTGGCTGGGCGATGCAAGCACTCCATCCCGTTTTGGGGCGGCCACCCCTGCTGCCAGTTGTTTTTGGAGGGTATAATGATCGGTTTCCCTATGACTACAACTCAGACACAATTGCGCCTGGCCAAGCGGATGTCGCGGCTGGGAACTGAAACTGCTTTCGAAGTACTGGTCCGGGCCCGCGCTTTGGAACGTCAAGGAAAGAACATCATCCATCTCGAAATCGGCGAGCCCGACATGGACACGCCCGCCAATGTCGTCGAAGCCGGAGTTGACGCGCTGCGCAAGGGCTTTACCCATTACGGCCCCTCGGCCGGGTTGCCGGAGTTGCGCGAGGCCATCGCGGCCGATGTCGCCAGTTCGCGAGGCATCAGGGTCAGCGCCGACGAGGTCGTGGTCGTTCCTGGCGGCAAGCCGATCATCTTCTTCACCATTCTAGCGCTGGTCGAAGAGGGCGACGAGGTCATTTATCCCAATCCCGGCTTTCCGATTTACGAGTCGATGATCAACTTCCTGGGGGCAAAGGCGGTTCCCATTCTGCTGCGCGAAGAACGGGATTTCCGTCTCGACGTGAACGAGCTGGCGGGACTGATTACCGACCGCACCAAGCTGATAATCCTGAACTCACCGCAGAACCCCACCGGTGGCATCATCACCAGGAAGGACGTGGAAGACATTGCGGCCGCGATCGGCGATCGCGACATCATGGTCATGAGCGATGAAATCTACAGCCGGCTGATGTTTGAAGGCGAGCCTTACAGCATCGCCTCGATCGATGGCTTCAGAGACCGCACCATCATTTTGGACGGCTTCTCGAAAACGTACTCCATGACCGGCTGGCGCCTGGGTTACGGCGTGATGCGTTCTGACCTGGCGGTGCACATCGCGCGGCTGATGACGAATTCCATCTCCTGCACCGCAACCTTCACCCAGATGGCCGGCATCGAGGCGCTAGGCGGCGACCAGAGCGAACCGGAGAAGATGCGCCAGGAATTTCAGCGCCGCCGCGACGTGTTCGTGAGCGGCCTCAACCAGATCAAGGGATTCTCCTGCCGGTTGCCCAAGGGCGCGTTCTACACTTTCCCCAACATCAAGCAGACGGGCTGGTCCTCGAAGAAGCTGGCGGACGCGCTGCTGGACGATGTGGGAGTTGCGGCGCTGTCCGGAACCGCATTCGGCGCATATGGCGAAGGCCATCTGCGGTTCAGTATCGCCAATTCGATCGAGCATCTTCAGCAAGCGCTGGATCGCATCGATCAGTGGACGAAGAAGCATTTGTAGGATTGAAACGTCTGGGGTACGGGCCCGCCGCACAGCGGGCTTTTTTCGTGGTTGCTCTTCGTACGGAATGCACTTCGAGGATTCGCAAAAGTTCGAGACTTGCATTTGAGCCAGTCCCACGAAGTGGAACGAAAGAGGATAGCCCAGCGCTTCAGCGGTGGGTAGGTGAGTAGAACGTTGCGAGTGCCTCGGGCACGGCACCGCAAGCGCTTTCGCAAAGTGTGCGCGAGGGCGCGCCATCCCGTCTTACCGCCGATTGCATGTGGGGTGCATTCGGTGAAATACGAAGACCCAACATCGGATGACTCTCATGCCAGAAAAATTCCGCATCTTTGCCACCGCCGACATCGGCGACGCCGCCTTCCATCGCCTGCGCGAGCGCGGCTACGAAGTGGAGATCTACCCGCATCCCGAGCCGCCGCCAAAGGGCCTGATTATCGAAAGAGTCCGCAGCGGCATCGACGGCCTTATCACCACGCTGCGCGACCCCATAGACGCCGAGATCTTCGAGGCAGGGAAGGGGACATTGAAAGTCGTGGCGCAGTATGCTGTCGGGTTTGACAACATCAACCGCGCCGACGCGAACCGCTACAAGATTCCCTTCACCAACACTGCCGACGTCCTCACAGAAGCGACTGCGGAGTTCGCCTTCTTCGCGCTGGCTGCTCTCGCCCGCAAGCTGTGGTCGGCCGAACATCTGGTGAGAGACAACCAGTGGGGCTATTGGCATCCGTATCTGCCGTTTCTGGGCGACGAAATGACCGGCAAGACCATCGGCATTATCGGCACTGGCAGGATTGGTCAGGCGGTGATCAAGAAGTGCATCGGCTTCGACATGAATATTCTGTGCTACGAAGCCATAGGCCCCAGCGAGAAACTGGTTGCGACCGTGCAACAGTTAATGGATTTGCGCTTCAAGGGTGGGCTGCAGCGGGAACGTACCTCCATTAACTACGTCGCGATGGAAGAGGCGCTCAGCCAGAGCGACTTCATCAGTATTCACGTGCCTCTGCTGCGCGAAGGCGAGAGCGACACGCCCACGTATCACCTGATCAATGAACGTACCCTGCGAACGATGAAGCCGACGGCTTATCTGGTGAATACCTCGCGCGGGCCGGTGGTGGACGAGAAGGCGCTCGCCAAAGCTCTCAAGGAGAAATGGATTGCCGGCGCAGCTCTCGATGTGTATGAAACCGAGCCGTTGCCGCCGGACTCGCCTCTGCGCGATCCCGACATTGAGGACCGCTGCCGCCTGTACCCGCACTTTGCCAGCGCAGCGCGGATCACGCGCTTGTCTGTCGATCCCGAGCGCGGCATGGCCGGACGTTGCGTGCAGAGCCTGATCGATGTACTGGAGCAAAACTACGGCGGCGATGTGACCAAGATGCCATATGTGGTGAATAAGGAAGCGTTTCGATAAAGAGCACTCAGCAGTCAGCACTCAGCAATCAGCTAAGCAAAAGTGATGATGCGATCCGCTGTCGCGGTCCGGAGTTGCTCGAGTAGAGCTGTGCCCTTCGACTACGCTCAAGGCTGAGTGCTGAATACTGAGTGCTATTTCGCCGCCATCGCCGCGACCAGCGAATGGAAGATCTTCGCCCCGTCGGTCATGCCGAGCTCTGGTTCGCTGGCGCGCTCCGGGTGAGGCATCATTCCCAGCACATTGCGTCCTTCATTGCAGATGCCGGCGATGTTCTCCAACGATCCATTGGGATTGGCTTCTGAGGTGACTTCGCCGCTGAGAGTCGTGTAGCGAAAGATGATGCGATCGTGGTCTTTCAATTCGGCCAGAGTGGGCCCGTCGCAGAAGTAGTTGCCTTCCATGTGGCCGATGGGAATCTCCAAAACTTCGCCCTTGGTCAACTGCTGCGTGTAAGGCGTGTTGGTGCTCTCCACGCGGATGTGCACCGGCTTGCAAACGTATTTCAATCCCGCATTGCGCAGCAGCGCTCCGGGTAACAATCCGGCTTCACATAGGATCTGAAATCCGTTGCAGATGCCCAGCACCAAGCCGCCGTCAGCGGCGAATTTGCGAACCGACTCCATGACCGGAGAAAACTTAGCGATGGCGCCAGTGCGGAGGTAGTCCCCATAAGCGAATCCACCGGGCACGATAACGGCGTCGCAACCCTGAAGGTCGGGCGAGTCGTGCCAGAGGAAGGTCACCGGCTGCTTGGCCACTTCCGAAATTGCCCAATAGGCATCGTGGTCGCAATTGGAACCGGGAAAGATGATTACGCCGAATTTCATTGCCGTAGGTTTCCTGCGGAAAAGCTAAAATATAGTACGGTTGCCGGGGATAGCAGCGTGTCTTAGAGCTTCAGACGCTCCTCGACTCTCACTAGGCGATTGTCGATGTCCACCACTTTGCTAGTGAGATCGTCGAAGCGCTGGTCCACCCGATTGAATCTTGCGTCCATCGCTACAAACCGCGCTTTTACTTCCGAGCGGAACTGAATCAGCTCACTACGAAGGTCTCGGATTCCGGTATTCTGGTGATAGAGACCGATGACGAACACCACGAGCGGCAAACACAGCGCGGTGAAGAACTGAGCATTGCTCATGCTCCATTATATCGCGGGCTTCACTCGGGCTGCGGTATGTGCGAGGTGGGTCGCGCGATGGGCCTGCACAAGGCGGCATCAAAGTAGTCATGCAATTTTCCCGGCACATGAACATCACCGGCGGCGCGTTGCGCCACTGGCTCATAGCACAATGCTATGACTCGGCGGCGGTGGGCGCGCTGTGGTGGTTTGGACTCGATTACTTGCATGTGCCGTGGGCGCCGTTCTGGGCGATGCTCGCGACCGGCCTGCAGTTCATTCCGCACTTCGGACCAGTGCTGGCATTTATGGGGCCGGCGTTGGTCGCGTTGTTCGCCGGCGGCTTCGAGCAGTTTCTGTATGTCCTCATTCTCTACGGGGTCATCGTTGTGATTGACGGATTAGTTTTGCAGCCGGTGATCATGCGCCGGACAGCCCGGGTGCCGATCTGGGCTTCGTTGATTATTCCCATTGTGCTCAGCTTGATATTCGGGTTTTGGGGATTGCTGCTGGCGGCCCCGCTGCTGGCGGTCATCTACGCTTACCGGGCGTACGGCAAACGCGCGGAACCGACCATCCCCCGGCAAACTCCTCCCGGACACACAATCACCGGGGGCCGCCTGATTTCCCCCGAAGGTGCAACCGGACGCACACCTCCTGACGGCATGCAATAATTCGCCTTCCGCTAGGCAGCGGGATGGAGCAACATCCAGAAGCCCAGAACCAGAATGATGCTCGAGACGATCAGCCGGAAGGTATTCTCCGGAATGCGGCGTAACATCCACTTTCCGGAGACCGTGCCGGCGATCACCCCTATTGTGGCGACGGCCGCCATCTGCCACTGGGAAACGACCTGATGAAATTGCAACAGGGCATAAACGGGCATGCGAAAGAGATCGACCAGTAAAGCGATCGCAGTAGCGGTCGCAACGAATGCATCGCGTCGCAGATTGAATCCCAGCAGGGCCGCCGAGCGGATCCCGCCCTGATTGCCCACCAACCCGCCAAACATTCCCGACAACGCGCCGGCGAACCACGCTGATCGCTTACCGAAACTCATGCGCGCCGCCAGGCCGGTGATTCCCATGAATCCCGCGAATACCAGAAGAACTCCCAGGACGTAACCGAGGATCGCGCTGCGCATCCAAATATGAAGGAGCGCGCCCACCAGGCCACCCGCCGCGCTGGCTGCGCCAAAGGTCCACAAAACGCGCCGGTCCACGTGCTCTCGAATCACGACGAAGCGCAGCGCAGTTCCAATGAAATGCGGTATCGAGACCACGGCTACCGCAAGCTTTGTGCCGATCCACGAGGCCAGCAGCGGAGTCAGAATGCTGCCAATTCCAAATCCGGAGATCGAGGCTATGGCTCCAGCCATGATGCCAGCGCACGTAAGCAGGAACGAGTGGTTCACGACGAACTGCTCCGCTGGTCAGTGTACCCCAGAATGAATTGCATTTCGTGCCCGTTTTCCACAGCTTGCCTTGCATACAGGCTGTGCCTGCGACGCATAAAATAGAAGCTGCACAGCGAAGGCCCAGGTCCCGAATGTCCCAATCGCAATTCGTACATCTCCATCTTCACACCGACTATTCCATGCTCGACGGCGCTTGTAACATCGACCGTCTGGTCAAGCGTGTGAAAGAACTCGACATGCCCGCCGTAGCCATGACCGACCATGGCAACATTTTTGGCGCGGTGGCATTCGTCAACGCCGCCAAAGAGGCAGGCGTGAAACCAATCCTGGGCTGCGAACTTTACATCTGCAAGAAGGAAGACCATCGCACCGCGCCGGAGGGCGACAGCTACAACCACCTGATCGTGCTGGCGGAGAATGACGAAGGCTATCGCAATCTGGTCAAGATTGTCTCTGAGGCGTCACTGCACGGCTTCTACTACAAGCCCCGCGTAAGCAAGAAATTCTTGGCCGAGCACTCCAGAGGGCTTATCGGTTTGTCCGCGTGTCTCAAGGGTGAAGTCGCGGAGAGCCTCACGGAAGGGAAGTACGACGCAGCCCGCGAAGCTGCCGTTACCTTCAGCGACATTTTCGGCAAAGGAAATTTCTATCTCGAAATCCAAGACCAGGGATTGCCGGAAGAAGCGCGCATCCAGCCCAACCTGCTGAAGCTGGGGAAGGAACTCGACATCCCGCTGGTCGCGACCAATGACAGTCACTATCTCTGTGAGGATGATTCGCACGCGCAGGACGTGATGCTCTGTATTCAGATGGGCAAGTCCATCCACGACACCAACCGCCTGAAATTCAGTGGCAACCAGTTTTACGTGAAGAGCGCCGTCGAGATGGCGAAGGTCTTCTTGGGATATGAGCACGTGCTGGCGCGGACGCTGGAGATAGCGGAACGCTGCAATGTCCGGCTGGAAAAAGTGCACGATCCGTTTCCCAAGTTCGAGGTGCCGGCAGGCTACACCCTCCCCGATTACTTCGAGCACATCACGCGCCAGGGCTTTGCCAACCGGCTTAACATTCTTCGCGAGCTCCAGACCATGGGCCGCCTGAAACATTCGATGGAAGAGTACGAGCAGCGCTTGTCGCGCGAGATCGGCACTATCCGGCAGATGCAGTTCGCCGGTTACTTTCTCATCGTGTGGGACTTCATCCGCTACGCTAAGGAACGCAACATCCCAGTCGGACCAGGCCGTGGATCGGCCGCAGGATCGTTCGTCGCCTACGCTCTAGGCATCACGGACATTGATCCATTGCAGAACGAGTTGCTGTTCGAGCGCTTCCTCAATCCTGAGCGCATCAGCCTGCCCGACATCGATATTGATTTCTGCATGAACCGCCGCTCCGAGGTCATCGACTACGTCACTCAAAAGTACGGACGCGACCAGGTGGCGCAGATCATCACCTTTGGAACCATGGCCGCCAAAGCGGCGATCAAAGATTCCGGCCGCGCCATGGACATCCCTTATGCTGAAGTGGATCGCATTGGGAAGATGATTCCCACCACCCTGAACATCACTATTGACCAGGCATTGAAAGACTCGCCACCGCTGGCCGCGGCCTACGAGAACGAACCGCAGACGAAGGAACTGATCGACACGGCCAAGAGACTTGAGGGTCTGGTGCGCAACTCAGGAGTGCATGCCGCCGGAGTAGTGATTTCACCGATCCCGCTTACCGACCTGGTTCCACTTCACCGCACCAAGAACGACGAAATCGTTACAGCGTACGACATGAAGGCGGTCGAAAAGCTGGGCCTGCTGAAGATGGACTTCCTCGGGCTCACCACGCTCACCATCATTGATGACGCGCTGCGCCTCATCGAACAGACGCGCGGCGAACGGCTGGACCTGCAGAAGCTCGCGTTGGACGACAAAGAGACTTACGAGAGGGTGTTCCATACCGGGTTGACGTCGGGCGTCTTCCAGTTTGAATCGCATGGCATGCGTGACGTGTTGCGCCGCTACAAGCCCACCTGCGTTGAAGACCTGACCGCGTTGAACTCGCTGTATCGTCCCGGGCCGATCCAGGGCGGCATGATTGAAGACTTCGTCGAGCGTAAATGGGGACGGAAGAAAGTCGAATTCGACCTGCCCGAGCTGGAACCGCTTCTGAAGGAGACCTTCGGCGTCATCGTTTATCAGGAACAGGTGATGCAGATCGCCAATCGTCTGGCCGGCTATTCGCTCGGGGAAGCCGACCTGCTGCGTCGCGCCATGGGCAAGAAAGATCCCGAGGCGATGGCCAAACAGCGCGAGCGGTTTGTCCGAGGCGCTACCGAGCGTGGCTTCCCGCCGAAGAAAATTGAAAAGCTTTTCGACTTGATGGAGCAGTTCGCGGGATACGGCTTCAACAAATCGCATTCGGCCGCCTATGCACTGCTTGCATATCAGACGGCGTATCTAAAGACTCGCTATCCGGTCGAGTTCATGGCCGCGCTGCTCACATCCGTCTCCGGAAGCACCGACGACGTGGTGAAGTACATCAACGAGTGCCGCGAAATGGGGATCGCGGTCGAGCCTCCCGACGTGAATGTCAGCGATGCGTACTTCACGCCGCACGGCGAGGCGATTCGCTTCGGGTTGGCGGCGGTCAAGAATGTCGGCCACAACGCGATCGAATCCATTGTGGCGGCGCGCAAAGAGGCGGGCGAGTTCAAGTCGATCTTTCAGTTCTGCGAAAAGGTCGATCTGCACCTGCTCAACAAGCGCGTGATCGAGTCGCTGATCAAGAGCGGCGCGATGGACCGGCTCGGGCGCCGCGCGCAGTTGATGGCCGTTACTGACAGCGCGATGGAGCACGCCCAGAAGACACAAAAGGACGCTGTCCTTGGCCAGCACGGATTATTTGGCGTCTTCCAGCAGGACGATGCACCGCAAGCCGAGAAGCCGTTGCCCAACATTCCAGACTGGGATGAGCACCAACGGCTGGGGCATGAGAAGGAAATCCTCGGCTTCTTCATTACCGGCCACCCGCTGGAGAAGTACCGTGAAAAACTGCTCGACTTCAATGCCCTATCCACCACCGAGGTTGCGGAATTGAAATCTTCCACGGGCAGGGATGAGGTGTTGATTGGAGGCATCCTGAAGAACATCCGCGTTGCCAAGTCGAAGAAGGGTGACCTCTACGCGCAGGGACAACTCGAAGACATGAACGGCTCGGTGGACGTCCTTTGCTTCGCCGATGCGTACAAGCGGCTTGCAGACAAGCTGAAGCTCACCGTCCCCGTGCTGGCCAAAGGCGGAGTTCGCGTCGAAGACGGATCTAACTCCAAGCTCATGATTGGCGACATCACTCCGTTGGAGCAGGCCCAGCCTAAGCTGCCGCAGCATTTGCGTATCAAGATACCTATCGAAGGCGTCTCCCCAGCAATGATCGACGAACTACACACGCTTTGTCTGGAGCGCAAAGGCGCGGCCAGGGTGCTGTTCGACCTGGAACGCAAAGGCGACTTCACCGTGGTGATGGAGGCGGAAGGCTATAATGTTCTGCCAGACCGAACATTCATCCACCGTGTGGAAGAGCTATGCGGACGCGGCAGCGTTCGGGTCGTTGATTGAGTGTAAGGATCTCCGGGGTGGAAGCTCTCTCCCGTGCGCCGAATGGGCCCACTGCCCGCCCATGGAAATGAAAATTAACCACGGAGCCACGGAGATCACGGAGACAAATCGACAGAAACCAAGACCTCCGTGTCCTCCGTGCCTCCGTGGTAAATAATTCCGGTGGAGCGTCAAACAAACGACGAGAAACCAATATGGAAGCTGCTTCGAAAGCGCAGGACGAACTGGAACGCATCGAGAAACAGATTGAGCAACTAGAGGGCGCTGCCGGCGATAACCAGGAAGCCCGCCGCCAATTGCAGGAAATGCACGTCCGGGTGGACGCGCTGCGCCGCCAGATGGCTGGCCAGCTCACGCCCTGGGAGCGTACCGAACTGGCGCGACATCCCATGCGTCCTTATCCGCTGGACTACATCGAGCGCTTCTTTTCCGATTTCAGCGAGATTCATGGAGACCGCGGTTTTGGCGACGATCCCGCCATGGTTTGCGGCATGGCGAGCTTTCGCGGACGGCAGGTGCTGGTGCTCGGCACGCAAAAAGGCCGCGACACCAAGCAGCGGATCTATCGCAACTTTGGCCAGCCCAACCCTGAGGGCTATCGCAAGGCCCTACGCGCGATGCGCTTCGCAGAGAAGTGGCAACATCCGGTTATCGCGCTTATCGACATCGTCGGAGCGTATCCGGGACTTGGCGCGGAAGAACGCGGCCAGGCCGAAGCCATCGCCCACAATCTCCGCGAAATGGCGCGACTCAAGGTTCCATTCATCGCTGCGATAACGGGCGAAGGTGGCAGCGGTGGCGCTCTGGCCATTGCCGTTGCCGACCGCGTGCTGATGCTGGAAAACAGTATTTACTCTGTGATCTCGCCCGAGGGCTGCGCCTCGATCATGTGGCGCGACTCCAACAAGAAGGACATAGCCGCACAGGCCCTGCGCATTACCGCCAAAGACAACCTGGAGATGGGTTTCTGCGACGAGGTAATTCCTGAACCTGCGGGCGGTGCGCATCACGACTATGACGCCGCGGCCAAACTTCTGGCGGATGCCCTGGAAAAGAACTTGGCGGAACTGGAAAGAATGCCGATCCCCGCCCTGCTGGATGCGCGCTACAACAAGTTCCGCAACATGGCACAATTCTTCGAGGTGGTGGATACACAGGCGTAGCTGGATTGCGCGCACGCCTTGTCTGTACAGTTTGCTGAAAACTCGAATGTGACGCGTTGAAGGGGCGCACCTTCAGGTGCGCCGTTATGAGTTCCTTTATTTTTGTCATCCCGAACCGACTTTAGTCGGTGAGGGATCTGCCTTTTTCGCGTTTCAGCAAATTGTCAGCCCGCGAGGGGTCTGCTTTTCAGATTATGTCTGGAACCTTTTTTAGACGTGCCGGAATGGATATCCCATGAACCTTCTAATCGACAATAACGACGGTTTAGGACAACAGGATTACACCGCTTGCGTGGACGTCGACCACCTGCCGAAGATCGCGCGGCGCTTGAACCGGGCGGCCACCATGACGGCCTGGCTCGTCGCCGCCGATCCCAGCTTTCATCCGCCCGTAAGCGGAGCGCGCGTGCTCTTGCAACGCGCCGATGGATTTCGTTTGTTTACTGGCTACTTGGCTACGGCGCCAGAACAGCAATATCTTGGCTACAGCCAGGCGGGCGCCGCCTGGCGCTACACTTTGCAAGCGCTGGACGATTCCTGCCTGCTAGATCACAACGCGTTGCCGGTCAGAACGCCCTTCGCCTTTCGCACCGCGGGCGACGCCGTGCGCACGCTCGCCGATGACGTTCTGCCCAACGGGCTCGATCTCTCGGGGGTGCAAGACGTCAGTCCGGTCAACCAGTTTCTTATCGTTCCGCAGAAAACGTGGACCGAGCACGTACAGGAACTTGCCACCATGACGCGCGCCAGCTATCGCGCCAATGACGACAAACTCTATTTTGAAGAGGTTGGCCAGCAAAGCTTTACTATCAGCGAGCAGGATCAACACTTTGTTCCCGAAGGGTTGGTGCTACTGCAATCGGACCAGTTGCGGAACGATGTGACGATCATCGGCGAACTCGAACCGCTCGTTTACGTTCGTGACTACTTCCTTGGCGATGGCACCACGTTGGGCTTCTATCTTTCGGACACTCCGTTCAGCAAGACTGCGGTCACAATCTTCGAGGAGGATTACACTGCGACCTCGCTGGAACCCACGTTGTGGAGCGTCACCGATCCCAACGGCAAGGTCTCAGTCAGCGGAGGTCAACTTCAGATCAACGGTGGCCCCGCGACCGTCAGTTTCGTCGAACAATTGGAACTGGCCGGCGGCCTCATGATGCAGCACGGCCAAGTCGTGTTCAATGCCGCGTCCAGCGGCACCTTCGGCGCTCTCTACAACGGCTCGGTGGGCGATGCCAACTGCATCGCCGGCTTTTCGATTTCGCCCAATGGCGCCAACTGTAACATCCAGGGACTCGTCAATGGTGGGCTGGTCGGCTCTCCGCTGGCGACCGTTCCCGGTCATCTGTACTCTTTCACCAGCCAGTTGTTTTGTAACGAAGCCCACCGCATTCATCAGACATATTTGTCCTCGACTCATCCCGCGGGGAACGGTCGAGGCGGCGACTCTGTATCCGTCGCGATGCGGGTCGTGCTCGCGGTGCACGATGTCGATCCCAATAATCCTGGAACGCTAGCTGCGCCCGCAACCGTGCTCTACGACGACGTGCTGCCCGCGCCTCCGGGCTTCGCCACCTACGCGCTGGCGAACGGCCCGAACTTGTGCGTCGGCGTGTCCTTCACCCGTTTGCAGCACGTCGTCGATACCGAAGTGCGCAGTCTGATTCCGGGCGGGCAGTTCCGCACCCGGCTGACAGGCAACTTTGCCGATGGCGGCGAGTGTTACGTGACCTCGTCCGCCGAGCTGCGCTTTTATCCGCCGTATCCGCCGCAGCAAAATGAGCAGGTGGTAGTCGCCTATCGCAGTAGCGCTCGCGCCATGGCACGGGTGCAGGACCAGAACAGCATCGCTGCGCATCACAACGGGAGCGACAGCGGCCGCCGCAGCTACGTTCGGCGATTGAAGCTGCCACTGGCTCCCACCTCGATCGACTGTGAAAACGCGGCGGTGGCTTTGCTCGACGACACCGTGCAGCCTGCCTGGGCCGGCGAATACCGCGTCATCAGCGACTTCCTCCCCGTCGGCGACGTTATCCCTACTAATGCGGTCCAAATTTCGGCGCCGTCGCGCGGCGCAGCATTCATGGCCATCGTTCGTGAGGTGGACCTACAAGTGATCTCCCTTCGCGACGATCGCTCGGAGTATCTGCTGCGCTTCTCGAACGATGCCGCCGACCTACTGGCGTTCAAGTTTGAAACAATGACGTTACCCGAGCCGCTCACGGCAGTGTTCACCACCACAGTTCCGTCGTCGTCCTTATATCTTCCGGCTCTCACCGCGGCCCAAGTCACCAACGTCATCGCGACCGAAATCACGGTTGACACGGGCATCGCTCCGCCTCCCGGCGGCGGCATCGAAGTGCGTCGCTCTGACGGCGGTTGGGGCGCCGGGAGCGACGGCAACCTTGCCGGGCGCTTCACCACCCAGACCTTCAATCTGCCACGCCTCTCGCGCGTGCAGGGCTATTACCTGCGGCAATACGATGCCTCGTCGCCCGTCAAGTACTCGCGCGATTCGGCCCTGCTGTATGTGGACTATCCCTTGTGAGCAGCCTGCTCCGGAGCGGCGATAGTGGATGCAGTTTTCGTAGAGCGGATCTTTATGAATCCGCCGTTGGTGCGGCAGATGCTATCTCCGGCAAAAACATCGTTGATGCCAACAAGTTCCAGGAAGAGCGCAGGTCATCGACGGCGTAGCTGCCTGTCTGAACGCGTCTGTGTGGGCCCACAAGTAGACACAGTATTAGCCCGTGGCGCCCCTGGTTGCCGTGTCGCCGCGGAGTCGTCATCTCCACAGAGGTACAGAGAATTTCTGATTTCAAGAGCAACATAAGCTGCCCTCCTGCCTTAATTCTCAGATGATTTTTCTCTGTGCCTCTGTGTCTCTGTGGTGATCCCCGGTCTCCGTTGCAACTTCTCCTCGCTACGCCGCGTCGAACCCTCAGGTATCCTCGATACACACCTGAGGTTTGCAAATGAAGATGTTCCTCTATCTCCTGACGCTGGCGACCGCTATTAGCATCCCCGCGTTGACCCAAGAGCCTGCCGCTACCCCGCAGAGTTCTTCCCCTCCCGGCAACACCCCTGTCGAACAGCAGAAGAACGCAGCCAGCGCGACCAAAGACAACAGTGGCATCAGCGGCGACCAGGTAACCAAGCCGGCTGGCACCAAAGGCACCACTCTCATCGGTTGTCTAAACGGACCCAACACCGAAGGCAAGTATGTCTTGACCAGCATGCAGCACCGCACTGGAGTTCAGGTGCTTGGCCCAGATGACTTGAAGCACGATTCCGGCAGCAAGGTCAAACTGACAGGCTCATGGGAAGCCAGCCCTCAGCAGCAACCGCACGTGAATGCAAAGGCAACACGCCGCTTTCAGACGACCGCAGTCGAAGTGCTCGCGCAACACTGCGAAGTTCCCAGCGAGAAAACTCCGGTCAGCAAAGAGAAACAGCGGCAGCGTCAGGAACAACAACAGCAAAAGGAGCCCCAGTGACTAGACTTAGAAGCTATCTCATAAATCCGGTTTGAACGAAGCCGCTTTGCGGCGGACGCTTTCGCGTGCCGGGTGTCAGCAGCAGTGCGAACGAGATGAAGAGATAGGGTGGGGTCATAAGGAGATGACCTATGACCCACCTTCGCAAAATGATGCTCGAGGAACTCGAGCGTCGCAATTACGCTCAGACTACCAGAGACTGCTACATCCAGACGATCGAGGACTTCGCGCGTTATTTTAAGCGTCCTCCCGACCAACTCGGTCCGGAGCACATCCGTGAGTACCAAGCGTATCTATTCCGCGAGAGGAAACTCGCCGCACGCACGGTCACGCAACGGCTGGCCGCGCTGCGGTTCTTCTTCATCCAGACGATGAAGAAGCCATGGAGCGTGGCCGATACCCCTTATCCGAAGAAGGCGCGACACCTGCCCAGCATATTGAGCCCAGAAGAAGTTGCCCTCCTCATCGACTCGGCCCAGACTCGATTTCATCGCATTGTGTTGATGACCCTCTATGGCACCGGGGTACGGCGCGCCGAGTTGGCCCGCTTGCAACTCCCCGATATCGACAGCCGACGCATGGTCCTCCACATCCGCGGCGGGAAAGGCTGTCAGGACCGGGATGTCATGCTCAGTCCCATCCTGCTGGAAGCTTTGCGCGACTACTGGCGCGGCTTGAAGCGCAAACCCACAGACTGGTTATTCCCTGGCGGCCCCTGCCACACCGCTCCTCGTCCCATTACTCCAAAGACCGTGTGGTATGCCTGCCAGAAGGCCGCCCAGCGCGCCGGTCTGCAGAATCGGATCCATCCCCACACCCTGCGCCACTGTTTCGCAACGCACTTGCTTGAGAATGGCGCTGACCTGCGCACCATTCAGCTGCTCCTGGGACATCACGATCTAAAAGAGACCTCGATCTACCTTCATCTTTCGCGACGTCACCTCCAGGCCACGGCCAGTCCTCTGGATTCGCTAGTGCTGAAAGGCAGGTCCCAGCAGGAGGAATAGATGAGCCGGCCGCTTCTGGAGGTGGCCGACCTGGTCCGCACTGCAGGAACAGCTTTCCTCGAGCGCAACCGCCAGTGGATCCGCTGGGCCCATATCAAGGTCCTGCTGGCCATTGCCCGTTGCCGCACCGCCGCACTCGGCGGTCATATCGATGAGTGCACCCGCTGTGGACATCGCGCCACCATCTCCTATAGCAGTTGCAGAAACCGCCATTGCCCGAAGTGTCAGACCGGTGCCCGCGAACGCTGGCTGGAGACACGGCGCCGCGAACTTCTCCCCTCGCCCTACGTCCACGTCGTCTTCACTCTGCCTGCACAACTGGCGCCGTTAGCTCTGCAGAACAAGAAAGTCGTCTACGATCTGCTGCTCCGATCCAGCGCAGAAACTCTTCTGGAAGTCGCCCGCAATCCCCGACATCTGGGGGCCGAAATCGGCTTCTTCAGTGTGCTGCACACCTGGAATCAAAAGCTCCAGCTTCATCCCCATGTCCACTGTGTCGTCCCTGCCGGCGGACTCTCGCTCGACCACACGCGCTGGATTCCATCCCGCCCTCGCTTCTTTCTTCCCCGCCCGGTGCTGCGGCGCCGCTTTCGTGGCAAGGTCGTCGCCGGCCTCAAGTCCGCCTTCCAACACCAGCAACTCCACTTGGCGGGCGATCTGGCACCGATCGCTCAGCCCAAGATCTTCGCCGCCCGGCTGCGACCGCTATTCCGCAAGAACTGGGTGGTCTACTGCAAACCACCCTTCGGTGGCCCCCAGTATGTGCTCCAGTATCTGGGCCGTTATACCCATCGCGTGGCCATCTCTAACCATCGCCTGATCTCGTTGGCCGACGGCCAAGTCACCTTTCGTTGGCGGGACTCCGCGCACAACAATCAACAAAAAGTGATGAGCTTATCACTCGATGAGTTCCTGCACCGCTTCCTGTTACACCTGCTCCCCAAAGGCTTCGTCCGCATTCGCCACTTCGGCTTTCTCGCCAACCGGCGGCGGGCCACTCTCCTGCCACTTTGCCGGCAAGCCCTCGCTGCGGTTCAGCCGCAAACCCAACCACCAGCCTCCACCGCCAAGGAAACCAGACCGCTTTGGCTCTGTCCAACTGTGGCGCGCCCATGGTGGTCATCGAGAGGCTTACGGCGGCTCAGATCCAGCTCCGTTCGCCACCCTTTCTCGCCGGAGCCGCCGCATGAAACAACCTTTCCCAGCTCTCTCACTCGGTGCCCCTCACCACCCGCAGGCGTGCTGCGCCCTGCTTGCCCCCAAACCAGCTGTCCGTTCCCAACCTCGACCCAAAATCCCGTTCCCACCACACGCAAACTCTCACCCAACCAATCCTCGCCTCGCTCTTACCGGCTCCAATAGCTGTTCCCCAAGCTTCTCTCCTAACCCCAACACGATTGAATAGGCATAATCGCCTCCCCAGGGGCGGCTTCCTTCAAACCGCTGTATCGGACGCGCCTCGCGGCGCCGACCCCACCTGCACACTCACTGTGTTTGGGGCGCGTCCGATACAGCACTAAGGTTT
>PLQW01000278.1:0-32363 GCA_003160215.1 Acidobacteriaceae bacterium
GAAACAGGTCAAACATGGCAACAAAGTTATAGCAGACCCGCTTGCCGCCTGCCCGACGAAGTTGTTGATTTCACAGCCGGACAGGATTGTGACGAGGGACAGTCAATTGGATCCTGGGTTTCACGCTCTGCCAATCTCTCGGTCACGGGGCGAAAGTTGATGCTTGCTTTGCAATAACTTACGGACGCCCGCCGCCCAGGCACTGAAAATCAATTCCGTACAAGCAACGTCGAGTTTCGGCGAATTTGGGCGCAATAAGACCCGCCAAAACCCGCCATTCCCCGCGAAAACCCGCCACTGCAAAATAATTTTAAAACGCACACACGTCACTGAGACGACCCCCGCCTCGCAGAGGGGGCCTCTACCCGTCCCTTCCACACATCCCGTTGAAATGGATTCTTGTTTTTCCTATGCGTCAAGTATTTCAACAACTTACAAGCCGCGGAGACTGCCTAAGTACGCGGAAATTCTATAAGACATCGCATCATGTGGGTTGAGTTGTGGGTTGAGAAATCGCCATTCTCGATTCGTCCATCTCCGCCTTCGGTGACTGTAAGGATCACGCATTGAGCTGCCCCCTTTCGGTTGGCGTGTTGCTCGCCGAATAGTAGTGACTAGCTTAGAATGCCAGCCGGAACATGCCACATACTGTGACGCGCGCCCAAGACGAGTGCAATTGGACAACGAAGGGCCGGTGAGGATGGAGGGTGAGCAAGAAGACAGACAATGCGGCACCAACTCTCTGGAGCCAAGGACGCGATTCTCCGAAGCAGGCCATCAATCTGCGAGCTGCTCGTCATGATTTCAGGCTATCCAGCTGCTTTTTCATATCAGCGGCTTCACTGTAATTCGGGTTGATCTTCAGCACCAGTTCCAACTGCTGGCGCGCGAGCGCTGGCTTTTGCGCCTTCAGATAAGCCATCCCCAGGTGGTAATGAATAGTGGGATTGTCGGGTGCGTGCTGCTTTGCCTGCAGCTTGAGAGCTTCTTGGAGCATGCTGATTGACGATCCGTAGACCCCTTTCTGATAGTAAATCCAGCCTAGCGTGTCAGCCGCATTCGGCGAGTCAGGCAGGCCGCGGCGCGCATTCTCGGCGAACGACATAGCCACGTCGAGGTTGCCACCACTTTGCAGCATGACGTTGGCAAGGTTGTTTGCAGCGATTGGGTCACCCGGTTTGAGGGCTAGAGTTTTCTGATAGGCCTCCTGAGCTTTGGTCCAATCCCGTTTGGATCCATACAGCCCGCCCAAGAGGGTGTAGAATTCGGGCACACGAGGATGGTCCTTGACCGCCTGCTGATAAGTAGCGATCGCCTGGTCTACCTCTCCTTTCGCCGCCTGTACCTGACCTAACTGGATCACAGCACCGGAATTGTTTTTGTCGAGTTCGACTGACCGGTTAAAGGCCGCCTCGGCGCCGTTCAGATCTTTCTTGTCGCGGAAAAGCACGCTGCCGAGCAGGAAGTAGAAGCTGCTATTCGCAGGCGACTTGGCAATTTGGGCATTCGCGACGGCCAGGGCTTTGTCGACCTGATTCTGGGCCAGGTAGGTGTTCATCAGGCCGCGGAGCGCGTCGGTAGAATTGGGGTCACGGTCAAGAGCGTCCTGGTAAGATTTGCCGGCTTCGCTGTACTGCTTCTGAACGAACTTCAGATTTCCCCGCTCAACGTAAGGCAGGTGGCTTTGCGGAGCCACTTCAATCGCTTTGCGTATGTCTTCCTCAGCGGCCGCAAACTGTTGGCGATTGATGTGAGACACGGCGCGCAGGGCATAGCCGTCCGGCGATGCGGGCTGCAGGCGAATCAGTTGGGTGGCCGCAGACTCGAGCGCACCCATGTCACCCTGGCGCATCGCCAGTAATGCCAAGGAGCGCTGAGCTTCGACCAGGTCCGGACGAATACGCACCGCATTCAGCCATTCGCCCTTGGCGTCTTCCATGTTCCCTGACTTTTGAAATGCTAGTCCCAATTGATAGTGGGCCGCAGCGTTATTGGGCTCACTCTTTATGAGAGTTTGCAATGCCACGGTGGCGCCACTGGCGTCTCCAGCGGCGATTTGCAATTGCGCGCGGTAGAGCAGAGCATCGGTGTCTTTGGGACTGGCTTTCAGGACTTCGTCATTGAGCTTGCGCGCCTCATCGAAACGGTTCTTCTGGATCAGAAGTTGAGTGTAATTATTCTTGACCTGAATATCTTTGGGATGCTCCTGGTAGAGGGCGGCGTATTCGGCGGTGGCTTTGTCCAGGTCCCCGGTGGTGAGGTAGAAGTCACCCAGCATGCGGTAGTCCGCCGAGTTGTCCGGAAAGTCGCGCT
Source organism: Acidobacteriaceae bacterium (assembly GCA_003160215.1). GTDB lineage: Bacteria > Acidobacteriota > Terriglobia > Terriglobales > Acidobacteriaceae > Bog-257. The sequence continues at coordinate 2,314 of PLQW01000278.1, forward strand.
TGACCTGTTTCAGGAATTCTTCCGCTTCGGTCTTCTTGCCCTGAACCAAAAAAAGGCGGGCAAGGGCGGCGCGCGGTTCGGGATTTTTCGGGTCGACTTCAATGGCGTGGCGGAATTCCTGCTCAGCTTGTCCGTACCAACCACGGGCCTGATGATACGTCCCCATCACTAGCCAAGCGCCCACCGCCTTGGGATTCAGCTCAACGGCTTTCCTTAAATTCGCCTCGGCTTCGTCCGGTTGACCTTTCTTCAACAGCAGCAGCGCAAGCTGAAGATGCAAATCTCCATCGCTGGGTGCGAGAGTAATGGCCTTCTGTATTTCCGCAATAGCCGCCGAGATGTCGCCTCCCGCCGCCAGAAGATATGCGGCCGCGAGATGAGCTTTCGGATCGTCGGGGCGGTGCTGGAGCAGCCAATCAACTTGCGTTTGCGCTAGCTGTAAGTTGTGATGGCCGATCAGCAGTTCAGCCATTTCGCTTCGGGCCGAATAGTTCTCGGGTTGAAGCTCAAGAGTGCGATTCAATTCCTGATAGGCCCGGTCTTGCTGCTGAACCTTGAGGTAAGTCTGGGCCAGTTGATAGTGAGCCTCGGCAAAGCCCGGATCGATCTTGATCGCGTTGGTAAACTCGATCGCGGCTTCACGATATCTCCCTTTCTCGAAGTAGCGCTGGCCGCTGTGAAGGTATTTCTGCTTACGAACGTTTGGATCGCGCGAGCATCCCGCAAACGTAGTAGCGATAAGAGTGAGAATCAGAATAAATCGGAAACCGACCGGAGTCTTCATGGGCAACCTCTCAGCACGCACTACATGCTAACTGGGCAGCATTCCGAAAGTATAGGGCACGCCACTCGGATGCACCAAGAGCGACACATCGTCCGGCCTCACCTTTCGTAAACGAGAAGCCATCTATCACTACGGCTCTCCGTCCTCGAACCCGGGACATTTAGGCTTCCTGCATTGCCAGCCGTCTTTATTGCGCCTCGGCCGATGAGGAAATTGATCTGGTTCCTGCGAGACTTTACCTACGACCCCGAACGCCTGAGCCAGAGTGAGGTGGATGAGCCAGCCTGCGCGGCCTCGTGGGAGTGGTGAAGATCATCCACACGGTTGTAAACGGCATTCCGACGTTCCGGACTGCGGCTTCGTCGTCGCTTTCGCTGTGACCGTTTTGCGGAAGCGGTTGCGGTCTCCAGTGTTAGCTCCGCACGCGGCGCATGAAAAAGAGCCGGATTGTTCCGGCCCTTTCCTTTGGTTCTCGCTTTAGAAGCAACCCGCTACCCGCGGAATTTCCGGCGCAGAGTCCCGACACCGACCAGAGTACCGCCGAGCAGCATGAGCGTCATACCGCCGTCGGGAACTGATGTAAGCAAGCCCTGCATAACGTTCGGGTCGTTTCCGTTCGGGGAAAGCCAAGCGAAATCGCCGACATAGTTGTGCAGATTTCCCGCAGCTATAAGCGCATTGATATCGGTGTTGTAATCCGCAACCGCACCCACGCTGTTGCCAGCGCCTGGGGTAACGCCGTAGATTTCGTGCCAGATAGCGAGTTGGAGACCAACCTCTGCGTCGTATCCGCTAGCTCCCGCGGCGAAAGTATGCGCCAGCCAAGCTACCTGCACGGCGTCGCTAACTGTTGCCAGCGCTCCATTGCTCGTGTAACCCGCTATGCCGCCGTCAGTGGAATTAGTTTGGCTACCCGCGATCATGCCGTTGTGAGTCACGACAGTGTTCGGGTAGTCTGCGGGAACATTGACCGTATCAGGGAGGTCCACACAGTAGACCCAGGGGAGCGCTTTTCCGTTCAGGGTAGACGGACCGATCGACCCGCCACCCTCAGAAGCCGTACCAGTCCCGAGATAACCCCCCGTAATGATTATCCCCCCATTGTAGCTACCACCAAGACTCAGATCGTCCGCAAGCGCCATGCCCGATCCAAGAACAACAATGGCCAGTGCCACCGTCACTAACGTAACTAGTTTGCGATTCCGCATTTGTAAGTCTCCTTTTTACCGCCGCCTCGCCTGTATTCTAAGCACGTATCGTGCCAACTATGCCGGGAGGTTCGGCAAAACCTTCCAGCGCCAGCTAAGTATCCAATCCATAAAGGATTAGAGATTTCCGTGCCCGTTTCAGACCTCGACGGTGTTGTAAAGGCGCGGCAGATTCTTGTAAGCAGTTCCGACGGAGCTAGCTGCTGTCCTGAGCAGCATCCGCGGCAAACCCATTCCGCACCATTGACTTGCGGGCAGCGATCTCGACGCGCTCAGAACGTAAAAAGATCCGACAGTCCAGCGCGCCCAGCGGGTCATCCGTAAGTTCATGACGATTCCCTGACAATTCCGAGCTTTTCCATCAATTCATAGAGCGTTGGGCGGCTGACGCCGAGTTCCAACGCGGCGGCAGTGACCTTCCCCATGTGACGCCGTAGGGCTTCCTTTACCATCTCCCGTTCTACAGTTTCCCGCGCTTCCTTCAGCGTCTGCGGCGGCAAGATGCTCAGGGTATCGGTCATTTCCAAGTCCTGGGCAGTGACGCGCTTGCCATCCGCCATGATCACCGCCCGCCGCACCCGATTCTGCAGCTCACGCACGTTTCCCGGCCAGCGGTAAGCGGTCAGCGCGCGCAGCACATCGGGCGCGAAGGTCAGACCGGGTTTGGCGTGTTCGCCCCCATAGTTGTGGAGAAAGGCCTTCGCCAACATGAGGATGTCGTCCCCCCGCTCCCGCAGCGGGGGCACCTTGAGAACGACTACGGCGAGACGGAAGTACAGGTCCTCACGGAATTTCCCGCTGGCGGCGGATTCCTGCAGGTTCCGGTTGGTGGCCGCGACAATGCGAGCGTCGCTCTGAATCTCTTGCCGGCCCCCGACGCGCTGGAAGCACTTCTCCTGGAGAAAGCGCAGGAGCTTCACCTGGACCGGCACCGGCAGCTCACCGATTTCATCGAGGAAGAGTGTGCCCCCGGCGGCGGTTTCGATGTGCCCTTTGCGCTGTGTGTGAGCGTCCGTGAACGCTCCTTTCTCGTGGCCAAAGAGTTCGCTCTCGAGTAGGTTCTCCGGGATCGAGTTGCAGTTGATGGCCACGAACGGGCCGCCAGCATGCTGGCTACGGAGGTGGAGCGCCTGCGCCACCATTTCCTTGCCCGTGCCGCTCTCGCCCAGAATCAGCACTGGGGCGCTGGTGGGGGCCACCTTGCGAATGAAGTCGAAGACGGCCTGCATCGGTGGACTTGCGCCGAGCATGTCCTCGAAGCTGTCGGCCCGCACGGTGTGCTGCAGGGCGCGGTACTCCTGCTCGAGTTCTGCCACATATACGCAACGCTGCAGCACGAGCCTGAGTTCGTCCATGTCGATCGGCTTACAGAGGAAGTCGTAGGCGCCGGCCCCGACGGCGCGGATGGCGTTCTGCTTGTCGTTCTGACCGGAGACGACGATCACCTTGGCCAGCAGGTCCAACGCGAGAATCGCCGAGAGTACCGCGAGGCCCTCCTCGGGTTCATGGGGGCGGGGCGGCAGTCCCAGATCGAGCAGGGTCACCGTGGGACGAACGGCGGTGAACGCGGCTAAGGCGTCAGCACCGTCGCCTACCGTGAGTAGTTCGTAGTCCCTGCCCAGCGCCCATTTCATCTGGGTACAGATGTCCTCGTCGTCGTCGACGATCAGCAGTCTGGTCATTTCACGTCCTTGACGGGCAGGCTCACCCGAAACGTAGTCCCTTTCCCTACCTCGCTTTTCACCCGGATACTGCCTCCGTGCGCCTCTACAATCATCCGGGACTGATACATGCCGATGCCGAGCCCCTTTTTCTTCGTACTTTGGAAGGGGCGGAACAAAAAGTCATTCAGGAACGCCGCACTCATCCCGCAGCCATTATCCGTGACCGAGAGAACCACACTGTCTCCGAGATGCTGCGTCCGGAGGCAAATGCGGCCTCCCGGGCCCAGCGCATCGCGCGCGTTGAGCAGCAGGTTGGTCACGACGCTCCGAATCTGTTCGCGGTCAGCGAGCGTCTTGGGCAGCGGCTGTAACTCTTTCGTCAGCTCTACCTGCGGCATTTCATCCAGCCCGTCGAGGACTTCGCTGACGAGCTGATTCAGATCGGCTTCGGTGGGGTTGAAGGCAGGCCGTTGCCGCAGTGCGCTCAACCGTCCGATCATCTCGTCGATTCGCCGCGCTGTATTGCCAATGGCGCGCAGGGCGTCGTCACGAAACAACGGGTCGTCGAAATGCTCCGGCAGGTTCTTCAGCATCAGGTTGAGCGATGCGGCGGTGTTCTTCAGATCGTGCACGAAGAATGCCGACATCGTCCGGAACGCCTCCAGTTCCATGGAAAGCGCCACCTCATTGGCCAGACGCAGGTTCAATAGCACCGACGTCACCTGGTCCGCGATGCATTGCAGCAGATGCACTTCCTCGGCCGTGTAATTTGCACCCTTCACGCGGTCGGCGAGAATGAAGGCACCAAGGCTCTGTTCCCTTGCTCGCAAGGGAACACACCAACGATGGCCGCCGTTCGGGAACGTTGTCGGATTGAGTTGCCGCAATTCCTCCGCCCAGGGCTCGTCTACCCCTTCGAGGTCGAACGGCGACGACCTCGCGCGCAGGCCAGCCGCCACGGCGCTGGACGTCGCCGGGCGTGGATGGCCAGGGCTCGCCTCATCCGTTTGGGGCGCGGTGGACGCAGCCACGATGAATTGCTCCTTTTGCTCGTCCTGCAGCCAGATATTCACCGATAACACCTCAAACGATTCGCAAACCAACCTTGCGGACACTGCGCAAAGGCCGGTCTGATCCTTGACGTTGGCCAGCCGCCGCGAGAACCTGGTCCAGATCTGAACGGAATCGTGCTGGGCCCTTGCAAAATGGCGGCTGACGAAGCCATGAACGCGCTGCCGCAATCGGTCGGAAAGAAGCAGCACCCCCAGTCCAGTCATTCCCATGAGCAGGACGAAGGCCGCGAGCTGGAAACTCCCCGCTCCACCAAAACGTTTCACGGCATTGGCGAGGACCCCGACAATGAAAAGATAGCCGCCGGCGATGAGGACCGTCACGGAAGATCCCAGGATGGCCCGCGAGGGGTACACATCGATCTCGGCCCATTCGGAGCGCACGTAGGCCACCGCCAGCAAGACACACCCGATCAGGAGCCCGCTTGACTCGAGGCCCAACCAGTGCAGGTCGTACACGGAAAAGAGAGCTGCTTCGCTCTGAACGTAAAGACGGGCGCCGAAGATCACCGCAAGGCCCAGGACCACAAATTTGATTCGCCAGCGCATCGTTCCAACCGCCGACCGGAAGGTCTGCTCCAGATTCATCAGTATCCACAGGTTCGCTATGAGAAGGATGATGTTCAAGACCTCGGCTACCGCACTAAACCGGAACTGCGGCCCATGGGCCGTCCTTCCTCCCGCAACTACCTCAAGAAGCTGGTGCTGGAAACCGAGCGCTATACCGATGGGCAGCAGAGCGAGAACGGTCAGCGGAATTCCCCAGCGCCTAAACGACTCGCGGTAATCGCCGCGCGAATAAGTCAAGCTGAAGCCCAGCCAGGCCGCGGATAGAATGGACTTGACGATGAACCCTAGCGTCAGCCCGCGAAGCACTTCGGCCAGCTCCGTAGCGCGCAGAATCACGCCCGACAGGAGGCTATCAACAGCGAGAGCCGCCATCCCGGTGAAGAAGAACAGTCTGGCGCGAGAGCGCTTCTTGGGCACCAGGCTGATAAAGGCTAGGAGAAGGCTGAAAATCGCAGCCGCGAAGGGCAGGAGGAGGAAAAACGTCACGGGGTCCTCAATCGGCAAGGTTCAGCCGCTGCTCCTGATGCCACAACCACCATAATAGTATGAAGAGGGGAATAAGGGACAGCGCGAAAAACAGCGGACCGCCGTGATGGTGAATGGGGCTGTCAACCATGTAGGGCCCAACATATACGCCAAGCAGTCCGATGACCAGGATCCGGAACCCGTTCCGTAGGATCCCGAGCGGAATCACGAAAGCCACCAGCACGATCCTTCGCCACCGGGTCCTCAGAAAGAGATGGGACGTGAGCAAACTGGAGATGAACAGCACCCAACTGGAGTGGATCCCACTGCACTCCTTGGCCACCTCGAGCGTCAGCCCAGGGATGGACAGCACGACACCATCCTGGCTCACGGGCACGCCGGAGATTGAAAAAAGCAGCTGGGCGGCGGACGCGGATGCCCGCACGGAAGCGATTCTCAGCCAATTCACCGCAGCGTCCGGCAGCGGGACCATGAAAACCAGGAACGCGACGGGGAAGGCCGCGGCGGCCATCCATTTCGAGCCGAGGAATAGAAACCCGCCAGCTGCGACGAAACTCATAAACGAGAGAGCCATCAGGGCCAGTCCATCATTGATACTCAGGCTTCCACGCCATCCGATCCCTGCAGCCAGCGCCGCGATTGCGATTCCCCCCATCGCGACCGTTCCGGCAATCGAACTGCGATACATAGCCGGGTAGCGTCCCCGTTCGATGTAAAGCAGGTAACCGCTGATAAACGGAACCATGAGGATGTACGAATCCAGGTCGCTCTGGGCGGCGTACACCGTCAGCCTGATGAGCGGCTGAAGGAACAGCAGTGTCAAAAGAAGCAGGTAGGCGGCGCATCCGCCAACTCGCAACCGCTGCGGACGCGGCAGGTCCCGCCATCTCGCCCACACGCCACCGCGCTGGCCGACGGCTGTTGTTGCCACAACTTTCGCTCCTTCGGATGGCATCAGGTGCGCCGATCTCGCGCACGATTGTTCGTGATGCGAGCGAACCCAAAGAAGGGTGCGGTGAAGCGGCAAGACGAAGCTTCGCCGCTCGTGATGCAACTCGGCTGATCCTGCATGACCCTCTCCACGCCGTTCAGCTAACCCTAATCACTGCTAAGGTACAGACGGCGAAGCCAAGCTTCGCCGTCCTTTTGTCTGCAAAGCTACCACAGTTGATAGACCAACTAACTCTCTTATGCTCCCACATTTACTTCTGCCATTTCTTCCCTCTTTGCAACACGTTGCAACCGGTCGCAAGAATTCTCGTCCTTGACAGTTCGTCGGTTTCCGCCCGAAGACGTCATTCACGCATCGTGGATTTGTGGGGCAGCGCCTGATCGTGGGTTCGCAGAGAAGGTTCCTTCTCCATTTTGTCCAGCAGACTCTCAGCTATGTGTTCCGCTTGCAGCACTTGATCCACGGTCATCATTTTCGCTACATCTTTCCAGGCTCGCGATACCCGTCCGCAGGCAACCGCGTACCACGCGTACGTATCGAGCACGTCACTTGGCTTCGTCGCGTTAGCCGCGTAGAACCGAGCCAGCGCGAGTTGCGCCAGCAGTACTCCCCGCTCGGCGGCTCGTTGAAAGGCGACCAAAGTAGCCTCATCATGAATACTCTCGTTTTGGTCCTCGAGTAAGTACTGCAACCCCGACTGCACATGGTCATTCCGGCTCATGGTCATTACTAGCAGTTCAACGCGGTTTGATACCCCTAATTTGTCAAAAATTCGAAATAAACAATTCTTGATCGTATGTGGGCTCAGGTGTAATCGCGCGGCAATCTCAAGGTTTGTGAGCCCCTGGGCCACGCTATGAACGATCTCCAACTCGCGCTTTGAAAGCAGATTTACGCCCCGCGCATCTACGGCGCAGACGGCGTGGGAAGAAGCCAAAGCGTGCGCCAGGACGCCCATCTGCTCACTATTGGCCCAGATCTGCCCCTCATGCACTCGCCGCAGGCACTTGCTAAATATCTCCACGGGTTCCAGCCTGCCTAATACTCCGCGGGCGCCGGAGCGGAAGGCCTCCAGTATCATTTCGTGCTTGGAGGAATCCAGCAGCATCACCGCGGGCACATAACCATGCGAAAAGCGCAACCTTTGCAGGATCTCGAAGCCGCGGCCGGGTTGCTCATCCAAAGTCGAACTGAGCAGCAGAACGTCGATGTCATTGAGGTCGGCATGCCCTATAAGGGCCCCAGACCCGGAAGCCGAAGCGACTACTTGCAAGCTGCCGTCGCGTTTTAGTGCGTCAGCGAGCAGCTCAGTGTGGACTCGTGTATCGTCGCTCACGAGTACGCGTATCGGGGCAGACGAGGATTGTTGGCGCATAGAGGTTCTCCAGATGGAATCGTCTTTGACGGTCGGCCAAGATTTCATGAAGACTCGATCTTCGAAAAACTCCAAAGATTCTAAAGGGAAACGAACAAACTTGAACACGCGGAGAGGCAAGCGATGCTCAAGCTACCCAGGGAAAATTCATGGTCGGCCAGTTGTGGTTGCAAAAACATTACAACGATGTTGTTTAGTGATGCAAGAGAAATCGTTTGCATAGTTGTCCCTAATTCCCGAGTTCGGACAACCATGCTCTTGCATACATCAACAATAGTGCCGGTCCCCATGCATATAAGTGGTATTTGTTGCCAACTCTGCGAGCCTCTGCATGTGCTGGATGCAAGCCCAGCCGGAGTCCAAAGGAGGCCGGAAGATCGAACATAAGCTCAAGCAAAACTAGAGCTTTGGCTATAAGGCCGGCGTGTCGGCAGCCTCCGATAATCATCTGTATTCTCGGCCCTGGCTTGTCTTAGAAGGACCTTCTGATCGACTGCGGGTTCCGCGTTCGCGTTGTTCAGTCTTCCCCTCAGGTCGACGTAAAACGCTCGCAGGAGAAAAGTTTCTCTAGGTTTATTTTCTCCTCTTTTGAGACGTACTACTCCGTCGTAATAGAGAAACACGTCGGTGAGACTGTGTACCTCTTGCAGTTACTTGCAACCACCATTACGCTGCATTAGCTTGGCGATCTGCTGTGATCGACAGCTTGCTCTGCTTGAGCTCCTCAGATGCGGGCGGGCGGCCTCTTAAAGAAATCCAGGTGCGCCAGCTAGTCTTCCGAGGGCCCGCTAACCACCGTGTGGATCTCAGTTTTGGGATCTGAGGGTTGCGGAATACGGAATTTCAGGGTCAAGGCACCATGTGACTCAGAGGGCGAAGCTATAAGCACCTGCGATCAATCTTGGAGCTTTCCCAAGTCACCTTCCCTTCTAGCGGTTGGTGCCGGCCCCGTTGTCGAAGGATGGTTTGCGCTACAGACGCGCGCTCGGCACGAGAAAGTAGTTGTCCAGCGCCTCTCGGATCAGGGAATCACGACCTTCCTTCCGCTCGTCAGACAGGTACATCGCTGGAGTGACCGTTGGAAAACTGTGGACCTGCCATTATTCGGTTGTTATGTGTTCGCGAAGCTGGCGCCAAGCAATGACGAACGCCTGCGAGTGCTTCTGGTAGACGGCATGCTGAAATTCGTCGGACCTCGCGGACAAGGTTTTCCGATTCCCCAAGAACAGATCGACTCGGTTCGAAAGCTGGTAGAAGAGCGACTGCCTTACTGTTCCCATCCCTTTCTCAAGATAGGGCAACGCGTGCGCGTCCGTGGCGGTGCCTTGGATGGTGTCGAAGGAATTCTCACCTCTCGCAGCGGAGAGCGTAAGTTGGTCATATCCGTCGATGCAATTCAGAGGTCTCTGGGGGTATGCATTGAAGGGTATGAGGTCGAACCCATCTAGAGTTTCCCGGTTTTTCACTTTTTGAGCCCTCTCGTGTCCTTCCAAAGAGCCACAAAACCCGTGGTGGAAAAAGCAATCGAAACAGTAAGACTACTGGTCGTGAGTCGGGAGTCCTCCGTACTTCGTCCCCTGTGGTCCGTGGGGGAGTCGAATTCCTGGCGCCTGGACAGCGCAGCCAGTGGCTGGGGGGCGATGGAGCGAATCCACGCCGGCGTGACCCCAGACTTGCTCCTGCTGGACTTGCCGCGCGGCGACACTGAGGGCTTCCACATCTTGCGCTGGCTGCGCCGACTTCGTCCTGAACTGCCCATCATTCTGATTTGTGATCCCGACGACAAACCTCTGCTAAAAGAAGCCATGCGGCTGGGCGCTCGAGATTACTTGGTCAGGCCCCTCGAGAACCAGCCGTTTGAGGCGGTCATCAAGCGCCACCTTTTTGCCGCCCGCGAGACCGTCGAAACCGACATCACCAGTGATGATGTGGAACAGATCAGTGACGACACTTTCTTCGTTGGGGCCAGCCCCATCATGCGAACGCTGCGGACGCAGGCCGAACTGCTGGCGGTGACCAATGTCCCGGTGCTGATCCTCGGCGAGAGCGGCAGCGGCAAAGAAACCGCTGCCCGCCTAATTCACAAATTGTCGGTGCGGTCCGGATTCGGGTTTGCCAAAGTGAATTGTGCGGCGCTCCCCAGCGATTTGCTGGAAATCGAACTATTCGGATGCAAACGAAACGGAACCGAACCGCCAACCGTGCGGCCGGGAAAACTGGAATTCTGTGAAAAGGGCACGCTTCTTCTGGATGAAATTACGGAAATGCCCCTGGCGCTGCAGGGCAAGATGCTGGACGTGTTGCGGAACAAGCGATTTATCAGACCATGGAGTGGGGCCTCCGTCGAGGTCGACGTCCGCATTCTGGCTGCTAGCACGACCAGCAGGGAATCCGCGATCTCGGAAAACAAGCTTCGCGAGGACCTCTATTCCCTCTATTACCGCCTGAGCGCCTACACGATTTACGTTCCGCCCTTGCGTCAGCGCCGGGAAGAAGTTCAATTGTTGTTGCGCCATTTCATGCAACATCTGGCTAAGCGTTATGGCCTCCCGCCCCGCGCTTTTTCCCGGGGTGTGCTGGGGGCGTGCCAATCGCATTCCTGGCCTGGCAACCTGCGGGAGCTGGAAAACGTCGTAAAGCGTTATCTCATGGCGGGAGGCAAGGAAGCGGGCCCCGGCGGCGACCAAGCGGAGCTGGAAGATGCCGGTGATTACGACACTGTAATGGTGCCCCCCGTCAGCCCGCTGGCATCGCCACCCAACCCGTCAGGGAGCAGTATTTTTGGCGATAACTCGCTCAAGTCCGTGGTGCAGAGCGTGAAGTTGGAAGCTGAGAGAAACGCCATCGCCACAGCCTTGGAAACCACCGACTGGAATCGGAAGGCAGCTGCACGCCTGCTTAAAGTCAGCTATCGGACACTGCTGTACAAGATCGAACAGTACCATATGAGGCCTTCTGATTCCTCACTGTCTCCGGGCAGCGCCGGGTTCAGAAGTAATGGAAACGGACTCCGGTAGCGGCAGGGTCGCTCGAATGGAATCGGAAAAGGCAACGGCGGCAAAGTAGGTTGGTTGTGAAAATTACAGCTATTGGGCCATGGGATGGACGCCTCGGTCCTGAACTGGAATGCATCTTCTTTACCGGTGGATGCCGCGGCAGCCTGCGGCCATGTCCCTCATTCTCGATACAAATCGCGAGCTGGTTTCAACCTCTTATAACTTCGCAAGGCTGCTGAAAAGATAGTCATGCCGACAAACGTTAAAGCGACAAATTCGAAGGGCTTCGACCTTCAGCGCATCGTGGGAATAGTGCGCCGCCGCCACCTGCATTTCCTGATAGCGCTGTTTCTGGGATGGCTTGCGGTGTGGGGATTGAGCTGGATTCTGCCCGCGCGCTACGCCTCGAGCACGCTAATTCTGGTGGAGCAGCCCACCATGCCAAAGGATTACGTCGTACCCAACGTGAACGAAGACGTGCAAGGGCGACTGCAGAACATTACCCAACAAATTCTCAGCCGCACCCGTCTCCTGCATATTATCGACGAACTCAACCTCTATCCCAAGGATCGCCGTCGGCTTAGCCCGGACGAGATCGTCGAGCAGCTGCGCAAGGACATCGAAATCGAGCTGGTGAAGGATGCACAGAAACAGGTGACCGCGTTTCGGATTAGTTATTCGGCCCATGATCCATCGATTGCCCAACAGGTGACAAGCAAGCTGACCAGTCTGTTCATCAACGAAAACTTGGAGGTGCGACAGCAACAATCGGAAGGCACCACCAAGTTTCTCGAAGACCAGTTGGTGACGGCCCAGCAGAGCCTGGAAGCGCAAGAGGAAAAGATCCGCGAGTTCAAGGGACAGCATGTGGCAGAGCTCCCGACTCAGGTGGCCAGCAATCTGCAAATCCTGGGTGGGCTGCAATCGCAATTGCAGGCTGAAAATGGCGCACTCAACGCGGCTAAGCAACAGCACATCTATTTGGAGACGTTATTGCGCGAATACCAGACACTCCGAGGGTCCCCCGATGGTCCCGAAGATGGCCCCATGGATTTGTCGGCCATCGACCAGGAACTTAACAGGTTGACCAAGCAACTGGCCGAGTTGAGCTCTCGTTTCACCGACGAATTCCCCGAGGTCCGGGCGTTGAAACGTCAGATTGCCACCCTGGAAAAGATGAGGGACCAGCGTCTGGTGGACTTGAAAACCAAAGATAGCAGTCGCCAGCCCGATGGCAAACCGGCCACGCCTGCCGAGAACAACGAAAACCTCAAACAACACCCCCAATTGCTTCAATTGCAGAGCCAGTTGCAAGCCAATAAGGCTGAGATTAGCAACCACCAGGAAATGATTGCGGTGCTTACCTCGAGAATCAACGATTACCAGGCCCGCCTGAATCAAGAACCGGTGCGGGAACAACAGCTCGCAGATTTGGCTCGGGGCTACGATCAATCCAAGACATCTTATGACGAGCTCCTTAAGAAGAAAAATGAGTCAGCGATGGCGACCAACATGGAGCTACTCCAACAGGGCGAACGTTTTCGCATTATTGATCCGCCCAGCTTGCCCATTAAGCCTAACTTTCCCGATCGCCTGAAGTTCTGCGGCATTGGGCTGCTAGTCGGATTGGCGCTGGGAGTAGGCGTGGCCGGGGCATTCGAAATGCTGGATGATCGAGTCTACAATGAACACGAACTGAAGGGTTTGTTGCCGGTGTCGGTGATCTCGGAGGTTCCGGTCGTGACTTCTCCAGCGGACGAAAGGGCCGAACGCAAAGCACTCTGGCTGGGATGGGCCACAGCGGCTGTAATATTTGCCACTATCCTGACAACCTCCGCTATTAGCTATTTGGCGAGCTGACTTCAATCCTGAAATGTACAAATCGTTTTACAATCTAAAGCGCAGTCCCTTCGAACTCACTCCGGATCCATTTTTCCTTTTTCCCACTCCGCGACACAATGAAGCTCTGGCAACGCTATACCACGGAGTGCGCGGGCACAAAGGCTTCGTTGTACTGACCGGTGAAGTCGGCACGGGGAAGACGCTGTTACTGCGCTGCTTGCTTCAATTACTTAGGCAAAGCAATGACGTCGCCTACGCCTACGTCTTTAACAATCGTTTGTCGCCAGTTGAGTTCTTGCAGTACATCGCGAGCGACTTTGGCCTTCCGGCCTCGGGCCGGAACAAGAGCGAGATTCTTTTCGATCTCAGCAAGTATGTGATCGCCCGAGGTTCGAGAAAGCTCACGACCGTCCTGGTAGTAGACGAGGCGCACCATCTTTCGGGAGAGGTCCTTGAAGAAATTCGTCTTTTGACGAATTTGGAAACCACGCAGGAAAAATTGTTGCAGGTCCTGCTGGTCGGGCAACCGGAGTTGAATGACAAACTGGACTCCGCAGAACTCCGGCAACTGAAGCAGAGGATCGCTCATCGCTCTCAGTTGGCGCCGTTAGATCTGAACGAGACCAGAGGTTACATCGAGCGCCGTCTCCACCTGGCGGGGGCGAGTCCGAATGGCTGTCTGGTGTTTCCTCCCGACACTATCGCAGTTGTTTATCGGCATTCCCGAGGCGTTCCTCGGCTGATCAACACCCTCTGCGAAAACGCACTCATCACCGCCTACGCCCGGCAGAATCGGAGCGTGACTCCTGAGATCATCGAAGGTGTCGCCGCCGATCTTCGCTTGAACTTGGATGTGGTAGCCCCATATCCGCGGGAAGGGCCTCCCGCGGAACTCAACGAAATCGATGTTCGGCGGGCCGCTAAGACCTTGCTTGATTTATATGCGTATCTGAGTCGAGCGTCACGCGATGGAGAATCACCAACCCCCGTAACCATCCAGAGCCAGCAAACATGAGCCAAATATTTGATGCCTTGCACAGGTCTGAGGCTGAACGGTCCGGAACTGACCTGGCGGAATTGTCGGCCGCGGCAGACTTGCTAGAGGTGACCGAACGCCAGGTCGTGCAGTTCGCGCCCGAGGGCGATAGCCCGACCGAGGACCAACCACAGGCTGAGAATGCCCCCCAGACCCAGAAGGAACGCGTTGACCCGTTCAGCCAATTCCGCTCGGAGCGGGTGCGGGTGTCTCCCCACAGCAAACTTGTATGCATAACCGAAGAGCAAAGCTTGGCTGCGGAGAAATTCCGATTTCTCGGGGTCCGGTTGCGGCACCTCCAGCAAAAGCACCCCCTAAAGCGTGTGCTGGTTACCAGCTCGATGGCCGAAGAAGGCAAAAGCACGATCGCTGCGAACCTCGCGTGCACTCTGGCGAAGCGGCAGCTGCAGAAGACCTTGCTACTGGAGGGAGATCTCCGGCGGCCCTCGTTGGCCCAACAGTTTGGTCTGGGGAACCTCCCCGGTCTCAGCGAATTGTTGCAGGGTGAGCCTGCCCCGGCGATGAACATCTACCAGCTTGAGGGTTTGGGCTTCTGGATCTTGCCGGCTGGTAATCCGCCAAGAAACCCTTTGGAATTTATGCAATCAGCAAGACTCTCGTTGCTGATGGATCAATTGGCGGGTTATTTTGACTGGATTGTGATCGACTCTCCCCCGGTGTTGCCCCTCGCCGATACCAGCGTCTGGATGCGCTTGGCAGATGCAGTCCTCCTGGTGACACGGCCGGGAAAAACGGAAAAACGGCAACTACAACGCGCCCTGGAAGCGGTCGAGCAGCCCAAGTTGCTGGGCGCATTGGTCAATGGTTCCCGGGAGGTTACCCTGGGCGATTATTACCACTATTATGCTCGTAAGACAGCTATTCCAAAGATAGCAGCCGAACCGGCAGGATAATCAACTGTAATCGAGCCTGCTATCTTCATAATCTCTCGCAGCAATCGGTTGACCTACAAACCCCTCATCCCGGACTAATTGAAGGTCATTCACCTTCTGGCCACAAAACAGGATGCCAGACACGCGGAGGAAATCGTGACCCTGCAACAAGAGGGTAATGGTTCAAGTACGGACTCTGTTCCCTCGAAGCCGGTCTCCGTAGGAGAGCGCGAAATTCTGCACGAAGAGGCTTTTAAGCGTCTGATCTCCGTCGAGCGTAAGAGAACGGAGCGCTCCAGCAAACCGTTTCTGCTTATGCTGCTTGAGACCGGCGGGCACTATACTTCCGAGAAGAATGGACATGTCCTCGCCAATATCCTGTCCGCGCTGCTGGCAGCCACGAGAGAAACCGACGTCATTGGCTGGTACAAGAATAAGGCCACGGCTGGGGTCATGTTTACAGAACTCGAAATCGATGACAAGAACTCCATCTTGAGCACAATGCTCACCCGGGTCAGCAACATTCTGCAAGGCACCCTGACTTTTGAACAATTCAATAAGGTTAGCATTTCGTTCCACTTCTTCCCTGACACCTGGGACCATGAGGTCCCGCAGCGTCCCAGCGATCCGACGCTGTATCCCGATTTGTCGCGACGCGAGAACGCCACCCGCCTTATTTCCGTGACCAAGCGCATGATCGATATCATCGGCAGCACGCTGATAATTGTCATTTGCGCTCCTGCTTTCCTGATGATCGCCTTAGCGATTAAAGTGTCGTCGAAAGGCCCCGTGTTATTCCGGCAGCGGCGGGTCGGAAAGTATGGTAAGTCCTTCACATTTCTGAAATTCAGGTCGATGCAGGTTAACAATGATGCCAGCATTCACAAGGAATATGTGGTGCAATTAATTGCCGGCCACGCCAAACGCAATCTACCCAACGGTAGTAATGGCAATAATGGCAATGGGGATGGTGCCGGGGTCTACAAGATTACCAACGACGCTAGAATCACGCCGCTGGGGAGGTTCCTGCGCAGGAGTAGCCTGGACGAACTTCCGCAGCTCTTGAATGTGCTCAAGGGAGAAATGTCGCTGGTCGGACCGCGTCCTGCGATTCCGTACGAATTAGCAGCCTACCAGATATGGCACCGGCGAAGGGTCTTGGAAGTCAAACCCGGTATTACCGGACTTTGGCAAGTCAATGGTCGGTCCCGGATCAAGTTCGATGAGATGGTGCGGCTTGACCTCAAGTATGCCGAAACCTGGTCGCCCTGGCTCGACATTAAGATCCTCCTGCGCACTCCCCGGGCCGTGTTGGTGGGTGAAGGCGCGTATTAGGATGACTTCCCTCTTCGTCCACGGCCTGCCCGTCGCAGCAATCATCGCAGCGTTGCTCTTCCTTCTATGGTAAGTCACTTTGCCATCTCACCTTCGCTGTATTCCAACCGGCAACAGTCTTGAAGGGCGGTAAGAACATGGTAAATTTTGGTGTAATCGGCTACGGCTACTGGGGTCCAAATATTGTCAGGAACCTTATTGCTGTGGAGGGGACGCGCGTCTTAGCCATTGCAGACAAGCTCGCGGTCGCAAGAGAACGAGCGCAAAGAGCGAATCCTGGAGTCCAGGCAACGGCCCTCGCATCCGACGTAATATCGTCAAGTGAAATTGACGCAGTCGCGATAATAACCCCGGTCTGGACGCACTTCGAACTTGCCAAAGCGGCCCTCGAGAACGGCAAGCACATTTTCGTCGAGAAGCCTTTTACCAGCACCTCGGCACAAGCGGAAGTGCTGATCAATCTTGCCGCCAGGAAAAATCTGAAGATCATGGTGGACCACACCTTCCTTTTCACCGGGGCGGTAAGGAAGATCAAGCAGCTCTTGCAAGAAAGCATGCTCGGCAAACTGTATTATTACGACTCCGCCCGCGTAAACCTGGGCCTGTTCCAGCATGACGTAAATGTGATTTGGGACCTTGCTCCCCATGACCTGGCGATTATGGACTACCTTATCGGGGAGAGCCCCGAGGAAATTGTAGCCACCGGCCAGAGCCACTTGAACGCCTTGGAGGACGTTGCCTTCATCACCCTTTATTTCCCCAACCAGGTCATCGCGCACATAAACGTAAACTGGTTGTCGCCGGTCAAAGTTCGTACCACTTTAATAGGCGGCGAAAAGAAGATGCTGGTGTGGAATGACCTGGAGGCGGACGAGAAGGTCAAAATCTACGACAAGGGCGTGCAAGTCACCAACCGCGAAGGTGTATATGATCTACTCGTCAACTATCGGTCAGGCGACATGTGGGCGCCTCGGGTAGAGCCGGTCGAGGCGTTAAACCTGGAGTTGTCCTACTTTGTCGATTGCATCGCTAATGATCAGACTCCCTTCAACGACGGGCAGGCGGGTCTGCGGGTCGTCAAGATGCTGGAAGCCGCCAGCCACTCTTTGCGCCATCGCGGTGCAAATAGGCATACCGTATCTCTGAATTCCACTACGTGGCGCCAGTTGCCGCAAACAGCTCCGCAACTTCCATGAAAAATACTAAACACGGGCTTGGCCAAGGTGCTGAGAATTCGTATCTCTGTGTAGCGCCAGATGTGAAGCTGGGTCGCGATGTCAAACTGTCCAAGTTCATCAATCTGTATGGTTGCGACATCGGAGATGAAACCAAAATCGGGGCATTTGTCGAGGTGCAGAAAAACGCCAAGATCGGCAAGCGCTGCAAGATTTCGAGCCACACCTTTGTCTGCGAGGGGGTAACGATCGAGGACAACGTCTTCATCGGGCACGGGGTGACCTTCATCAACGACAGCTACCCGCGCGCCACCAGTGCCGCAGGCAAATTGCAGACCGACGCCGACTGGAAGGTGGAACGTACGGTAGTCAGGACTGGAGCCTCCGTTGGTTCCGGCGCCACCATCCTGTCCCGGCTGACGATTGGGGAAAACGCCATCGTCGGGGCGGGAAGCACGGTCACGCAAGACGTGCCCGAAAACGCGATTGTCGCGGGAAACCCTGCGAAGATCTTGCGGTACCTGGTCGACAAAGAGCCGACGAGACTGACTTTGAACAGCACCAGGGATTGAGCGCACTTGCCGGCCTGGGGCCGTTCGCCAGGCAACTACATTTTACGCAAGGGGCACGGCCGAACTCGTCACAAGGGGGTGTACACCATGAGTAGCACTCATATTCCATTTCTCGATTTGGTTGGTCTGCACTCGGAGATGGAGGAGGAGCTCGTCACCATTTTTCGGGCTGCACTGCACTCGGCTGCATTCATAGGAGGCAAAGCGGTACAAGATTTTGAAAACGGATTTGCCCATTTCTGCGAGGTCGGCCATTGTGTCGGTGTCGGCAGTGGGACAGACGCCCTGCGTTTCGCGCTTATGGCCGCAGGGGTCGGCCCAGGGGACAGCGTGCTCACCGTGCCGAACACTTTCATCGCTACCACCGAAGCCATTTCACAAGCTGGCGCGCACCCGGAATTCATAGATATCGATGAGCGCACCTACAACCTGGATCCTGAAAAGCTTTCTGAATTCCTGGAAACCAAGTGCGATCCTGATCCGCTTACCGGAAGACCGGTTTCACGCCGGACTGGCCGAACCATTTCGGCCCTCGTGCCCGTCCACCTCTACGGACAGACAGCCGACATGGATCGGATTCTGGAGTTGGCCGAGGCTTGGAATCTCATCGTTGTAGAAGACGCCTGCCAGGCCCATGGAGCCGAATACTTCTCCCGCAAGAACAAACGCTGGCAAAAAGCTGGGTCCATGGGGAAGGCGGCAGCCTTCAGTTTCTATCCTTGCAAGAATCTGGGTGCTTGTGGTGAGGCTGGAGCCGTCACCACCAGCGACCCCGATCTAGCGCACAAAATACGGGTGCTACGCGACCACGGCCAGGCGGAAAAGTATTACCACGACATAGAAGGTTACAACGGCAGGCTGGATGCGATTCAGGCAGGAATTCTCCGATTAAAACTCGACCATCTTTCTGAATGGAACCGCCAACGTCGTGAGAAAGCCAAAATGTACCGAGAGTCGCTGTGCTCCGTGGACGGAGTGACGCTTCCGGCCGAGCCCTCGTGGGCTCGGGCCGTCTATCACCTCTACGTTGTACGGATACAGGATCAGCACGGGCTGCAGGAGAGTCTGAAGGCAGCGGGCATCGGCACGGGCATTCACTACCCGATCCCGCTTCACTTGCAGAAGGCCTACAGCAGCCTCGGCTATCATGAGGAAGACTTTCCGGTGACAGAGAGAGTCGCAGGCGAGATCCTCTCCCTACCGATGTACCCACAGCTCACACGCGCAGACCAGGAGAATGTTGTCCAGAGCGTGAAGGACTATTTGGCCGCCGTGAGGCGCAGCTCATCACACCTCGTACGACAAGGATCCTTAGTCTAGACGGAGCATTGTCAAAGCAATCTTCGGCCAAGAGGGAGCGGTGGAAATTGTTTCGGGATGCCGCGGCGGGCGTCGAATGGAGAATGGATCCAGCCCCGAAGTCGACGCCGCATGCCGCGGCTATTGTTGTTTTCAGCGGGAAAGAGCAGGCTGCAGGCGAAGGGGAGACATTGTTCCGTTGCCGCCCTTATGAATTCGGCTGGCTTCTCCATGCCTTCGCGCAGCCTGGATCGATAGCAATAAAAACATTGCATTATGACTGTTTACGAGATTGATCCTACCCGAGATGAGCGCTGGGAAGAATTTCTCCAGAAACACACGGACGCTTCGATCTTCCATACACGGGGCTGGCTTGAAGCGTTACGGCAGACCTACGACTACAAACCGGTCGCCTTTACAACCTCACCTGCAGCATCTCCGTTGACGAATGGGTTTCCTTTTTGCCAAGTTTCCAGCTGGTTGGGAGGGCACCGCTTGGTGTCGCTGCCATTCTCGGATCACTGCACCCCGCTGGTCGGAAGCCCAGACGAACTGACGTACTTACTAACGTATTTGCGAGAAAAGCGAGATGCTGAAAAGTGGAGTTACATCGAGATCCGGCCAAGAGACTCAGTTGTGACAGGCGACACTCCTTTTGAGAAAAGCAAGAGTTTCTACTTCCACAAACTGGACTTACGTCCTAGCTTCGATGAGATCTTCCAGAATTTCCACAGGGATTGCGTGCAGAGAAAAATTGAGCGCGCTGCACGAGAGAGGCTTACTTACGAGGAAGGAACATCAGACTCGTTACTGACCAAGTTCTACCGGCTCCTTGTGATGACACGCCGCAGGCATGGCCTGCCGGCACAGCCGGTCGACTGGTTTCGAAATATCCTGGCTTGCGTGGGCGATAAAGCTAAGATTCGAGTTGCATCTCAGGATGGGCACCCAGTTGCGGGTATCCTTACCCTCCGCCACAAGCACGTACTCGTTTATAAATATGGTTGCTCCGATCGCAGGTTCAGTAATTTGGGTGGCACACAACTCTTGCTCTGGAATGCGATCCAAGAAGCCAAGAGTGATCAGCTTTCCGTGTTCGACATGGGTCGCAGTGAGTGTGACAATGCCGGACTAGTCGCGTTCAAGGATCGCTGGGGCGCCGCTCGGACAGATCTCGTTTATCTCCGATATCCCGTGAGACATTCCCACAGGGTTGCGGAAGCAAGCCGATCTCGTATCAGCAAGTATGTCTGGTCTCACGTGCCAAGCGGGGTGCTCGCTGCTGCCGGCAGAGCCCTATATAGACACATGGGATAGCAATTTCGGCTGTGTGTGCCAGTTCTTGTTCTGACGGCGGGGTTCTCGCGCCTTGGTAATGTCATAAATGGTTTGCAGCGGGCTCCAGTTGACGAGTCAGGCCATACCACCAATCTCAAGCAATGTCCTCCCATCGATAGCGCGGATTAGCGCACAGATATGCTGAAGCTTCCTACATACGTTCTCATCAGCCCAGCGCGGAATGAAGCTCAGTTCATAGAACTAACTATAAAGTCTGTGGTTTCTCAGACGGTCCGGCCGCTTAAATGGGTCATCGTCAGCGACGGCTCGACCGACGGCACGGATGACATCGTGAGCAAATATGCAGCTGAGTACCCATGGATTGAACTGGTCCGGATGCCCGAGCGTAGGGAACGGCATTTCGCCGGAAAGGTTCATGCCTTCAACGCCGGATACGGCAGGGTGAGACACCTGAAGTATGACGTAATCGGCAGCCTGGACGCAGATGTCTCATTCGACAAAGACTATTTTTCGTTTTTGCTTCGCAAGCTAGCCGAGGACCGCGACTTGGGGCTGGTCGGAACTCCGTTCAAGGAAAACTCAAGCCACATCTACAACTATCGCATTGTTGGCACCGAGCACGTATCCGGCGCCTGCCAACTGTTTCGGCGTGAGTGCTTCGAAGACATCGAGGGATATGTGCCGGTGAAGGACGGCGGCGTGGATCAGATTGCGGTAATCAGCGCGAGGATGAAGGGCTGGAAGACGAGGACATTCACGGAGAAAGTGTGTGTTCACCACCGAGCGATGGGAACTGCCGAGCGCGGCGTATTGATGGCGAGATATAGATCCGGTGTCAAGGACTACACTTTTGGAGGTCATCCGCTCTGGGAATTGTTCAGAGCTGTCTATCAGATGAGCAACAGGCCTTACATCTTCGGAGGCTTGTTCTTGGGGGCCGGCTATGTCTGGTCGATGCTCCAACGCGCCGAGAAACCGATTTCTCGTGAAATGGTGGCTTTCCGCAGACGCGATCAGATGGGACGATTAAGGAGGATTTTAACGGAGGCGCTGCCAAACGCCTTGCCGAAAGTCTCTTGGGGAAGGTCAGCGAAGACGATCCCGGCTGACGGCGGAGGGAATTCCATTTCGGCTCGCAGATCGACAGGCCATTCGTGAGTTCCGCCATTTGCTTATCAGTATCGGTCTGCGGAATGAGGTAATCCGGTGACGCGCGCGGCCAACCCTACCCCGGCACCCCTCGGCAACCTCGCGGTGCCTTCGGGGACGAAGTCCACGGCCGGTCTCCTCATCCTGAACGCCGACGACTGGGGACGGGATCACGAGACGACGGACCGGACTCTTGAATGCATTGGTCGCGGCAGTGTCTCGTCGGTAAGCGCGATGGTCTTCATGGCTGATTCCGCGCGAGCAGCAGCGATCGCCCGAGAACGAGGCATCGACGCTGGCCTGCACCTCAACTTTACGACGCTGTTTTCGGCGCTGGGCCATCCCACACGGCTCGCGGAGCACCAGCAGATGCTCGCCAGGTGCTTGTTGCGGCACCGTCTTGCCCAAATTGTTTTCTACCCGATGCTCACACGATCCTTCGAATATGTGGTGTCAGCCCAAATTGACGAATTCTGCCGACTATACGGAGCGGCGCCAGCTCGCCTGGACGGGCATCACCACATGCACCTTTGCGCCAACGTTCTCCTGGGACGGCTCCTGCCACCCGGAACCGTCATACGGCGGAGCTTCTCCTTCCAACCGGGAGAGAAGAGCTTCGGCAACCGGTTCTATCGGAAGGTCGTGGACCGCATGCTGGCGCGGCGTCATCGCCTCACCGACTTCTTTTTCTCGCTCCCGCCGCTCGAACCTCCCGGCCGGCTCCAACGAATCTTTTCCCTGGCTCGCCGGTTTGCCGTGGAGGTGGAGACGCATCCTCTCGACGCGGAAGAATACCGGTTCCTGGCGGGAGGCGAGATTTTCCGTTGGGCTGGCAATGTCCCGATCGCATCCCTTTTTGCCGTGCAGTCGAATGGAAGAGCACAGCGTTGATTCCAATTCGCCTTTAGGTATGTCTTGTGTTTCACGCTTAGCACCGGACGAGATGACAAACCAACCGAATCATATCTCCGTGTGCATTTGCACTTACAAGCGGCCAAGGTTTCTCAAGCGGTTGCTAGGGGAGCTCGCCGATCAGGAGACGGGCGGGCTGTTCACTTATTCGGTCGTGGTGGCCGACAACGACCAGTTACAATCTGCCAAGGCCGTGGTGTCGGACTTCGCGGCTGGATCGACTGTTCCTGTCACGTACTGCGTGGAACCTCAGCAGAATATTTCGCTGACGCGGAACAAAGCCATCGAGAACGCTACCGGAGACTTCATAGCTTTCATCGACGACGATGAGTTCCCGACGAAGCGTTGGCTGCTGACGTTGTTCGAGGCCTGCCACGAATATGACGTGGACGGTGTACTCGGACCTGTCAAGTGCCACTTCGACGAAAAGCCGCCCAAGTGGGTTGTAAAGGGCAAGTTCTACGAACGGCCCACCTATCCGACCGGGTTCGTGATCGACTGGACGAAGGGACGCACGGGTAATGTGCTGCTGAGGAGGCGCATTTTCGAGCCTAGCGAGCGACCCTTCAGTCCGGACTTTCACCGGGCGGGCGACCAGGATTTCTTCCGAAGAATGATCGCCAAGGGACACGTGTTCATTTGGTGCGACGAGGCCGTGGCGTACGAGGTCGTTCCCCCGATCCGTTGGACGCGCACCTTCATGCTGAAAAGGGCCTTGCTTCGGGGAACAATCAGCTTGCAGCACCCGACCTCCCAACTGCGCAGCATCGCCAAGTCGGTCCTTGCTGTTCCAATTTATGCGATTGCCCTGCCGTTTACCTTACTAATGGGACACCACAGATTCATGACTGTCCTAGTGAAACTTTTCGATCATTTGGGGAAGCTTCTGACTTTTGTTGGCCTCAAGCCGGTTAAGAGTCAACTCGTCACCGATTAGGGCCGAGATATGGGGCAGACGGAACGCGACGCTTTTATAATCGGGTCGGATGAACTCATCCTGGTAACAGGGGCAAGCGGCTTCATTGGTTCCAGGCTCGTAAGTTGTTTGCTGAATCTCGGATTCCTCAACTTGCGTTGCTTCGTCAGGCCCTCCAGTGAAGTGACCAGGGTCGAAGTCCTCACGGGTTGCCGCCGCGACGGGGCACGAGTTGAACTGGTCGAAGGCAATCTTCTGTCGCGCGAGGATTGCAACGCTGCGACGAAGGACGTGGCGATCATCTACCACCTGGCTGCCGGCCGAGGCGAGAAGTCCTATCCCGACGCTTTCCTGAACTCAGTCGTCACAACGCGGAATCTTCTGGAAGCAAGCATTCGGGATCAATGCCTGAGACAATTTGTGAACGTGAGTTCTTTCGCCGTTTATACCAACACGAAGAAGCCTCGGTGGAGGGTGTTGGATGAGTCGTGCCCGGTTGAGAAGCATCCCGAGCTGAGGGGTGACGCCTATTCGTTCGCCAAAGTCAAACAGGACGAAATCGTCGCCGAGTATGCCAGGAAGTTCGGGATCCCGTGTGTCACCGTCAGGCCCGGGCATGTTTATGGCCCTGGCAACGAACCCATCACTGGCCGGGTAGGGATTGGTACGTTTGGTGTGTTTCTGCATCTTGCCGGATCAAATGCCATACCCTTCACCTACGTGGATAACTGCGCGGAGGCGATAGCGCTAGTGGGACTGACGAAAGGAACAGACGGCGAAGTCTTCAATGTCGTGGACGACGATCTGCCCTCGAGTCGCAACTTTTTGCGCCTGTACAAACAGCAGGTGAGGCGGTTTAGGTCGATCTATGTTCCTCACTCCTTAAGCTATGTGCTCTGCTATCTATGGGAGCAATATGCGAAGTGGTCAAAGGGACAGTTGCCACCCACATTCAACCGTCTGAGATGGCACGCCAACTGGAGAAAGACTCGTTACAGCAACGAAAAATTGAAGATGCGAGTGGGTTGGAAGCCAAAGGTGCCCATGGCGGAGGGGTTCAAGCGCTACTTCGAAGCGTGCCGGAACGGAGTGCGCGATGCTTAAGGTCGCCATCGTGGGCTGCGGCAAGATCGCCGATGATCATGCGGCGCAGATTCAGCGGATCGAAGGCTGCGAGATTGTCGGCGTCTGTGACCGGGAGCCGCTGATGGCGCGGCAACTCTACGAGAGGTTCCCCGTCAAACAGCATTTCAGCGACCTGAGGGAACTCCTGTGCGACGCCAAGCCGGACGTTGTGCACATCACGACTCCACCGGAAAGCCATTCCGATATCGCCAGGCTTTGCCTGGATTGGGGCTCCCACGTCTATGTGGAGAAACCATTCACCCTCTGCGAGGACGATGCACGAACGCTGATTGCACTCGCCACTGAAAAAGGGCTCAAGATAACAGCCGGACACGACGATCAATTCCGGCATGCGGCGCGCCGCATGAGGGCTCTCGTCCAAAGCGGGTTCTTGGGTAGCGGGCCGGTCCATATGGAGAGTTATTACTGCTATGAGCTCGGACAAACCGCATACGCGCGTGCGATCCTTGCCGACAGGGAGCATTGGGTTTGGCGGCTGCCGGGAAAATTACTGCAGAATATTATCAGCCATGGCATCGCCAGGATCGCGGAGTTCCTGAGTGGCGATTCGCTCGAAGTGGTTGCGTATGGATTCACGAGTCCCGCTCTCAAACGCATGGGCGGGAGCGAAATCATTGACGAACTGAGAGTGATCATCTGCGAGCAGGAGCGCACGACTGCGTATTTCACTTTTTCCTCGCAGATGCGGCCGGCACTCCACCAGTTTCGTATCTACGGCGATAGGAACGGCCTGATTCTCGATCAAGACCAGGAGACGCTCATCAAGCTTCGCGGCAAAAGATACGTCAGCTATGCCGAGAAATTCATCCCTCCCGTCAGCTTCGCACGGCAATATCTGGGCAACCTCGCCACCAACGCGCGCAGTTTCCTGGCTCGTGACTTCCACATGAAGTCGGGGATGAAGTATCTTATCGAATCTTTCTACCGTTCAATTCTGGAGGGCGCTCCGGACCCCATTCCGCACTCGCAGATTCTCCTGACTACGAGAATCATGGACGCGATCTTTGCTCAACTCGACGCGCAGCAGCAATCCGTCGAATCTCGCGTCCAGGCGTCGGTGTATTAGACGATGCGTCGTGTACGCATTGAAGAGGAGCCCCTGTCGTGGTGAAGAGTGTGGAGGTCAGTGTTCGGGGCAAGTGGAGCCAGGTCCCCGGGTTCGATGTCAATGGGAAGACCGTGGTTGTGCTGGGGAACTGGGTGAAGGTCGCGTCCGTTCATCAGGAGGACTGGCTCGAGACGGAACTCGGCGACCCCGCAGCCTGCTTGCGGGAGTTGGAAAAACAAAGAGAAGCAGGCCTCCGAATCGACGTCCTGACATTCGCGCAAAAGCTCCCCAGCACCGCTCCTCGATACCGGTACCCTCTGGAGTCGGAGAGCGTCGCCGCCATTCGCATCAGCAGCTTCAAAGAGTGGTGGGAAAGCCTGCCTCAGGAAACCCGAAAGAACGTGAGGAGGTCGCAAAAGCGGGGAGTGGAGATCAAGCTGGGAGAATTTGGCGACGAGTTGGTGAGCGAGATCGCGTCGGTTAACAATGAGAGGCCAGTGCGACAAGGGCGGCGATTTCCTCATTATGGAAAAAGCCTCGATCAAGTGAGGAAAGATTACTCATCTTATCTCGACCGCAGCGACCTCATCTGCGCGTATTACGGAACCGAGCTGATCGGTTTTCTGAAGCTGGTGTACCGGGGGGATATCGCCTCGATCCTCCAGTTGCTGGTAAAGCTGGCCCATCAAGACAAGCGCCCCGCCAACGCATTGCTCAGCAAGGCGGTGGAGCTCTGCTCAGCTAAAGGACTGTCGCACCTCACTTATGGAAACTTCAGCTATGGGAATAAAGGCGATTGCTCCCTCACCGAGTTCAAGACGCGTCACGGATTTCAAGAGGTGCTGGTGCCAAGGTACTATGTCCCGCTGACCGGGTTGGGGACGCTCTACACGAAACTGGGACTTTATCGGGGCTTTCTGGGCATTCTTCCCGGTGGGGTCATCACGGCGGGGCTGAAGGCCCGCTTGGCATGGTATAACGTGAAGAACCTCAGCGGCCGGTGTAGCTCAATGGTAGAGCAGCCGATACGTAATCGGCCTATGGAGCGTTCAAGTCCTCCCGCCGGCTCCAGTTCCAGTGCCCAGCCTGCGCCCCGGTAAGCATAGAGGGCGCTTGGGTGCTAGCGCATTGTCGAAGAGAAAGATAACACCACATGCCCGGTATAGTTGGCCTGATCACCAACGCACACCGAGAACACGCGGAGCAGCAACTTCTCGCCATGCTCGCCACCATTCGCCACGAACCCTTTTACGTCACGGGAACCTGGAAGGATGAATCGCTGGGCGTGTACGTCGGTTGGGCGGCGCGGAAAGATTCATTTTCGGACGGCATGCCGCTGTCGAGCGAATCGGGGGATGCCGTTCTGGTTTTCTCCGGAGAAGACCATCCTGAGCCGGGAACCGCTGCCAAGCTGAAGGAGCGCGGCCACACGCTGAGCGCGGACGGCCCATCCTATTTGGTTCACCTATGCGAGGAAGATCCATCATTTCCCGCGGGTTTGAATGGGTGGTTTCACGGACTCCTAGTGGACCGGTCGCGCAAGACCGCAACGCTTTTCAACGACCGCTTCGGCATGCACCGGCTTTACTACCACGAGTCGAAGGACGGGTTCTACTTCGCTGCAGAGGCCAAAGCGATCCTCGCCGTTCGTCCTGAGCTGCGTCGAGCAGATATCAAGGGTCTCGGGGAATTAATCGCTCTGGGCTGTGTCTTAGAAAACCGAACAATATTTGAAGGCATTCACGTTTTGCCGCCGGCATCGACCTGGTCGTTTCGAAACGGCTCCCTCGAGTGCCGTTCAAGCTACTTCCAGCCACAAGAGTGGGAAGAGCAAGAACCCCTGGAGCCGGAAACCTATTATCGCGAGCTGCGCGAAGTCTTCTCGCGAAACCTACCCCGGTATTTCAATGGAACGCAGCCCATCGGGATGTCTCTGACCGGGGGACTGGACACGAGGGCTATCATGGCCTGGCACAAGCCTTCCCCAGGCTCGCTGCCCTGTTACACTTTTGGGGGAACTTACCGTGAATGCCGCGACGTGCTAGTGGCGCGGCAGGTGGCTCGCGCTTGCGGGCAGCCGCATCAGGTGATCCGTTGCGACCAGGAGTTTATCTCCAGCTTTCCCGATTACGCCGAGCGAACGGTCTACCTCACGGACGGCTGCGCTGACGTGAGCTGTTCACCCGTCCTCTATGGGTGCCAGAAGGCGCGGGAGATTGCTCCTGTGAGGATGACCGGCAATTATGGTGATCAAGTCCTTCGAGGGCTGCGGGCGTTCAAGCCCAGTGTGCCGGCTCCGGGACTCTTTGCTTTGGATTTGCTTCCTCACCTGGACGAGGCTCGCGAAACCTACTCGAAAATTACGGACACGCATCCGCTTACGTTTGCCGCCTTTCGCCAGGCGCCCTGGCACCATTACGGCCTTCTAGCCCTGGAGCAGACCCAGCTCACCATGCGGTCGCCCTTCTTGGATAACGATGTCGTTCGGATCACCTTCCGCGCACCGGAGTCCGTGACTAAGAATAACGACCTCCGGATTCGGCTGATCGCTGACGGCAATTTTGCCTTGCGGAACATCCGGACAGACATGGGGTTCGCAGGCAACGGCAAGCAATTCCCCGGCGCTATTCTTCGCCGTTACCACGCTTTCACGTTTAAGGCCGAATACGCCTACGACCATGGCATGCCTCAATGGGTGGCGCAAGTCGATCATGCGTTTTCCCCGCTTCATTTGGAATGCATCTTCCTTGGGCGCCACAAGTACTACCACTTCCGCGTCTGGTACCGGGATCTCTTGGCAAACTACGTCAGAGAAATGTTGCTCGATTCGCGCACCGTCTCTAGGCCCTACCTACAAAGAAATTCTCTCGAAGCCATGGTACGGTGTCATATCAAAGGAGACAGAAACTATACCAGCGAGATCCACAGGATCCTTTCGTTGGAGCTGCTGCACCGAGCTTTCATTGACGCAAGGTGACTCAGCGCCGCCGCGATCGGGGCCGCGAGGAATAGGTGGTTATAACGCATGGGATACGAGAGTGCCCTAACCGGCATGAAGAATCGTGCGCTCCAATTGGCTGCCAGGGTTGCCCCGGGTGCTACTACGCTGCGCGTGCTCTTACACAGGTGGCGTGGTGTGAAAGTTGGGAAGCGCGTTTGGATCGGCTACGACGCAGTTATAGAGACCTCCAGGCCACAACTTGTGACTATTGGGGACGATGCCGTCATTGGTATGCGCGCAACTTTGATCGCACATTTCAAGGAAGTCAGGGGCCTCACGATCGGCCCGCGCTCGAGCATTGGGCCGGGCGCAATCATCATGCCAGGAGTGACGATTGGCGAAGGAGCCGTGGTAACCGCTGGTAGTGTCGTTACACGCTCGGTGCCCCCATTGACGGTTGTTCAGGGCAACCCCGCAAGGGCCGTAGCACGCAATGACGTGGCACTGCTGCCAAATGTTACCTTGAAACAGTTTATCGCCTCCTTGAGACCAATCAGAACACACAGATGAGCGCCACTCGTTCGCAGCGCAAGTGCGTCGCTGTATTTCCATCTTCAAGGTGGGAGACAGAAAGCCGGCTTCTTGCCACGCTCGCCATACTGTTTCCGGTCGACTTCGTACGCGGGGGGGACATCGCTCAACAGCACCTGGACGCGGCTATACTCTTCCAAGAAGCAGAGGGACTCTCGGGGGCCATGTTGGAACGCGGCGTGAGCTCCTTCCGGTTTGTGCGCCCGGGGCGCGACACACCGCTTCCTGCCAACGAAGTAGTCACCTTTTCGCACAACGCCGTGATTCATCCAGCCCTTCGCGAGGCACAGATCCCCGTCGGAGCTGAGACCTGCATTGCCGAGCTGAGCATCTGCGACGCGGAAGTCCCGCTAGCGTGGCACGGCTCGGCGAAGCTTTGGCAATGTCGCGCCGAGGGTAATGTAGAACAGCACACTAGCGCCATCGCGCCTCCTGAATTGCGCGGCGAGGAGTTGCTGTGGTCCTGGTTGCGACCGGACAATTGGGTAGCTCTTCTTCCGCTAATGCACTTCCTGCGCCGTGTAACCGTGGATGCGGAGTGGTCACCTGCTCCCACACAGGCGTGCTTCATGTTCGACGACCCTAATCTCCACTCAGTTCGTTACGGTTACCTTGACTTCCTCCAGGTCGCCCGCGAGTGTCTAGCGCACAAATACCACGTCGCAGTCGCCACCATCCCGCTTGACACTTGGTACGCGGCTGCTGCAGCGGTTGAGTTGTTCCGTCGACACCGCGATTGCCTCTCTCTGCTTATTCACGGGAACGACCACGTAGCGAACGAATTGGCTCCC
>PLQW01000278.1:32385-55549 GCA_003160215.1 Acidobacteriaceae bacterium
TCGAGGGAGTTTGTACGTCGGTGGGCTCGCTGGTGCGGTCGTATGAAGGCAGCCTTCCTCTCGAGTTCGGCCTCTCACCTGTTTCCTTCTTGGCCCGAGAGTTCCCAATGTTGCGCCGATGGGATCTGCGCTACGGGTTGGCCCCCCTGCGCATCGCCGCCTTTTTGGGGCAACCGCTCATCACATACGGCCACCATGGCGATTGCGCAGGCGGCATCGGACGCTTGGCAGAGGTCGCCGATAGCGTGAATAGCTGGGGACCCACGACGTGGGCAGATCCCGCGTCGATCCTCCGAAGTCGGTACCGCACCAAGAGGGAGGGTGAACTGTTGCACATCCAGATGTGGTCGCGGCATGTGCAAGTTACTATTCCGGAGGGCGTCTCATATTTAATGGTCCATGTTCCGTTTAGCGATGTCCCCTGCCAAACGAGCCAAATGAGCGCCGCCTCGATTGTGGTCGACCCTGAGGCTGGCGCTGCAGAAGTTCCCCTCCGGGTCGTGCCATCGACGGTGCTCGACGTCAAAATCTCATCCCGCCGTCCGGTCGATCCCGTTAGCGTGGGCCCACCGTGTCGCAGAGTATGGCCAGCGATCCGCAGAACGCTAGCTATCGGACGTGACCGCCTGACGCCGGTTCTTCGAAGCGTTCGCGCTTTTCCTGAGGCTAACTTTTAGGGGGAGACCCGTGATAACGGGCAGGGATTTGAAGTCGGCGGCAACCGGTTCGTCGAGAGCCTGCGGCAAGAATCAAGAGCGCGGCTGGCCCTGAACATCCACAAGCCTTAAGAAGCAGTCTGCAGCTATGTCTCCTAGACAACTCCATGAGGTCTAGCCGATGAAACTTCGTGATGCCTTGGACCTTCTTCGACATGTCCCCGCGGACGCCGAACCGGTCGTAATCTATCTCGCATGCGGTTTTACGCCTTTGCATTTCAAGGCGCTGCTCGCGGCTGAGATATGGCAGGTGTCCCACAAGAAGGCTGAAATCCATAGCGGGCTGTATGGCGACCTGCTCGGTTCACTACAGACAGCAGGTGAGTCCGGGGCAGACTTTGTCGTTTGCCTCGCAGAATGGTCCGATCTCGATCCTCGCCTCGGTTTGCGAAGTCTCGGGGGGTGGTCCCCCGCGCTTTTCCCAGACATCGTAGGAACTACCGGTCGCCGGATACTGGAATTGCAGCGCTCAATAGAGAATGTCTCGGCCAGCGTTCCCGTAGCGCTGTCCACCCCAACATTGCCTTTGCCTCCGGTCTCCTTCACTTCAAAGGAGCAAGCCGGCACACTCGATCTCGAGCTTCGTGCCTGTGTCGCAGCGTTGGCTGCGAGCGTGGCTCGATTGCCGAATGTCCGGGTTCTAAACGCTAGCTACCTTGAGCGCCAGTCGATCGCCGGCGTTCGCCTCGATGCTAAGTCTGAGCTCCTCACTGGGTTCCCTTACAGTCTGCCGCATGCTGCGGCAATGGCAACTATGTTTGCTCGCTTAATGTCGGACCTACCGCAGAAGAAAGGGCTCATTACCGATCTGGACGATACGCTTTGGAGAGGGATTGTGGGGGAGGTGGGGGTCGGCAATATTAGCTGGACACTCGAATCCCGGGCACAAATCCACGGACTGTATCAACAACTTCTTGTCGCGTTGGCCGAGGCAGGCGTTCTTCTGGCCGTCGCGAGCAGAAACGATCAAAAAGTTGTAGATGCCGCGTTTGCCCGCCCAGACCTGATCCTGAGCAAGGACAAGCTTTTCCCGATTGAAGTCGGTTGGGAGCCGAAGTCTCGCTCCGTCGCTCGAATCTTGCATGCTTGGAACATAAGCGCCGATTCCGTGGTATTCGTGGACGACTGCGCCATGGAATTGGCGGAAGTTGCGGCGGCTCATCCCGCCATCCAGTGCCACCGGTTTCCGACGCATGACTACCAATCGGCTTACGACCTTTTTGAACGCCTTCGGGATTGCTTCGGCAAGGGAATATTGCTCGACGAAGATCGGCTGCGCGCTAGCAGTCTCCGAAGAAATGCGGGTCCTACTGATTCCCAGCCGCTGCTGAACGGCGATAATTTCCTGGCTAGCGCGAAGCCGGAATTCATCGCCAAATACTGCGATGCCATGGTGGATCCGCGCGCACTCGAGCTGATAAACAAGACAAATCAGTTCAACTTTAACGGAAAACGCCATACGCTGGCTTCACTCTCCCGCCGCTTACAGAACCCGGGCGGGTTCATCATGGTCGTTTCCTACAAAGACAAGTACGGCCCGCTCGGGAAGATCGCCACCTTGTGCGGCACTCGCCTAGACGATACGGTCCACATTGACACGTGGGTGATGAGCTGCCGCGCGTTCTCACGTCGCATTGAATATTGGTGCCTGGAGGAGCTATTCAGTCATTTCGCGGTTAATTGCATCTCTTTTGACTTCGAACCTACCGAGCGCAACAGTCCGCTGCAGTTGTTTTTCACGAACGTACTGGGCCTTCCGCCGTTCAGAGGCTGCAAGGTTGCAAGAAACGATTTTCTGACTAGGTTTCCACGACCACCTCAGATTCAATTGGAGTCCGCCCATGCATGAAATTCAGCAAAGGTTGATCAGTTGCTTTTCGGCAGTCTTTCCCGAACTCACAACGGTGGAGATTGTATCGGCAACTCCTGATGGAACCGACAATTGGGACTCACTCTCCCGGGTGACGCTACTTGCTGTGGTCCAGGAAGAGTTTGAAATCGAGTTTGACGCGGACTGCATGGCCAGCGACATATCGTTCGAGGACATCCTGGCTCGGGTGACGGAAGCGGTTCGAAACAGGATCCCGTCGAGTCTGAGCGCGCGTAGCCACGATATCGGATAGGCAATTGACGCCGCTGAAAGGCAGGCTAATCCCTAACCGCTAGATCGCGATAGGTGACCCTTGGTTGATTCTTATTTGGTCACCCATCAATCATAACGCCCCTATAACCTGTTCCCTGCGCTCCGTTCCCTTTAGGCATGCACATTCCCCCCATCGTCGCTACCATCATTTACGCAATCGGTATCCTCGGCCTTTTCTACCTCGACCGGGATGAGGACTCGCGGATGTCCAAAGCCCTTTGGCTTCCGGCAGTGTGGCTCTTCCTGACAAGTTCGCGGCCTGTTTCTCTATGGCTTGGAGTAGCGCCAAATCTTAACTCCGTCGACGCAACCGAGGCCTACGTGGAAGGAAGCCCTATTGACCGGGCCGTCTTCATGGTTCTCATCTTGGCCGCCATGGCGGTAGTGATCAGCAGGATGGACCGGGTGGGGCCGCTGCTGGCAAGAAATAAGATCGTCCTGCTGTTTTTCTTGTTCTGCGCGGTAAGCATCCTCTGGTCTGATTTTCCTTTCGTTGCCTTCAAGCGATGGACCAAGGCGCTGGGCGACCTTGCCATGGTCCTCATCATCTTGACCGAGCCGAACCCGATGGGCGTGCTCAAGCGATTGATCACTCGCCTTGGTTTCATTTTGTTTCCGTTGTCGATTCTCTTCATCAAGTACTACCCCAACCTGGGAAGAAGGTTGACGAATAGCTGGACGGAGGAGACCACCGGCGTCACGATGCAGAAGAACAGCCTAGGTTTAATCTGCATGATGTATGGGATCGTTTTCCTGTGGATGTTCTGGGCCGCTTATCGCGAGCGGGAAGATCCCGACCGGCGTCGCCATCTTTTGGCCTATGGCACGATCATCGTGACAATTGTATGGCTGCTCTACATGTGTAACTCAATGACATCCATAGCAGGGCTTGCCATGGCCGGAAGCGTGATGTGGCTGGCGGGCCGCCCTTCACGGAAGCCCACTACCGTGCACTTGCTTGTTCTCGCTGTGCTCGGTATTTCCGTAACTGCCCTGTTTTTTGATCCGGGGGGAAATCTCGTCGAGGCATTGGGGAAGACCTCGACGTTTTCCGGACGAAAGCTGATTTGGAGTTTGGTCTTGAGCCAACACACCAACCCGTGGGTCGGGACAGGTTTCGAGAGCTTTTGGCTTGGAGACCGACTGCAGGCCCTTAGGGACGCCTTGCCGAATTTTCCCATCAGTTCGGCACACAACGGCTACCTTGAAGTTTACCTGAATCTGGGCTGGGCAGGTGTCACCCTCCTCGCTCTTCTCCTGTTGACTGGGTATAGAAGGGTGATCGCCGCTTTCCGGGAGGATCCGGAACGGGGCTCGTTGTTACTTGGTCTCTTCCTGGCCACATTGTTCGAAAGCCTCACGGAGGCTGCATTCAGGATGACGTCGCTTGCGTGGATATTATTGCTTCTGGTCATCATTGGCTCTTCGAAAATTCTTGCGTCTGAGCCCTCGGTCGGATTGGAATTGAGCTCGCTGAGTGCGAGTGGCCAGTTTTGGCCTTGGGCAGCCGAGGACTGGGAGCACAGCGATGAATCTGAGATTCGCGTTTCGTAGTATGAGCGGCTTCAGAGCCGCCAGCGAGCGGGCCTCGCTGCTGGCTACAACCGTCACTGCGGAGTAGCCGGCACTCGGGATGGAGGACGGTGATAAACTGGCCGGCCATGAACCCCAGGTTGATCACGTGCTTGGCGTTGGGCTTGGGCGAGGGTATCGTGTGAGGCCATTTCGTAGATTGCATGCGCTTTATATTGCCAAGTGTTTTCCTAATCTGGAGGGATGAATGCGGCAGAGACTCCTGTCTTGGTTTTGGCGTCCCGTCAGCACGGGGTTCCACTACCTCACGTACTCTCTCGGGGTAGGGGGCTGGAACAAGACTCACTGGCTAGGCGTCCCAATTCTCAAGCTTCCGTCCGATCTGTGGATGTACCATGAGGTCGTCTGGGAGACACTCCCGGATCTGATCGTGGAAACAGGTACGGACAGGGGCGGCAGCGCTCTGTTTTTCGCCAACCTATTCGACCTGATGGACACGGGCGGCCGCGTGATCACTGTGGATATCAGGCGCTGCCCGGAAGGATATCCCGAACACCGTCGTATCCAGTTCATCACCCAATCTTCCACGGCGCCGGAGACAGTCGCTATGATCCGCTCCCAGATCCGCCCTACGGATCGGGTGATGGTGATCCTGGATTCGGATCACTCCGAGTCTCACGTGCGCAAGGAGCTTGACCTCTATTCTCCCCTAGTGACTCCCGGCTGCTACCTGGTGGTCGAGGACACAAATGTGAATGGGCACCCGGTGTACCGGACGCACGGGCCGGGCCCAATGGAAGCGCTGGTTGATTTCCTTGCGAGCAGCTGCGGGCGCGAGTTCGAGGTGGATCGTGCGAGGGACGAGAAATATGGGTTCACGTTCTACCCGCACGGATGGTTGCGTCGTGTGGGGACACATAACCAGCCGCTCAGGCCAGTTGTGGACGAATGTGATTCGGTCAGATGAGACCGAGCCCGACACGGCCCTCTCTTTCATGATCAAAAGCCTCAACGTATCGGAATTCCACTGGCTCGCACGTCCTTTATTGTTCCCACGCTATGAAATTAGGCGCCGAATTGGCGGAGCGGTACGCTGACTGCACTCCCGGCCCATCTGGGTTTGCTGGTGGCCGACAGGAGATGAAGAGATGAGCGCGATAGCCTACCTGGTGTTTGCTTATAAGAATCCGCAAGTTCTGAAGAGGGCGATCGGAACGCTTTCATCGGGGGATTCCGCATTCTTCATTCATATAGACCAAAAGACCAGCATCGAACAGTTTTCCTGCATTCGCGGAGAGAACGTTTTCTTCAGCGAGAAGCGCGTGCCTGTTTACTGGAGTGAGTTCTCCGGAATCGAAGCGATCCTGTTGCTCATCCGGCAGGCACTCGAAAGCTCCCAGCGCTGCGACTATTTTGTGCTTCTCAGCGGGAGCGACTATCCCCTGAGAAGTGGCAAGTACATTCGCGCATTCCTGGAAGCCAATCGTGGCTTGGAATTCATAAGCTTGGTGAAAATGCCGGCGCCAGGCAAGCCGATCTATCGGATTAACACCCTGAGGTTTCCGTCCGACAAGCCAGTTCGTCGCATCGCCGTAAGGGCGCTGGCGAAGCTAGGTTTGGCTCAACGTGACTATAAAAAATACCTAGCAGAACTAGAACCGTTTTCTGGGAGTACTTGGTGGGCTTTGTCGCGGGATGCCTGCGAATACATATTACGATTCATGGAAAGCAATCGGCACGTGGAGCGCTACTTCCGAAATACGTTTGCGCCTGAAGAGTCGTTCTTCCAGACTATCCTGGGCAACTCGGCGTTCAGATCGCAAATCCGAAGAAATCTCGTGTATGAAGACTGGTCTGCCCGGGGCGCCCATCCTGCAATGATTGGAAACCAGCACCTAGCGCTTTTCGAGGTCCAGGACAAAGTATGTGTTGACGACATGTACGGTCGTGGAGAGGTGTTGTTCGCCCGGAAGTTTTTCGACGGTGGCCTGGACTTGCTACAGCGAGTCGATGACATGATAGAGCGAAAGGAAAGGCTCTGATCTGTCTACACCCATCTTCGCGGGTAAATCATAAATAGCCCCTGGGTAGATTCCGAGATCAAGGTCAGCTATCCGGGCTGCGAAATCATTGCAGATCCCGAGTAGGAAGGTTATGGCATCAGAGTCATATGCATGTGAAGGGGTGGCGCGGGAGCTTGTGCCTTTCAAATCCAGTGGTCGCAGCCCGGGATCGCAAGAAGGCCGTGGCCCTGGCGAGTACTGACCAGAAGGCACGTCTATGCGGTGGACCAATTGACCCCATTTGACGCCAGCGGCGCGTTCCGCCCTGTAGCTGAAGACAGCGAATTACGACGCCTCGCAGTACGAGGCGCTGGGGTGACGTTGCTTTCCCAAGGCTGGGGGCTAGCTGTACAGATGATCGCAACCGTGGTCCTGGCTCGGCTGCTTACGCCTGCGGACTTTGGAGTTGTAGCCATGGTGACCACCTTCAGCCTGCTTCTTGTGAACTTCGGACTGAACGGGTTTACGGAGGCTGTTCTACAGCGGGAGGAGATCAATGATGCCATGGCTAGTAACCTCTTTTGGATCAACCTAGGCGCGGGCATTTTGCTCACCTTCGGCTTGGCTGCAGCGGGGTCGCTTCTGGCGCGGTTCTACGGCGACCCACGGGTCGCTCACGTCGCAGTTGGTGTGTCGGCGACGATCTTCATCACCAGTACCTCAGTTCTGCATTTAGCCCTCATCAAGCGGGCCATGTGCTTCTCCGCAGTGTCCGTCAACGACATTCTCGCGGGCGCTGTTTCCGTGGCGGTGTCGATCCTCCTCGCCTGGGCAGGGTGGGGGTACTGGGCGCTTGTCGCTGGGGTCGTCGTGCGGCCACTCAGCACATCCGTCGGGGCCTGGACGCTGTGTCGCTGGATCCCTCGCTTCCCACGCCGCCTAGTCGGCACGACCTCCATGGTGAGGTTCGCCCTACACGTTTACGCTCGCTTCGCGGTCAACTACTTCGCCAGAAACGTCGACAACCTCCTTGTGGGATGGCGCTTTGGCGCGATTTCGCTCGGCTTCTACAAGAAAGCATATGACTTGTTCGCCCTTTCAGCCGTTGTGCAGTCTCTCACGAATGTCGCTGTGTCCGCCCTGAGCCGATTGAACCGCGATTCCCCGGAGTACAGACGGTCTATTTTGAGCATCATGTCGGTCGCGGCATTTTGGGGCCTGGGAGTGGGGGCGAATCTCACTCTGGTCGGCAAAGATGTGGTTCGTTTGCTCTTGGGACCGGGGTGGGAGCCGGCGGGTCGGATCTTCAGCTTCTTCGGACCCGGGTTCGGCGTAGTGTTCCTTTACGGCACTCACGGCTGGATCCACCTTTCTATTGGCAGGGCGGACCGTTGGTTCCGCTGGGGGCTTGTAGAATTCGGGTTCACTTTCCTCCTTTTTCTTCTGGCCCTACACTGGGGTCCTGCGGGGATTGCTGCGAGCTGGACTTTGTCCCTCTGGATCCTCACGATCCCCGCGCTGTGGTATGCAGGGAGGCCGATACACCTCGGGGCCGCCCCGGTGATCGGCGCCGTCTGGAAGTACTTTCTTGCATCCATGCTGGCGGGCGGCGTATCGGCTCTGTTCATTCCAGAACTTCCGTCGTTTGTCCAGGCGTCCGGCTCGGCTAATGCGGCCTGCCGGATCGTGACGATCTCTCTGTTGTTCGGCATTCTTTATCTGGGCGCTGTTATCCTGCTGCACCAAGGGTGCGCACCTCTCTATCAGGTCGGTCGGCTTTTGCGTGAGACGCTCCCGCGGGGCAGGTATTCACAGCCCTCCCCGGTCGTCGCAGGGACGGGTAGCGCTGTCAAGAGCACCGTACTCTAGCCGATGAGAAAAGGGAGCGAAGTAGTATCACGAAAAAGGCTCGACTACGAGCGAGGGCATTCTATGATCGAAGTGTCTTGCTATAATTGCGGCTCGACGCACCACACACTGTATGCTACGGAAAACGGCTGCAGTCTCGTCAAGTGTGCTGGTTGCGGATTGCTTTACGTGAACCCGCGGCCAAGCGATCAGGAGATCGACGAAAGTGTGAAAGTGGGTGCTCACAAGGGAGAACAAACACTCAACTCAACTGGACACTACATGGCCACCAAGGTGGCCATCTATCGTAAAGTACTCATAGACATTTATGGAATGGAGCTACAGGGTCGGAAGCGAACTTGGTTGGATATAGGTTGCGGCCATGGGGAATTGCTGGTGGCCTTGCAGAAACTCTGTAAAGGCAATGTGGCCGCCAAGGGAATAGAGCCGAATCGGCACAAAATCGCTGCAGCTCGTAAGAGGGGACTAGATGTTGGCTACTTTGATTTGGCATCTCACGATGAACGATACGACTCTATTTCACTCTTAAACGTTTACTCTCACCTGACGAACCCGCCGGAGTTCTTCCGATTGGTCAGGCAACGATTGAGGCCAAAAGGGGAAGTTCTTTTGGAGACGGGAGATACAGCCAGTTTGCCAGTGGATAAACACCCTCGTCCGTTCGATCTACCCTATGAACTGAGCTTCGCTTCAGAACAAATCCTTCTACGGATGCTGAAACAATGCGGCTTTGAAATCATCAGCGTCAACAAATATCCAGCTATCAAACTGCGGTTCATGAAGGGAATAATTGTCAAAGACATCGTCAAGCGTGTACTTCTCCGTAAGACCTCTAAACTTCCGGCGTTGTACACGCAGCTTCGAGCTGCCAAGTACCGGACCGACATGTGGATTAGGGCCAGAGCGGCTGTCTGAGAAATTACTGAGGAACGGCCGTGAGGTTCGTCGGGGGTGCCGGAGGTAACACCACATCAAAGATCGCGCCGATGTTCGGGGCTTCCCCAAAGAGCACCTGTCTCTCCGTGGAGTCCGAATAGAGCCACACCGGGTCGCCCGCCGAACGCGTGATGCTGCTCGCCAGGGTCAGCGTATTGGTTTGATAGTTCACCGCCATGATGCAGACGGGATTCGTGACCATCGTGACCGCGATGCAGTCGGCTTGCACACCGCTGATTCCGTATCCATCCTGAAAGAAACCCGCGTCGTTCACGATGAGCGACGTCCCGGAACCGCTGTCTGCGCTCGCCACGGTTGTAAGGTAGCGTCCGGCATTCAGCGCTGGCGAACCAGCTTGCAAATGGAAGTCGCTGGCAGGATTA
Organism: Acidobacteriaceae bacterium; assembly: GCA_003160215.1. Taxonomy (GTDB): domain Bacteria; phylum Acidobacteriota; class Terriglobia; order Terriglobales; family Acidobacteriaceae; genus Bog-257. Next base: position 41,969 of record PLQW01000278.1, read on the forward strand.
ACGAACTTCGGGTCGCCATAGAGGTTCCCCGGATCGGTCAGCATGCGGCCCGTCGTGCATCCAGCTAACGTTCCAGCCACACAACTGGTATCGAAGGCGAGGTTGTTGCCGCCGGCAAATCTCGGAGTGCTTCCGGCATCTACGGTATAGTAATAAGCCCCTGCATACCCAGGGGGATTAATTACGTTGTACATCAACTCATTCAGATATGTTCCATTAGTCGATGATGCCGACCAACTGGCAACGAAATAGTTATGTCCTTCGAGATTAGCTGTGACCAATGTGTTGTTATAACTGTGAACGCCGGAGTAACCACCTTGCGCGATCAGCAAGAAACTTCCTATGTTGTAAACTACATTGAAGCGGTGGACAGACTCGCCGGATACCGAAGCGGAGTAGATTATATTGTGTGCCCCGCCCACGCCGAAGGTGTTGTTCATTCGATTGCCTTCGATCACAATGTTTACAGCGGTGGGCGCAGTTACCTCAATCATGTCAATGTGGGTATCACAAGTAGGCTCAGAGCAACCAGGGAAGTCCACTGCGTCGTTCGTATCGTGGTAGTAGTTGTTACGGACGACTTCGTTTGGCTGAGACAGTTGGATGCCGTTAATGGCTTTTGAAATGTCGTTATTCGCGATCAGCGAGTGATCGGCATAGACAGAGGCACCAGAACTAGCATTAGCATTACCTCCACCCGGAACGGAAGAACACCAAGATATCGTGTTGCCTGTGATGATGAGATTGTGCGATGGCGTTCCCGGTCTCGTGCTGATGCAGGGGTATCCCTTTCCAACCAGCGTGATCACGTTGTTTAGAATATGGACTCCCGTGGACGAGCCGGTGAAATAAATCCCTGCGTTTGCATGCGAGAGCGAAGGATCGGTGATCGTGAATCCTTGGATGACGACGTAATTAGCTGCGACCGTAAAGCCATAAAGACCGACGGTATCGCCGGGGTTGACTCGGAACGTGATACAGGAAGTGCAGACATCCCCGGTACCGGTGCCTGAGTGCGACAGCGTAACCACTTCGTTGTATGTTCCAGCGTAAACCGTGCAGGTATCTCCGGCCACAGTAGCGTTGGCACAGGCTTGGATCGTGGTGTAGTTGCCTCCCCCTCCTGCCTTCACAGTGTAGGTGGTAGCCTGAAGTACACAAGGCAGGAGTAAACCAACGAAAACGACGATTAATCGCGCGAGCCCTGTGCCCTGACGGATTCCGCGGCTGCCCGGAATGGGGACGCTTGGATGAACAACCCCGGGCCATGCCTCCGACTCTTCAGGTCTTATGCTATTTCGTTGGCAGACTTTGCATTTGACTTCACAATCTCTCACGTTCGTCGACCTCCTCGCACAGCCGAGCGATTCTCATGCGAACTGCAAGCGAACCGTGGCCTCAAGAACTTAACACGAGCTTATGGCATGTCGGGTGATGCACGCGCTCAAAAGTGATGTACGAAAGTTACGAAAGTAACCATGAGGGTCATCGGTGTTGTAAATCGAATCTTCCGCGACCAACGCCCGGACTTCCCGAGCGTGCCTGAGCGCTGCGCGACGACCAGGTTCTGGTGGATTTTCGTCGGGATTACCGATGACGGGAGCAAAAATGACAACTATGACAGCATCTGCTGGTAAGCAGCTTGGGGTTCAAGGCGGGAGCAATGCTCTCCGGGATCAATTGTACCAATCCATACGTCGACTATCCGATTGGCTGGAAGCGAATGATTACCGTGGCTACGACCCTTTCGACGGCCTGAACGCAAGGTTTCTGCGCCCCCTCACCTTCAACAACACGTTCATGCGGACGGCACTCCAGCAGGGAGTGCGCCGGTTCCCGTTGAACCTCCGCCCCCTGCTGGGAATTGCCAAGAGCCGTTCCACCAAAGGAATGGGCTTTCTGGCTAGAGGTTTCTTGCGCCTTCATGAAGCCACGGGTGACGCGGCTTGGCGCGACAAAGCGGAATCTGCGCTGCAATGGCTGCTTGAAAACCAGTGCAAGGGTTACAGTGGGGCGTGCTGGGGAAACCATTTCGATTACCAAGCACGAGGAGACTTCTACTTACCAGAGGGTGTACCGACGGTGGTATGGACCTCACTGATCGGGCACGCGTTTCTCGATGCCTGTGCGCGCTCTCCGCAGGACGGGTATTTACAGGTCGCGGTCAGCGCCTGCGAGCACACCCTGCGTGACGTGAAATCGTTTCCGCACGAAAAAAACTCGGTCTGCATCGCTTACACTCCGATCCATTCGTCCGAGGTTCACAACGCCAACACTCTCGCCGCCAGCCTGCTGGCTCGCACGTACTCCTTCACCGGAAACGAGTCCTACAGAGGTTTGGCGGAGAAAGCGATTCGGTACACGGCTCGTCACCAGAGGCTCGACGGATCCTGGTATTACGGCGAAGCGCTGTATCGCCACTGGATCGACAACTTCCATACGGCCTATGTGCTGGATTCCTTTAAACACTACACAGAGAGCACGGGCGATCGCCGCTTCGAGCAGAACCTGATGAGCGGGTACAAGTACTGGAAGAATACCTTCTTCCTGCCGGATGGAACTCCGAAGTACTACAACCACAAGACACTGCCAATCGACATCCAGTGCTGTTCGCAGGCAATCGACACGCTTGTGTTCTTCTACGACCGCGATCCGGACGGCTTGGGACTGGCGCTGAAAGTGGCCAAATGGACGATCGAGCAGATGCAAGATCGCACTGGTTATTTCTATTATCGCCGGTATTCGCGATGGCTGGTTAATAAAACCCCAACCCTGCACTGGGGGCAGGCGACCATGCTCTGTGCGCTCGCAGGACTTTACAAACTGTTGTAGGGTGGGGAGCCCTTGTCGTGAAGCAAAAGGTCCTTATCATCGTGGAAAACGCACCCGTTCCTTTCGATACGCGTGTTTGGAAGGAGGCCTCCTCGCTGCACCAGAATGGGTACGAAGTGACTGTATTGTGTCCCGCTGGGAAAGGGTACGAGCAAAGGCACGAAGTTATCAATAGGATTCGGATCTACCGGCACCCTGTGCCAAAAGAAAGAAGCACTCCCTTGGGTTATCTCTGGGAATACTGCTGGTCGCTCTTTTGGGAGTTCTTCTACACTTGGTGGATCTTCCTGCGGCGTGGCTTTCATGTTATTCAGGGCTGTAATCCTCCCGACGACATTTTCTCTATTGCTCTGCCGTTCAAACTGTTGGGGATCAAGTACATCTTCGATCATCATGACGTAAGTCCGGAACTATATCTTTCCAAATACGGCAGGAAGGACGTTCTGTACAGGACCCAGGCGTGGCTTGAACGTCTGACCTACCATTTCAGCGACGTCGTCATGGTTACCAACAGCACTTACAGGGACCGCGCCGTGACCAGAGGTGGCCTTGATCCGAAGGATGTATTCATTGTCCGCAATGGACCAGACCTAAGAACATTTAGACCAGTCCCCCCCCAACCTGCCCTGAAGCACGGCAAGCCTTACCTCATCGGTTATGTCGGAACCATGAGCGTACAAGAGGGCTTGGACATCTTGCTTGATGTGGCGCTGCATATCAAAGGCTCGGGACGTCGTGACGTTCATTTCACTTGTATAGGTGGTGGGCCTGGATTGGCTGGACTCCGGAAGATGGCACAGGATAAGGGTCTCGACGATATGCTCAACTTCACGGGAAGGATTCCCGAAGAACAATTGCTGGAGATTCTCTCCACAGCCGATGTCTGCGTCAATCCGGATAGGCCATGCCAAATGAACGACATGTCCACAATGATCAAAATCATGGAATACATGGCCTTGTGCAAGCCCATCGTGCAATTCAATCTGAAAGAAGGTAGATTCAGCGCCCAGGAAGCATCCCTGTATGCCGATAACGAAAAAGGGGCAGCTGATTTTGCCACCAAGATTGCATGGCTGCTGGAAAATCCCGATGAAAGAAGAAGAATGGGTGAGTTCGGGCGCAGAAGGGTTGAAGAGGAATTGGCCTGGGACTATTCCGTCGCCAATCTGCTGGCAGCCTATCGCAGGGTTTTTCGCAAAGGGACACAATGATTGTCCCATAGCAAATCCTCTGATTCTGCTACAGGATCACTGCGCCCCGGTGGAAGTTAACGTACGTCGGTAACTCTCACCCTTGATATTGATCGTCGTCGAATGATGCAGCAGGCGGTCGAGGATGGCCGAAGCGATCACGCTGTCGGCGAAGATCGTTCCCTAATCACATAGCCCTTGTTGCTGGTCAGAATGAGCGAGCCCTTCTCTTAGCGCTCGCTCACCAGGCTGGACCAGGCGGCCGTGGAGGACTTACATTCCACAGAAAGCGATAGGTGTTCTTGCCGCGTTGATCTTGTGCGGTATTCTGGTCGTGGGGCTCTGGCCTTTCCATTCTCCGAAGAATAAGGTGCAGTGGTTAGAAAATCAGAACGGTATTCGTATCGATCGTTACGGCACTGTTGTGAGTTCCGGCCACTTTGAGCCGGCCAGTTCGGATGGGCCATCTTGTAGCCTTGAGGTGTGGCTGAAGCCGCGCCGTACTTGGGATAAAGGCACTTTCATTGCCTTTTACAACCCTGTGAACAGTCGGCAATTCTTGCTGCAGCAATACTATACCAAGCTCATATTGCAGCGCGACGGTGAGTATGAGTATGGTCAGACCTACTTATATGTTGACGAAGTGTTTCGGAGGAAGCAAGCGCTCATAACTGTCACTTCGGACGGGCAAGACACGGCAGTTTACACCAATGGCAATTTGGTCACGCGTTCGTCGCAATTTGGGGTTTCCCTTAAGGATCTGGTGGGGAAGCTGATTGTTGCCAACTCACCCATGCAGGGCAACAGCTGGTCTGGACAGTTGCTAGGCCTGGCGATTTACAAAAGCCAGCTTACCTCGGACCAAGTTGCCCAGCACTATCAGGATTGGATGCGGAAGGGGAAACCTATGGTGGCCGAGAGCAATCCGGCACTTGCACTCTACCTCTTTGATGAGCGGACAGGGAGGACCATCCACGACCAGGTCAGATCGGGAGTTGACCTATATATTCCAGAGCGATATCTGGTTGTGCATCAGGCCCTTTTAGAACCGCCGTGGGTAGAATTCCATAGAAAGGGGCCCCATCTGGATGACATCCTCATTAACATCGCTGGGTTTGTTCCTTTAGGTTTTTTCGTTTGCACCTACTTTACTTCAGTACGGCAGGTCAAGCACGCGTTGTTGGCCACCATTGCCTTTGGAGCAATCGTCAGTCTCACGATAGAGGTTCTTCAGGCATACCTTCCGACGCGAGATTCTGGTCTTATGGATGTGGTCACCAACACTCTGGGGACGGGTGTCGGGGTCGCGCTTTACCGTGTTGCTGCCTTGCCGCTGGCGCGAGCATTAGCCCCGAAGCACTGGGCTTCGTACTTCGGAGTCCCTCAACAGGGAGCAAACCATAAGCCGAGCTAGGCTGAGTGAGGGCCAGTGCATCGCATGATCAAGAGGCCTGCACACTTTGGTGCCACACCTCGGCAATGCTCCTTCACGCAGGCGCCAAGGTTGTCGGTTCAGAATATGGCACTCTGGGCTGGTTATGGTTACGAGGTTCCAGATATTACAAGATCTTCCATGGTCGGAACCCGATGAACACCGCGTTGCTTCATCACTACCGTTGTCCAGATCGCTTCGCAGATCTCAAGCTTAAAGGACAATTGTCCGGCGACGCAGGTTATTTTCGATTCGGGCAGCACACGATCTGCTATGGACAGTCGGCAGCAGGTTTTCGCGCAAGCCGAGCTGATGCCGTCCTCTATGACACCTTCAACGATGTGACGACTGACGACTCAAGCGTCCTGGTACCGTTCAACCCCACGGATGTCATTGACAACCTGCGTCTTGAGCGTTACGCCAAGCAATTTAGTCTCAGCGCCTTGAACTCATGGACGCAATCCCTAAGGCGCGCATATTACTTTTTGCGCCCATTAATGCACGTCCATGTCCGCAAGCACGTTCAGAGGGCCCGGTTGAATGATTGGCAAAACCTGATTTTTCCCCACTGGCCAGTGGACACGACCGTCGAGAACCTAAACGAACAAACGCTGTTGTTGTCGATGAAGGCCAAAGGTGTGGACAGGATACCGTTCGTCTGGTTCTGGCCCGATGGTGCTGAAAGCTGCATCGTCCTGACTCATGACGTTGAAGCCGACAGAGGGCAGAGCTTCTGCTCAGAGCTAATGAACATAGATGACTCTTTCGGCATCAAGGCATCGTTTCAGTTGATACCCGAGGGACGCTACAAGATCTCGACCGACCTGGTTCAATCTATCAGCGACAGAGGCTTCGAGATAGGCATCCAGGACCTCAATCATGACGGGCATCTCTTTCGCGATAAGGCGCAGTTCCTGCGGCGCGCCGAGAGGATTAACAGATATGGAGAGATCTATGGCGCCAGAGGTTTTCGGGCTGCAGTGTTGTACCGAAATCAAGACTGGTACGATGCGCTGAACTTCTCTTTCGACATGTCGGTTCCCAATGTCGCACATCTCGACCCACAACGGGGCGGCTGTTGTACTGTGATGCCATATTTCGTTGGCGACGTCCTGGAAATCCCTGTCACAACAACGCAAGATTACATGCTGTTTCACTTGCTCAAGGATTATTCCCTGGATCTGTGGAGGATGCAAACCGAGGCAATCGTGAAGAAGAACGGCTTGGTGAGCTTTATCATCCATCCGGATTACATCATCGAGAAGAAAGCACGCGATGTCTATCGCGGTTTGTTGGGCTTCTTGCGTCACCGGGGGTCGAGAGACAGACTATGGTTCGCCCTTCCGGGAGAGGTTGATCAGTGGTGGCGAGCACGCAGCCAAATGCGCGTGGTAGAGCGCAATGACCAGTGGCGAGTTGAGGGCCCGAGTGCGGAACGAGCCAAGCTAGCTTTTGCCAAGGCGGCTGGCGATCATCTCGAGTACGAAGTCGATACCCAGTGACGTGCAGTGAAGATCGAAGGCAGCGAGTGCCGCGGCGGTGGAGTTGAACGCGTAAAATGAACCTCTCGTCCCCATACCGCCGATTTGTTTTCCTGTTTGTGGTTTCGGCAGTCTTCTGGTGGCATAGCCTCGCCGCAACCTTTGCGCTGGCGCTCCGAAATAACGCATACACGCACATATTCCTGATCGTTCCCATTAGCGTTGCCCTGATTGTCTTGCAGTGGAGGTCGCGAAAGGCCCAGCCCGAACCGAATATCCGTGCCGGGTTGGCTCTATTGGTTCTAGCCGTTCTGATTGGCGTCATCGGAGCCAGGTGGTGGGCAGGTGGCCTGCCGCCCGACGACCAGCTTTCGCTAGCCCGGATTATTCGTCAATTTCGTCAGCTGAAGGCAGCAATCTTTGAAGGGGCACGGCTTTCAGCCGTGCCGCTACGTGCGCGTGGGGAATTGGGCTTCAGCCCCTTAGGGAATTCGCACTTCGTCTCGACACCGAAGTCCCTCGGTGGCTAAAGCCACCATAAGGAAGCGGCCTTGTGGCACGGCTGAAAGCCGTGCCCCTTCAGAGCGTGAGATCCTCATGAATAATGCAGACTAGGCATGTTGGCCGTCGTCACGTGGTGGATTGGGTCGTTCGTTTGTTGTTTCGGCAGCCGTATTTCCCGGATGTCCGGTTTCCTCTGTGCTTCTTGCTGTGGTTGGTGCCTCTTCCTGAGTTTGCGTTAAACCACATCGTAAACTTCTTGCAACAGGGCTCGGCGTACGCCGCCCGTCTGCTTTTCGTGATCGCAGGCGTACCGGTGTCACAGGAAGGTGTCCGACTGACTATCCCTAGGCTGACGCTTGAGGTTGCTGAAGAGTGCAGTAGTATTCGCTCTAGCCTGATGTTGTTGGTCACCACTATGGTACTGACCCACCTCTTGCTTCGTTCCGCTTGGGGCAAAGGCCTTGTCATTCTGGCGGCAATTCCTCTTTCTGTTGCCAAGAACGGGTTTCGAATCTTCACCCTGTCGATGCTTGCAGTTTATGTAGACCCTGGCTTTCTGCATGGCTGGCTACATCACCAAGGAGGGATAGTATTCTTCCTGGTATTTCTGGCGGGCTTGTTCTTCCTACTGCCGCTCGTAGGCTGGGCAGAGCGAAGAATGATGGCTCAACCGGCGGTCACTAAATTAGCACCTCCAATTGCGGAGTAAAAGGCAACACGCAACAACTTCCTGTGATGGCAGCCAATTCTGCAGAAGGAGACCGAGGCTAGTTTGAAAGGCGAGTCGGGCCTTGACATGAGTTCATTGTGGCATACCACCCGTGCGTCTCTGGACGACTCTCTGGCCCTGTTCTATGAAAGCTTGGGAAAACTCAAGGCTGCCAGATCGGTCGACATCGCGGAAGTCATCGCGCAGCTTACGATGGCCGCAGAATCGGCTCGAAACCTGAGTGCGTTAGTATCGTCGGAGCTTCCCGAGGCCTCATGGCGGAACCGAGAGGGACTTGACGCACTCATTGGGAAGATACAGAAAAGTTTAGAGGCGAAGGCTGTAGAACGACTGCGCTCCCGTCTGTTGGCTCTCGCGACTGAGTTGGAGCGCGGTAGTATTGTGCACCGTCGGGCACTCCGTGTAAACCAACTGAATCACCTCCGTGACCAGGCGATCAGCGAATTACGATCCCAGGCCGGGGTGGAGGGAGCACCACAAACTCTGGCGGGACCTGAAGCAGACCAATGGGTCGAGTGGGCGTGTGGCTTGCAAGAGCCTGAAGATGCTGAATCTCTTCAGACTCTTGGGAATGGATTTGTACACCTCGATGATTTTGTTGCCAATCTAGAGCCCGACATGTAGATAGCTGCGGGATCGCCAACTCTGGAGATTCTGCCCGAACCGGAGAGATCCGCCGAGAAGACACAACCAGAACCATCTCGGTTGCAGACAAACGGGTTTGAAGAACCTGTCGTGTCGTCAGGACTCACGCAGATTGAGTTGAAGGCACCTAAGTCCTCAGGAGTGTGCGATGAGCCGCGATTTCCAAACCTCCTCGACGAGCCACCTCCGCAGGCGCTCGAGTTGAATATGCTCACGCCAAACGATGTTACGCCACCGCTCACCGAGGAAGAGATTGAACGGATTCTGGCACGGGAGCGCGCGCTGCTGGCCGGCATGATGGGCTTCGTCAGTGACCCGGTCGACCCCGCGAAGGTCCCTCGCGTAACGAGCGTCGCACGGGCGATCACTTCCGACATCAAGGGCCGTGTCAGCGCCAGCAAAAAACGATGCCATTGTCGCCGGTTTAGGCCGGAGCCAGTGAGCCACCAGAGAGAGCCCCTGTTGGCGGGGACGCGGTACGAACTCTACAGCAGTTTCTAAATCCTCTTGCTTGCTGGTCACGGTTTCGCGTATACCGTGCTGTGGGTTGAAACATCCTCACCCCATGTTTGTCATCAGCGCCAATCATCTGCTCTTGCTCTCCCGTATGGAATATCGAACTTGTGCCGTGTTTCTCATGCAAGACCACTCTACCCGCCGGGTCTACCGGTCTACCGCCTGTACGACTTCACCAGAACCCACACCATCGCCCCAGGCGAATACTACTGCGTGTTGGGCAAGGTCAACAGCACGGACAAACTGTACCTGGTCATCGAGTCGGTCAAGAGCGACACCAAGCACAACCGCGATTCCGCAGTTCCGGCAGCAGCGGACGGCGCAGGAGGATCACTCGTGAAATAGCAGCATCTGTGGCGGGGAAAAAACTCGGCACCGTGACTGCTGTTCCTTGGCTCACACAGTCGGCGTCGTAGTGTGCCTCCGGGCTACTTGGCGGCCGCCTGGCCCACCCTCAAACCGGCCACGCTGGCTCCCTTTTAAACCGGCGCTAACAGGACCGGACCTGAAGAGCTTTTTGGGGGGAAATGCGGTTGCTATTTACAGATCGGAACAGTAATTTTGTAGTAAACATGTTCGCATGCACGCGCAGACTGTCGGTAGTGGACTCCAGCGGTGTGCGGGAAGGGACATCAAGATTCTCAAGATGCTTCAAGCTGGTTCTGGATGTCGCTATTCTGATTGTTGGAATTAGCTCCCAGGCCAACGGCTTCAACGACCGCGACGCGCAAAACTGTCGTGGCGATTTGCAAGCTGACCCCGCCTCAAAAGTTGCTACTGCGCCGTCGGGATCCGCGTCCTCTTCATCCAAACCCAAGCCGCACAGCGTCAAGCTTTCGTGGAATGCAAGTATTCCGGCGAGTAATTCTCCCGCTGATGTGGTCCAAGGTTATAGCGTATACCGTCGCGATCCAGGTAAAAGGTACGAAAAAATCAATACGAAACTGATTCGCGGCACTAGCTGTGTTGACTACCTCGTGAAAACGAAACATACCTACTATTACGAAGCCAGGGCTGTTAGTGCAACTGGAGCCGTCAGCAAGCCTTCGGCGGAAGTTAAGGCGGTGATTCCTTCTCGGTGAACCTGCACCCGGGTGCTGCGAAACGATGAATGCCCGCACATATTTCTGATCCTCCCCATTAGCGTTGCCCTGATCTTCTTGGAGTGGAGGTCGCGGTTCGGCTCGGTTGGTTCGAGCCGTTCTGATTGGCTTCATCGAGCCTGCTTGGGGCAGAGGCCTTGTCATTCTGGCGGCAATTCTTCTTTCCATCGCCAACAACAGATTTCGAATCTTCACCCTGTCGATGCTTGGAGTTTATGTAGATTTTGGTTTCCCGCACGTCTGGCTACATCACCAAGGAGGGACAATGTTCTTCCTAGTATTTCTGGCAGACTTGTTCGTCCTACTGCGGTTTGTGGGGTGGGCAGAGCACAGCCAGCGGTTCGCTAATATGTAGGAATTGGTGACGCTGTGGAATCTAAGAACTTCAAGAACTCGGGCTCCAAGGGGATGGTGTATGGCCTCTGGCTTCGTGGTAACGATTTCACACGACATGTTTCGGTAAAAGAGAGCACTACAACTTTCTTATGAAAATTCCTTTTCAATTTGGGATGGTGCCGCTTTGGTTTGCGTTGGAAGCAACAGGCGGTCGGCGAGAGAGAAGATTCTACCGTTTCATCCTGGAATGCCCAGTGTCTCTGAAGTATCACGCTGACAACTCGGCCATCGAAGTCCAAGGCATCGTCAAGAACGTGAGCATTGGCGGGTTCTTGCTGAAAAGCGCTGCCAGGATCCCTCAGCACACAATCGTGACCTTCATCATTAGCCTAAAGGGAGAAGTGGCTGCTCGGACCATTTACTTGAGGGGTGAAGGTGAAGTCGTGCGCGTCGAAAAGAGCCAGGAGGATGCAGGGTTTGCGATAGCAGTAGAGTGCAGGATTCCCATCACACAATTGGATGCATATCCTCGGGCAATGTAGACTTCGTGCGCGCCCGTGCCGTTCCTCATGTCTATCGGGTGCCAGACGTGACCATCGCCTATGAATGTTCTCGAAGTGCTTTCCGGGATTGAGAGGTACATCGTCCCAGCGGTAAGCCAAGCACGATGGTGTCACCGGCAGGGTGACAGCGAAGCAGGATTCGGAGGACGTAAACGCCGGGTATGCCGGTGCCGCGCGACAGGGCGGGCTAAGGTTTGTGTCCATCGTCACCGGGTTTCATCAGCGGGCGGGGAGTGAATCAATAAAAGTTCTTAAGAGCAAATTTCAAGGATCGGAGGCATCGAAAACCCACCGCCAGGTATGCCAGTGGGTTTTGTATCTATGGTAGCCCGTCAAGATTACGGAGTCAGCCTTGGTTGCAATGCAAGCGCTTCGGAGTGCCTTCAGCGACCCTCTCGTGGAACAGCGGTCGTGGGTTCTTTGCCCACTCGCGGCAAGAGCCGATGTTACCTATGTCGGGGTCAACGGAAGTCTGGCCGCCTCAGCTACGTTTTCGCTGTCTGGAATAACGTTAACCGTCACGCTGACGAACACCTCCACGAGTGACGTTTTGGTTCCTACAGATGTCCTTACTTCGGCATGGTTCGATTCAGCGAAGACCCTCACCCCCGTTTCGGTTTCGCTGGGGACATGTGTATTACGGAACAATCACCAATGCTGCTAGTGGCTACGGATACTACAGCGGTCTGGCTGGTGGCGTGCACGGCATGAACGATGGATTAACAGCCATGGGATTCGGTATCGGCAGCGGACACAGCAATTTCCCCGGAGGTGGCAACACGAATCTGGACGGTCTGGATTACGGAATACTCAGTGCGGGTGATAACCCAGCCACTGGGAATGGGGGAGTGACAGGTGGAGGCCCACTCGTCAAGAATGCGGTTGTGTTCACTCTAACCACGGCAAGCGGTTTCACCGTGAGCGATCTCTCAAGTACCGTCGTTTTCCAATACGGAAGCGCCTTGACCGATACAGGCTATACCGGCAATCTGCAAGGGCGGGTTCCAGAGCCGCCGGTAAATGCGCTACTAGCGTGCTCGACGTTGCTCTTCGGTGGCTTCCTTCGTCGCGTTCGTTGGTCCGTATTCTGACAAGCTAACTAAGAGCTCGATATCAAGGCCTGCGGTCTCCTCACCCGCAGGCCTTTTGCATTTCCGCCGAGAGTACGTGCCGTCAAGCTCACTTCTCAATCCCCTTCACAATTCGAATGAGTCGCGGCGAAGCGCAGAGCGCGACAGCCATGTCACCCGCGAAGCGCTTGTCATTCTCCTTCCCCATCAGAAATCCGTCGCCCGCCTTATCTCTCAAGTCATAAGCTTACAGTCACCAAGGATACGTTTGCCTTCTGCCACTTCACTGGCTGCAGTAGGTCACGGGACGGTGGCTGCAGCTTCGTTCGAGTAAGCACTTTCCACGTCTTGTGAATCGACCGCCGTGGTCACGTAGTAGTACGTGATTCCGCTCTGCACATTTTGGTCGGTGTAGGTCGTAGAAGCAATCAAGCTGGAATTGAGCAACGTGTACGGGCCACCCGAAACGGTGGATCGGTAGGCGTTGTAACCTGCAATTCCCTGGGACGTACTGGCCGTCCACGATAGGGCAACCGAATGCTGTATCTGCAGGGTAGTGGAGCCGGAGATGGAACCCGATGTTGCCTGAATCACCGTGCTGCCTGCGGCCACACCCGTGGCCAGGCCACCAGCGGCGATGGTGGCGACCGACGTGGCACTAGAAGTCCAGGTGGCGGTGCTGGTCAGGCTCTGGTGGCTGCCGTCGCTGTAGTTGCCTGTGGCGGTGAACTGCTGCTGCTGCCCGGCGGCAATCGAGGGATTGGCCGGGGTCACGGTGATGGAAACGAGTGTGGGCGGCGTCACCGTCAGGCTGGTGGAACCGTTGATGGAGACAGATGTTGCCTGAATCACCGTGCTGCCTGCGGCCACACCCGTAGCCAGGCCACCAGCGGCGATGGTGGCGACCGACGTGGCGCTCGAAGTCCAGGTGGCAGTGCTGGTCAGGCTCTGATGGCTGCCGTCGGTGTAGTTGCCGGTGGCGGTGAACTGCTGTTGCTGCCCGGCGGCAATGGAGGAATTTGTCGGCGTCACGGTGATCGACACCAGCGTGGGCGGGGTGACCGTCAGGCTGGTGGAACCGTTGATGGAGCCAGACGTGGCCTGAATGGTGGTGCTGCCTTGGGCGACGCCGGAGGCCATTCCACCAGCGGCAATGGTGGCGACGGATGGAGTGCTCGA
>PLQW01000094.1:0-133 GCA_003160215.1 Acidobacteriaceae bacterium
ATGTCGCGATAATGCTTTTCCAGCCGCGAAGTGATTTCGCGCAACTGGTTGTAGACGTCGGGTTGGATCTTCTCCAGTTCGGAAATGTGTACCGGGGTGCGAACACCCGAGACCACGTCTTCGCCCTGCGCGT
>PLQW01000094.1:240-6180 GCA_003160215.1 Acidobacteriaceae bacterium
GTTGCTCGTGCGGGTCCTGCGGGAACTCGCGCTTAGTGTGCTTCTGCACGACCTTCTTGTATTCGGCGATGACTTCTTGCAGCGCCATGGCGTCAAGGCCGGTATCGAGCTTTGCCTTCTTCTGCTTTTTCTTGCCGTCGAAAACTGCCTCAAAGGCGTGCTTGGGGATATCGAGCACGACCGAGCCGAACATCTGAATCAGTCGCCGATAGGAGTCATAAGCGAAGCGGGGATTGCTGCTGAGCTTGGCCAACCCCTCGACCGACTTGTCGTTCAGGCCGAGGTTGANNTCATGCCGGGCATCGAGAATTTGGCGCCCGACCGAACACTGACCAGCAGTGGATTGTCCGCGCCACCGAGTTTCTGTTTCTGCAACTGTTCCAGCCGGCGAAGCGCCTCATCCATCTGATGATTGACTTCTTTCGAGACGGCATCGTTTCGCATGTACTCGCGGCAGGCCTCGGTCTGGATGGTGAAGCCGGGAGGCACAGGGAGTCCGGCGTTGGTCATCTCGGCCAAGCCGGCGCCTTTGCCGCCTAGCTCGTCCTTCATCTTGCCGCGGCCTTCGGCGTGTCCGTCGCCGAAGAAGTAAACATATTTAACTGCTTTGCCGTTGGCGGCCGCCGTGGCTTCAATCTCGGTGGTAGGAGTGCTCATGATGGGTCCTCTACTGGATGTCATTGAATGTTGCGATTAATCGTACAGCGAAATCATTTCTTCTTTATGAATTGTCATTACCAGCGCCTGCATTTGGCGCGAGGAATCTGCTTTTATTCCAGAACCGGCGAACAGCAGATCCCTCGCTACGCTCGTGATGACAATTCTTTTCGCACTATCTCTCTAATGCCCCGCGTTCAAACTGACTTGTTCTCCGTAACGATCTCGCTGAAATCGGCGATTTTACGAAACTGCTTGTAAAACAGAGCTAAGAATCCGAGCCGGTTTCGGCGAACGGGCTCGTGCTCGTGCATTACCATCACCGTATTGAAATACTGCTCAAACGGATCTGCTAAGGCTGCCATTCTGTCTATAGCGGCGCCGTATTCCCCGCGTTCTAAGAGTGCCCAAAAACCGGCAGCAGCCTCGTCCATAACCCTGACTGCGCCCGCCTCTTCGGCGCTCGCCAGCATGTAGTTGAAAGGCCCGATCGCAAAGTTGTTCTCGAGCGCCTGTTGGAGAATGTTTCGCGTGCGCCTAAACGAGGTGGCAGCGGACTTGAGCTGAGGCGTGTTGCTTCTCGAGGTGATGGCGGCAGCCAAATCGACCGCCAGCGGCGGCCAATCTGCGGGGTCAAGTCGGCGTTCAGGTTCGCGTTTTAAGTTGGGATCTATAAGCTGCAGGTCAAGCCCGTAGTCTAGATTCTCCGCATCCGTCAGCGCCGGAGTTAGGTCTTCTTTACTAAGGACAGAATTAACTGTGTCGTATGGGAAGCCGCGCAGATCGCGGAGATAGAACTTCAGACGCTCCCGCATAAAGTTCGCAATCGACTCCTCGAAGTTCACCTTGGGATCAAAATGTCGCGCGGACTCGGAGCCCACGTACTCCGCACGCGCATCGGCAAATAGTTTGCTGATGGGCAGCGGCAGCTTGTGCTCGGCAATAATTTTCACAATTCCATTCGCGGCGCGGCGCAGCGCGAAGGGATCTTTCGAGCCCGTCGGCTGCAGGCCAAGCGCAAACATTCCAGCGATGCTGTCGGCTTTATCGGCAATCGCCAGCACGGCGCCTTCGACGGAACGCGGCACGCTGTCGTCCATCGACTCCGGCTTGTACTGATCGTAGATGGCGTCGCCGATGGCTTCTGCGGTGGCAGCGGGAAGTATCGGATCGAGTTGCTGGACCTTGGCATACAAGCCGCCGACAATGCCCTGCAGCTCGGTAAACTCCTTCACCAACTCGGTGGTGAGGTCGGTCTTGGCCAGCAGCGCCGCTTTGAACACGACACCCGACCTTACAGGTGTGCCCGCATTTCGAATCGCCTCGGAAATCAGGCTGCCCAACTTCTGCACCCGCATCGTCTTGTCGAAATAGCTGCCCAGATCTTTCTGGAAGGTCACCGCCTTCAGCATGTCCACGCGCTGGCGCAGCGGAATCTTCTGGTCCGTCTGCCAGAAGAAGCGTGCATCGTTGAAACGGGCGCGCAGTACGCGCTCGTTGCCGTGGCGAATCAGCCCATCGGGATCACCGTCCGTGTTCAGAACCGCCAGAAAATGAGGCAGCAGTTTGCCGCTGGCGTCTTCCAGGGCGAAATACTTCTGGTGGTCGCGCATCACCGTGACCAGAACTTCATCGGCGAGCGCGAGAAATTCTGGATCGAAGTTGCCCAGCACTACGGATGGATACTCGGTGAGATTCACAACCGTGTCGAGCAGAGACTTGTCTTCGCGCCAGCGTGCGCCAGGGATGGTACGAGTGGCCGCGTCCAGCGCTTTGCGGATACGCTGCTCGCGTTCGGCGGAACTCACTACCACGGAAGCCTTCGCTAACGTCGAAGAATATTCCGAGGGCCGATTGATGGGCAGCGGTCCCGACGACAGAATGCGATGGCCTTCGCTGGCGTGGCCGGCGCGAATGCCGGCAAACTCCAGCGGCACAACTTCGCCATCGAGCAGCGAAACCAGCCAGCGCACCGGACGTACAAATCGCTCCGCCGATTTGCCGCGCCAATACATACTCTTCGCCCAGTAAATGCCGGCGATTTCTTTGGGCAGCGACTCGGCAAGAATCTCTGCCGCTGGACGCCCTTTCTTCTTCACCGTCGCACCGAGGTATTCACCTTTGGGAGTCGTGATCTTCTCCAGCGAATCGACGGGGACGTTAAGCTTGCGCGCGAACGCTGCGGCTGCAGGAGTTGGCGCTCCATCCTTGTAGGCGACCTTCATCGAAGGCCCGGTGACTTGCTCGGTTATGTCCGGCTGTGCGGGAGAAATCCCGGCCGCGAGGACGGCCAGGCGGCGCGGCGTGGAATATGTCTGTAGCGTTGGAGTGTCGATAAGTCTCTCGCGCCGCAAGAGGTCACCCACGCGGCGAGCCAGTTCGTCGCGCGCGCTATCGATCATGCGCGCGGGAATTTCTTCGGTACCGATCTCGAGAAGGAAGTCAGGCATAAGAAGCAATTAGCAATTAGCCGTTAGCACTTAGCTGGGTGCCCTACCCTTTCGCCCGTCTTTGGCGAAAGGGTGGGAGACCAACGATGAAACCAGTTAGGAGCCTGCCGCCGACAACTGCTCCACTTTCGCAGAACCGTTTTCCTCCGACGCAGGAGCGCTGTCTTCGGCGGCCTTCTGCTGATCGACGTAAGCTTTTGCTACACCGACCGCCAGCGCCCGGATACGCGCGATCACGCCAACCCTCTCGGTGACGCTGATCGCTCCTCGAGCATCGAGGATATTGAACAAGTGCGAGCACTTCAGGCAGAGATCAAATGCGGCCAGCACGGGAAAACGGCGACGATCTGTTATTCGCTGTTCGCTGTTCGCTGTTCGCTCTTCGCCAGAATTGTCGGATTTCTCGAAAGCTGGGTGCCCCATCCTTTCGCCTGTCTTTGGCGAAAGGGTGGGAATCGCCTCCTTGGCGCGCTTCGGCTTCGCCGTCCCAGCGGCGTACTCGTCAAGCAACGCCTGGCACTCGGACTCATACAGCCCGAGGTGCTTCCACGCCTTCTCGACATCGGCGCGTTCGAAGTTGTAGACCGAGAACTGCAATTCCTCCTGCAGCCGGATCTCGCCGTACTTCACCGCGCGTCCATCGGGGCCAACGACCCACGTGATGTCGTAAATGCTGTCCACGTCCTGCAGAAACGCCCCGATGCGCTCCAGTCCATAGGTCAGTTCGACGGAAATGGGATCGAGATCGATGCCGCCACACTGCTGAAAGTAAGTGAACTGGGTGATCTCCAGACCGTCGAGCATCACCTGCCAGCCGATGCCCCAGGCACCCAGCGTTGGCGACTCCCAGTTGTCTTCCTCAAACTTGATGTCGTGCTTGCGGAGGTCGATACCAATGGCGGCCAGTGACTCCAGATAAAGCTCCTGTACGTTGACTGGCGGCGGCTTCAGGATCACCTGAAACTGCAAGTGCTTGAATAGCCGGTTCGGGTTCTCGCCGTAACGGCCATCGGCGGGACGGCGCGATGGCTGCACGTAGCCCACACGATAAGGCTTGGGACCCAACACGCGGAGAAAGGTTTCGGGCGCCATGGTTCCAGCGCCGACTTCGACGTCATAGGGCTGCTGCAGAACGCAACCGTGGTCGGCCCAGAAATTTTGCAGGCGCAGCACCAGTTGCTGGAAGGTCAGCGGATTTTGCGAGGAAGACAAGAGGATTTCCTGACGAGAGCCCATACAGCGGGGCTGAAGCCCCTGTTCTTATTAGCGACCTACACGCGGGCCTGAAGGCCCGCTCTACCCGTTCACAGCTTCGCCAGCATGCTGGCGGTTACCAGCTTCTTCTCGATATGGCGCTCAAGAATCTGCACTAGGAACCGTCGTAGATCGGCGCCCTGACCTACCGCCCAAGGTTCCTCCGCAAACGTGTCAACCGGAGCGCGAAACATCTGGGCTGCTAGCAGGCGCGATTCCGCCCCGAGTTCCGACGACGCCAGCCGCTTGTGCTGCACGCACATCAGGCCGTCGGCAAGCGCATGGTAAAACGCGCGATTGCCATTGAGGGCCTGTCCGCAAGCGCTGCACTCGCTCAGTTCCGGCAAAAATCCAACCAGCCGAACCATCCAGAGCTGGAAGTAGGTCAGCGGCATCCAGATCGAACCCGAGCGCAGCTGATGCAAGACGGAAACGGCCAGACGAAAGATCGCGTCGTTCGCTTCCCGGTCCGGCAGCAACTCATCAAGCATTTCCGCGACGTGCTCCAAGGCAACAACCCGCGGGTAGTCCACCGTTGCCGACAGTGGCGACTCCAGGATGTCGCAGGAATCGAGCCGCGCCAGTTCCTGCCCCTCGCGGTCTTCGTAATACGCCCGCACCCAGGTCAGCGGCTCCAGCGCTCCGCCAAAACGCCGCTTCGACTTCTTGGCCGCGCGCGCGATGCCCTTGACCTTACCCTCGGCCCGTGTAAACAGCGTCACCAGTAGGTCAGCCTCGCGTAGCGGATAGGTTCGCAACACGATCGCTTCCGACTGCTTCAGTGACATGGGGTCAAGGAACTGCGCTCAACATTCGATTCTACCGTAATTCAGGTGTACAAAGATGTCTGTACCGGTTTCGGGCGGGCAACTGGTCGGGTTGAGCGGCTTAGGCACCCCGAGGCGTTTGACAGTGGAATGTAACAGCGTCCATTTCTCTCGACATGCCATCGAGCGCATGTTTCAACGCAGCATCCCGCCTGACGAGATATTTGAAGCATACGATCAGGCGAGGTCATCGCGAATTATCCTGATGACTCGCCCTATCCCAGCGCACTACTATTGAATTTCACGCAGCGGGCCCCGCTTCATGCGCTCGTTGCCCGGCATCGCGAAACGGGAAACTGTTATGTGGTGACGGCCTATCGCCCCGACCCTGAGCTATGGGGCACTGACTTCAAGACCAGGAGGGAACCATGACGTGCGTTCTCTGTAAAAATGGTACGACCCGTCGGGGCACAGTGACCGTTACGCTAGAGCGTGGGAAGACGGTAGTGGTCGTCCGCGATGTGCCCGCCGATGTCTGCGAAAACTGTGGCGAGTACTACCTCGACAGCTCCGTCGCGCAGGAAGTGTACCAGCGGGCAGAGGCAGCCGTTGCCCGCAACGCCGAGGTGGAAATCTTGCGCTACGCGGCGTAGCCGTATCCCCCACGCCAGCCGCGTCCAAGATGTTCCCGGCCGCGAATGGGCTGCCGATCGACTCAGACTCGCTCGGGGCACCAGCTACCCGGCCACCCGCCATGGAATTTCAATCAACTGCCGTCAAACTCGATTCTACTAGTCCGCATTATTCGTGAA
>PLQW01000198.1:0-127 GCA_003160215.1 Acidobacteriaceae bacterium
TTCCGCGCCCAGATTTCTCCTATTCGACCACGATGCGAAGTACGGATTGGAAGTGCCAGCGTCGATCCGCCCGCTGAAGATGACACCGGTCCGTACCTCGATTCAAAGTCCCTGGCAAAATGGGGTC
>PLQW01000198.1:177-2935 GCA_003160215.1 Acidobacteriaceae bacterium
TGGACAAGCAAACGCCGGCTAGTAGGGCACGCTCTCTGGAAAACGGTACAGTGATTTGCCGGCAGCGCGTGGGCGGGTTGCATCACCGCTATGACCGGGCTGCTTGAATCGGCTGTACGCAAGCTTTCATTTGTCCGAGCCCACGACAGAAGTGTCCGCTCATTCAGCCGGCTCCGAAGACGTCCCGCGCGTCTGGCCATTCAAACACCACAGACAAGTTAGGTCCTGATGTCAGGGAACTCTTGAGTATGCACTGCTCCTGGTGCGTTTTGGATTGTGGTGAGGCACAAAGCGTACTACTTCCGAGAGCAGGCCGGCGCTGCGCGAAATATCGGCGAACATGACCTCGCCAACATCTTCGAGGAAGTAGCCCGGATTGCGATGGTGAAAGCGGAGATTTTTCAGTCTTTCGATAAGCTCCACGAATACCTTGAGGGACGAGCCTCGAAACTCGACGCCGAACGTAACAAAACGCCTAAATCCCCGTAGTATCTGAAGTTCGAACAGTCACGACATTTCTGCTCCAGACAGATCTGACGACGCCATTGCCAGTTGTGGCGGCTGCGGAACGGTCATTGGTAGATGGCGCGATATCAAAGTACCCGCACTCAGGGCACTAACAAAAGCAGTCAAGGAAGATCTCAAGAACGACTTCCGAGGCCCCATAAGCAAAAGCTTCGAAGTTGTTTAAAATTGACCAGACTCCATACTCGGCGACCTTCACAATAACGAAATGAAATCCAGCCCTCTCGTTGAAGCCCAGGCCCTGAAAGTGCTCTGCCCCACGTGTGGTGCTGCTCCTGGAACGCGGTGTGAGCGTGTCATTGGTGGCGTCCGTACGCAATCTCACTTGGAGCGCCGACTAATCGCATCGGATAAGGTGCGGAAGAAGTCCCGCCCTCCAGCAACACGGAATTAGCCCACTACCCGAGGTTTGGCCTTTTGGAACTTCAAGAGAAACGTCGCGAACCGCCTCAAAGCTATAGTAGCTCGCAGTGTGACGAAGAAACTTGGCGAATAGTTCCCGCAGCGTATCTGGACGTTCACGGATTCCCTAGCCGTCGATCGAGGATCTGAGGCCTGCCCACCACGCTACCTGCGATTTGAACAAGGCGGGGGACGTTTGTTGGCTGCTGCTGCTCCGGGTCTCGCTCACGACAGCCTTATTACTATTGATGAGGAGCATGGGTTGATTCTTGGTTGGCGACGGCTTGCAACTCGCGAATCACCCAGAACAGCCGCCGGGCCGAGACATAGCTGTGCTGGCCACCGTTGCGTAGGTCCGTGATCCGGGACTTCGAGATTAGCTTCTGAGTTTCCGCTGCGACAATCCCAACCCTAGCTCAGAGTGCACGATGTCGGCTGCTTCCTCCTCGGAGATGCCGGGCAAGGCCTGGCCAGCATGAAACCGAGAACGCCATTGTTCCAGCTCCAAGGCCTGGCGGGTGAAGATTGCCTCCAGCTCGTGGGTGCCAGCGAACAGCAACCCGCAGTGCGGCGGCTGATCCAGCAGTTCCCGTAGGGTCTCCAGGCACTCAATCGACAGATGCTGGGCTTCGTCAAAGACCAACAGGACCTTGCGCTGGCCGAGATCGAAACGCAGATTGCGCAGAATCCGGTCGACCGTACCCATTCCGATCGCCCCGCAGCTCTAGGCCACCCGCTTCATCAGGTCCAGGGAGTGGATTCCCTGACGAACATAGATGTAGTAAGCTCTTCGGCCTTCTCCGTTCTTGGCAATTTCTGAGCGGTTCAATTCTGCGATCAGGTGCTGCAGGACGTAGGTCTTCTGGGTTCCCGGGGCGCCGTAGAGATAATAGGCCCGCCCATGGTCCAGAGCCTCGCAGAAGTACCGTCACAGCAAACGTGCATTCTCGGTTTCATAGAGCTTGCCTGAGCTGATGACGGGAGTGGCAATCGGATGAGCAGCAATGAAGTCGCGAATCGCTGTCCGGATGAGCCCGTCGTTAGAGGAGATTCGGCTGTAATGGCCATTCAGAAACTGATAGACCGTCTCCCGGGCGTAGTTGATGCGGCGGGCAAAGTCTGGTGGTGTCATGCCGGTCCCGGCCAGGTAATCCTGTAACTCCAGCCGAACTTCGGTGGCTTCCGGCAAACTCGCCTCTAGCAGCTGCCGTCGTACCGCGTAGGAAAGAGCCATTGGCTATTCTCCTTCCGTCAGTTCCTGAACGATGTCGTCGATGAACTCAGGTCGGGCAGCGGTTCGAGATCTTGCGGCCGTATCAAAACTGACGGCGGCGACAGCTTCTGCCTGGGCATTTCGGCCCGATCCTGGAGGTGAGCGATCTCGGTACGGTCCCCGGGCACGAGCCCGTATCCCTGATAAGCCAGTGACGTAATCGGCGACCGCCTTGCGAGCCGTGCGCCTGATCCGCATCGAAGCTCGAATGTCTTCGTGACTAACCGGCCCGCGCGTGATCAGCTTCTGGGCCCGCAGCCGCCCCAGGAATCGGCCATCCAAGTCCAAGGCGATGGCTTCCCCCAGATTGGCTGGGTCGCAGGCCACCAGGACATCCCGTTCAATCTCCAGAAAAAGCTTAGCCAGACTCTCGCCATCAGCTGGTTCATAACGCTCGCCGTACAATTGCACACATCCGCCCTCCGACACCTTGCGCCGCTGACGGTCCCAGAACAAGGCATAGAGAACATCTGGGGTCTCAATCAGTCTTTTCTGGCCGGGCAGCAGCAGTTCGTTAATGACCTCATCCGGAGTCCGACCTCGCATGCCTCGTCCGCC
>PLQW01000116.1 GCA_003160215.1 Acidobacteriaceae bacterium
GCTGGTTCGATTCCAGCCGGGCCTACCATCTCTTCCCCGCTACGGTGTCGGCTGGACGGTGACCTGGGGCGCGCGGCAATCGCGCAGTCGCGGGCCGCATTGGCGATACTGCAAATCTTTCGTCAGGCACACTTCCACGGCCACCAATTCCGTGTTACTGCACGACACTCGAAAGTCGCCAGCCGGCACATGGTTGGCGGCGGCAAACTTCTGCTCGATGTTGGCGGGACCGGCCTGGATGGCCTGCCCCGGCGCGCGATACTCCGGCGGGATTTGTACCTGTCGAAATGCCTTTTCGATGGCGGCAAAATAATCCTGCGCCGCCAGCCCGCTGCAGGTGCCGTGCGTCGCCCATTCATGCTGAATGAGTCCGCGAGCCGGCATGATCGCCAGCATGCGCTGGACCGTCGGCTGCGCTACCGGCTGTGCCGGGGCGCAATCCTGCGGGTACGAACCGTCGTCGTTCTCCGGCCACAAACCGTGCACGACGAAGCCGAAGTGCCGCTGGGGATCGCACTCGCTCGACGACACATTGCCGGCGTGGGTGGCGCAGAACTCCGGCGCCCAGGAAAGCGTGAGCAGATAGTAGTCGAAACTGGTGGGCGTGTTGTCGGCCGAGCTCGCCGGACCGTGACCGTGCTTGGCACATGCAGTGGAGGTTAGCAGACAGCCCACTAGCACCAGCAAGATGACGAATGTTGGCCTGCGAAACATGGTGCTGGACATGGTACCGCAGGCGGGCTTGCTTCCGGCTACTCGTTGCGCAGGGCAACCATGGGATCCACCTGCGTCGCCCTCCGAGCGGGGACATACGATGCGGTGATGGCGACCGCCGCCAGGAAGGTGGCGACGGCAGCCGCGGCTCTTGCGCAGCATGCGTAGTCCATAACGGAAATCCTGCTTCAGCGTTCCCATGGTTTACACGCTCAACCTGCTTACCTTCCGGTTATGGCGGAATCGCCGCTTATTCACTCTTTAGGTATTGCTGGTTTACCCGATGCCGGAGCCGTGCATTGTCCCGGTGAAATCCACTTCTGCCGACCTAGTTTATCAATTTTCAAAATAGACATTGGCGGGCCGACGCCTTCGGGGTGTACTGCGATCTACAACGGCGCGTCCAACACGCCCCTGAGTCACCATTCGGTTCGAACCTCTCCAACAGTGCCCCACTTCAATCTTGTGGCGCGTTCAAATCGTAGCAGAGATGAGGCTTGGTGCCTTCGAGCGTTTCGAAGTTGCCATACCTGCGTGGTCGCAATGCGGGGCTTTTTGTTTTTGAGTCGCGCGGTCAGCAAGTGAGGATGCTCACCACTGTATGTGACGTGGAACACGGCGGCCTGGGACCGTTCTCTTATATCTAGAAGCTATCTCATAAATACCGGAACGGGCGAAACCCAAGTACCTCAGGGGGATAAAGCCCAGTCCGTAACGGGCCATTTGCGGCACGGCTGAAGCTGTGCAACCGGATTTATGAGATAGCTTCTGGTCAACAGCTTCAAAGAAGCCGCCCAAGCCCAGGGACGCATGTGGAGAACGCAGGAATGCATCGAGTCACCAAGCCAGCAGTCGCTGCCCAAACTTCTGGGCGACCAAAATCCCTCACGTACGAACGCGTATCCGTGACACGCTCCGGCGCAACTCCCTCAGCCGCACCTTGCTCACAGCGGGGCTTCCGTCTTTCTTGCCCCTCCAGCCAGAATGCCCTTAGCAAAGATTGCCTGAATGGGTGGTTGCAAATCCGGCTATGAAGATCTTCAAAGATGCAGGTCACCTCTTCCGTTTGGCATCGGTCTTCCTGGTGGGGGGCGTTTTGTTCCTGGTGTTGCGCGGCTTTCTTGTCCCCAGCAGTTTTGGGCAGTACGGACATTATCGGGGCAATGCGGTCAAAGAGGCCGCAACGCAACCGATTTCGTATGCCGGCCATCAAGTCTGCGAGAGCTGCCATGCCGACATCCTCGAAGTGAAAAGCAAAGGCGTGCACAAGGGAGTTGCCTGCGAGGCGTGCCATGGGCCGCTTGCGAAGCACGCCGACGATCCTGCCTCGGTCCAGCCAGCAAAGCTGGACACGGCCGTGCTTTGCTTCCGTTGTCATGAGGCGAATCTTGCCAAGCCGAAGAACTTTCCCCAGGTCGTCTCCGCCGAGCACTCGGGCGGCGCCCCTTGCGAGACCTGCCACCAGCCGCACAGTCCCGCCATCGTCGCGGTTGCGGGAGGCAGCCAATGAACATGACTCGCCGTCAACTGCTCATTCTGTTGCCTGCTGCCGCCGTTGCCTGGAAGAGCATCCTGGCGGGAACGCCTGAGACTTCACCCAACTACAACATGACGGAGCACTGGTGGGGCATGTTGGTGGACATCACCAAGTGCATTGGCTGCGGCAGTTGCGTGCGTGCTTGCCAGATGGAGAACCAGGTCCCCGACGGCTACTTCCGTACCTGGGTCGAACGCTATCATGTCTCCGACTTTGACATTGAAAACCCCAAGGTGGATTCGCCCGATGGCGGCAAGAACGGGTTTCCGCCGTCTAGCTTCAGCGACGGGAAAAACTTCTTCGTTCCCAAGATGTGCAATCACTGCGCTGACTCACCTTGCACCCAGGTGTGTCCCGTGGGTGCGACGTTTGTCAGTCCCGATGGCGTGGTGCTGGTGGACCAAAAATACTGCCTCGGCTGCCGCTATTGCGTGCAGGCCTGTCCGTACGGATGCCGTTTCGTCGATCCGAAGAAGGAAACTGCCCAGAAATGTACGCTCTGCTATCACCGGATCACGAAAGGCCTCACGACCGCCTGCTGCGAAAACTGTCCGACCGGCGCTCGCCAGCTTGCTGACCTGAAGAATCCCAACGATCCGATCCACGAGTTCTTGAAAACTCATGCCGTGCAAGTCCTGAAACCTTACTTGGCCACCCGCTCGAAGCTGTTTTACTACGGCTTGGATGGCTCGGTGCGATAAGGAGCTCCTGTTGCAGATTCCGGTTGAAGGCTTCATGTACCCGAATGAAGTGGAGCTCCAGTGGAGCGTCCTGATCGTGCTCTATCCGTTCCTCACAGGGCTGGTAGCCGGCGCGTTCATTCTTGCGTCGCTGGAACGGGTGTTCATGGTTAAGGCGGTAAAGCCCACGTATCGGTTGGCCCTGCTGACGGCGCTCGCTTTCCTGATCGTCGCTCCCCTGCCCTTGCAGTTGCATTTAGGACATCCGGAGCGGTCGTTCGAGATGTACCTGACGCCTCACCGATCTTCCGCGATGGCGATGTTTGGTTTCGTTTACCTGTGGTATCTGCTGGCTGTGCTGGTGGTTGAAATCTGGCTTGACTATCGGCACGACATCGTAGTGATGTCCCAGTGCACAACCGGCTGGAAGCGATTGGTGTATCGGGCGCTGACGCTAGGTTCAAGCAACATCAGCGAGCGATCGCTGCATATCGACGAACGGGTGGGTTGGCTGGTCACAGTAATCGGTATTCCCTCCGCGTTTCTGCTGCATGGCTATGTCGGCTTTATTTTTGGGTCGGTGAAGGCGAACCCGTGGTGGTCCTCGCCGCTGATGCCGGTCGTGTTCCTTTTCTCCGCCATGGTCTCGGGCATTGCCATCGTGCTGTTGCTCTACATGCTCATGTGCCGGATTCGCCGGGAGCCGATTGATATGGGCTGCGTGGACACGGTGGCGAAATACCTGTTCTACACCTTCATCATCGACTTCAGTCTGGAGATGCTGGACCTGATCCACCGGATTTACGAAGCCGACGAATCCTTCCGCAGCCTCGATTTCATGGTCCACACCCGTTTGTACCTGTCGCAGGTGGTGATTCAAATCCTGTTGGGTACCGTCCTTCCGATTTTGCTGATTGGCGCGACCCAGGTGCTGAAGCTGGCGGAGAAGCAGCGCAAATGGATTTACGTGGTGGCTGGGTGCTTGACCATGATTGGCATCTTCGCCATGCGCTGGAATGTCGTCATTGGCGGGCAGTTATTCTCCAAGAGTTTTCTCGGCTATACCACTTACAAGATGGGCTTTGCGACTCGCGAAGGATTGCTGACGGCGGTCGTACTGACGGTCCTCCCGTTTGTCATCCTGTGGGTTTTGGTGAAACTCCTCCCGCCTTGGCCAGAAAAGAATTCAGCGCTATCGTCGGTCGCTGTCGCCGCCCACGGAGCTGATTGAGCGACCAACGGGACAGCGAAGGCAGGAGACGTTTGAGACGAAGCCTGGCAATTGGCCAGAGCAATTCCAGAGTGGTTGTACATCGAGATTCGCGGCGAGCCTCTATCCGCAACAGTCCTTCGTGAAAGGCGCTGAGTAATATCTAGGGCAGTTTCAGCGTTAGTGTGAACTGCGGAAGTTTCGCCTTCGCAGCAATACCAACCCGGAGCAAGACCGACGCTCGGTGGTGCGGCGCTTCAGCGCCGCGTTATAAGGCTCCGGATGGAAGGGCCTTTAAGCCCGGTTCTTCTAAAACGCTACTAACGCGGACCTGAAGGTCCGCACTACCCGGTCAGGTCTACGCTAACTCTGAAACCGCTCTAGCTACGAGAGACAGGAGATCAGAACCAATAAGCTTCGCCCGTTCGAAAACGCTTCTCCTCCTCCGAACACCCGATCTCTGCCGCGGGTGCACGCCAACGTGCATAGTCGGTTTTCTCAGTGTGTGTCTCACAGCACGCCACGCGATATACGGCCAGGCTCTATAATCTAAAGAATCCATGGTTCGCGACGGCATCTATTACGGGCTGGCTTTCATCGCCGTGGCAGTGCTGGTGGGATGGTTGACCCTGCCGGTCTTGGCAGTCATTCCCTTGCTGCTGGCCGCATTTTTCCTGTGGTTCTTCCGCGATCCCGAGCGCGAGATTCCGGCGGCCGAAGGCGCCATCGTTTCTCCCGCCGACGGCAAGGTGACGGAGATTTCCGTGACCGAGGAAAATGGGGAGCCGCGGACCCGGATCAGCATTTTCCTGAACGTATTCAACGTGCATGTCAATCGTTCCCCGGTCGCTGGTGTCATCACCGATGTGAAGTACCGGAAGGGAAAGTTCGGCAACGCCATGGGAGCCATTTCGGCCGAAGCGAACGAGCAGAACGTTGTCACCGTCCAGGGAGACGCGGGTACCGTGGTGTTTAAGCAGATTGCCGGTCTGCTGGCCCGCAGAATTGTCTTTACCAAGAAGATCGGCGATCATGTGGCGCGCGGCGAGCGGGTGGGGCTGATCAAGTTCGGCTCCCGCACCGACGTGATCTTCGCGGCCGAAGCTGAGATGAAAGTGCGGGTGGGCGACCACGTGAAGGGCGGCTCCAGTGTTCTGGCCGTGGCCCGGAGTCGTGCCGTCCTGCCTTTTTTGCGGAACATGGCGGAGGTGCGATGAACGAGCAGCCGATGCGACGGGGAGACGATTCACCTGAGCCGCGCCGGATGCGGAAAGGACTGTACATCCTTCCTTCCGTGTTCACGGCCGGCAACATAGCCGCGGGGTATTACGCCATCTCGCAAGCCATCCAGGGTACGGCGTCCGATCCCTGGCACTTCGATCACGCCGCCAAGGCCATTGGCGTCGCCATTGTGCTCGATTTTTTCGACGGTGGCATAGCGCGGCTGACCAACACCACCAGCGCCTTTGGCCGCGAACTGGACTCCATGGCCGACGTGATCGCATTCGGCGTGGCACCGGCGGTCCTGGCGTGGATGTGGGGCTTCCATAAGTTGCCGCTGGCCGGCGATCCCGACGTTCGCAACCGCGTCATTCAGTTGGGAGCGATCGCGACCTTTGTGTTTCTGCTGGCCGGCGCTTCCCGCCTGGCGCGTTTCAACATCCAGGTGAATCCCCAGCCCTCGAACCCCGGCCGCCCGGGACGCAAGTATTTCGTCGGCATGCCCATTCCGGCTGGCGCAGGAGCGGTCGCAGCCGTTGTCCACCTGGTGCAAGGGAATCCGCTGCAGTACTGGTGGCTTTCCATCGGATGGGGCGTCTTCGTCTTCGCTCTCGCTTTCCTCATGGTGAGCACCTGGCGATTCTTCAGCCTGAAGGGGATCAACTTTGGCCAGACCCAGAATTTCCGCTGGCTTATCGTGATTGGCGCGGTCATCGCGCTGATCTGGTTTTCTTCCCAATATGTACTATTCGTGCTGGCGCTGGTCTATATCCTTGCGGGGGTGCTGGCCCGGCTTTCCTTCGTGTTCCGGCGGCCCACCCTGCCGCCGCCTCCACCTCAAGACGAGGCATCGCACGCTTGATGAAATTGAGCCAAACCGCACCGCTGGTGTTTTCCCCCGCGGACGACATTGAGGCGCCATGTTTCGCGTAGCTATCGTAGGCGCTGGCGCTCTGAAGGGCCGCGAACTGAAGGACGTCCTCGGCGACCGCAATTTTCCGGCGCAGGATATCCGTCTACTCGATGACGATGAGTTGCTCGGCCAACTCGAGGCGGTAGGCGAAGAACCCACGTTCATCCAGGGCGTCCTTCCTGAACACCTGGAGAACGTGGACTTCACCTTCTTCGCAGCCGATGAAACCCTCACCCGTAACACCTGGCCGATGGCGCGCAAGGCGGGCAGCGACATTATCGATCTCTCCTACGGACTGGAGAACGAAGAAGGCGTGCTGCTGCGCGCTCCGTGGGTGGAGCGCGAGCTAGGCCTAAGTCCACGCGTGGACTTCACTCCAGCCCCGGTGACCATTGCTCATCCAGCCGCCGTGGTGCTGGCGATGTTGATGCTGCGCGCGCAGAAGGTGGGTAGCATCGCGCGCGCCGTCGCTACCGTCTTCCAGCCGGCTTCGGAGCATGGCAAGCGTGGCATGGACGAATTGCACGAGCAGACCGTGAACCTGCTGTCCTTCCAGCAGCTACCCAAGGCCGTGTTCGACGGGCAAGTGGCCTTCAACCTGATCGACCGCTATGGCGAAAAGGCGCTGTCCTCGCTGAATGCGGTCGAAAGCCGTATCCAGCGGCACTTTCGCAAGCTAGTCGGCGAGCGCCTGGCCATGCCTTCGTTGATGCTTTTGCAAGCTCCGATCTTCCACGGCCATGCCTTCTCGCTTTATCTTGAGTTGGAGCAGGCGACTCAGACGGAAGAACTGACGGCGGCGCTTTCCGGCGAGCACGTCGACGTGCTGCAAAACGGAGACGAATCGCCCAGCAACGTCAATGCCGCGGGACAGGAGCAAGTTCAGGTGTTTGTGCGTCGCGATTCGCAACAGACTAACGGTTTCTGGCTATGGGCCGCATCGGACAACCTGCGCATCGCGGCCCTGACCGCGGTAGAATGCGCCGAGAGCATGATCGCCGCTCGTCCGCGAGGAACCGTTCAGTGACCACATCTCAAGTCATGCGCCGGCTAATGCTTGCTGGCATCGCCGTGCTGCTGCTCGCCACCGCGAGTTGCGGGTACCACACTGGCGGCAAAGCGGTCCGCTTGCCCACGGACCTTCACACGCTGTATGTGCCGACCTTTATTAACGGAACGTCAATCTACCGCATCGAACAAACCATCACGGAAGACGTCATTCGCGAATTGCGCAGCCGGACCAACTACCGCGTGGTGACCACCAACGATGGCGACGCCGACGCTACCCTTACCGGAACGGTCACCGCCGCCATCATAAGTCCGTTGACCTATGACCCTGCCACCGGACGCATCTCTTCGGGCATGGTGACAGTCTCGATGAGTGCTTCGCTGGTCACAAGTAAGGGCAAGGTACTCTGGGAGAATCCCAATTATCTGTACCGCGAGCAATACCAGGTTTCGCGAGATGCTCCGAGTTTTTTCGAGGAAGAGGAGCCGGCCCTGGGCCGCATCGCGAATAGTTTCGCCCAGACGCTGGTCAGCGACATCCTGGAGGCCTACTAGGTGCGCAGTTTTGCCGCTTCGGACCGCTTCGTCGCCGATGTGAAGGCGCGCAAACTGGCGCCGGGGTATGTCTTCATCGGCGATGAGACGTTTTTCCGCAAGCGTTGCCGCGACGCCATCCTGCAACACCTGGTGCCGGCGGAGGTGCGGGAACTCAGCGTCTATGACATGGACCTGAGCGAGGTGGAACTGCAGCACATTCTCGATCAAGCTCGCACTCCTTCTCTCATGTCGCCCTTCCAGGTTTTCTTCATTCGGGGTGTCAAGAATCTTTACGGCCGCGGCAAACACGACGACGAATTCGGCGCCATCGAAGACTACTTCCAAGATCCCAATCCCGATGCACTGCTTATCTTCGTGGCCGATCACATCAACATTCCCACCGACGTGCGCCGCATGGACCTGACCGACAAAGACCGCTACGAGCGCATCCGCGAGACCTTGGGCGAGTATTGCACGGTGCTTGAGTTCGCCCGCGTGGACGAAAGCGACGCGGTGAAGTGGGCGATGGAAACCGCCAGCGGCGAGGATGTGAAGCTGGACAACGACGCGGCGCGAGAACTGGTGGACTCTCTCGGCAGTGACATGATGATGGTCGCCAACGAACTGGAGAAGCTGGTCCTTTTCGTCGGCGACAAGAAGCGGATTACGCTGGGCGATGTCGAGACCATGGTGCTCGCCGCCAAGCAGCGGTCGTTCTACGAATTGACCGACGCCATCTCGGCGCGCGACCGCGCCCGTGCGCTGGGTGTACTCGACGCTATCCTGAGTACCGGGGACGGCGACGAGGCTGCCATCGGACACCTGTACATGCTGGCGCGCACCTTTCGCCAGATGCTGGTCATTCTGGAACGGAATGTGCGCGACTCGCGCGCGTTGTGGCAGGTTTTGTGGCAGGGCTTCCGCATACCTCCCTTCGCCGCGGAAGACATTATCCGGCAGGCGCGCCGCTACAAGTCGCGCCGCGAACTGACCGGTGCCATCCGGCGGGTGGCGCGGGCCGACCTCGCTTTGCGCTCCAATCCTCCCAGCAAGCGACTTATCCTGGAGAACCTCGTGCTCGATCTGACCGCGGAACCGAAGTTGCAGGAGGCTGGCTGGCTGCAAGGCGAGCTGCCCGTGTAGTCTGAGCCATCTGTGTGGTTATGGATGTCGGGCAGTATCTGCGGCGCATTGAATACGACGGCCCGCGTCAACCCTCGTCTGCCGCGTTGCGCGGCTTGCACCGTCAGCATCTGTTCGCCGTCCCGTTCGAGAACCTCGATATTGCGCTAAAGACTCCCATTTGTCTTGACCTTGCTTTGCTGTATGACAAGATCGTGCGGCGGCATCGTGGCGGCTTCTGCTACGAACTGAATGGGCTTTTTTGCGAACTGCTGATCGCCTTGGGCTTCCGCGTTCGAATGCTCTCCGCCCGGGTGCGCCGCGACAATGGCGGCTTCGGCCCCGAGTTCGATCACATGCTGCTACGGGTTGACTTGGAAGAGCCATGGTTGGTGGATGTCGGATTCGGAGACTCGTTTGTCGATCCGATCGTGTTTCGCGCCGGTGGCGCCGATCAGGTGAATGGGCACCGCTATCTCGTATCGCCAGTTGGAGAGGAGTGGCAGTTGCTGCGTGAAGATGACAAAGGCGAGGTACCGCTTTACGTTTTTCGCGACGTGCCGCGCCAGCTCAACGAGTACGAGGAGATGTCGGCGTTCCATCAAACGTCACCAGAGTCCGGCTTCACCAAACGCTGGATCTGTAGCAAGGCAACACGGGATGGCCGCATCACCGTGGCCAACCGGCGGCTGATCATCACGGCCGCAGACCGTCGCGAGGAGACCGTCCTCAGCACCGATGACGAAGTGCGCCGATGCCTGCGCGATCATTTCGGAATCGAGTTCGACGACACGGCAGACTTGTCGCGACTAGACAGCTTTCCGAATGGCTAGGCCAGCTGCGGGCGGAAAAAGATTCACCACAGAGACACTGAGACACAGAGAAATAGAATCGGGATCGGCCCCGGATTTCCATTCGGCTCCGGCTTCGTCCTGGGCGCTACTTCTTCTCTTTCACCTCCACGCTGGCGATGGTGTTTTCCCAATCCAGCTTCAACATGGCCGAGGTCGCGCTCGTCTTGTCCAGAGAGATGGTGAACATCTCCATGCCCGATGGCAGTTGAGCTACCTTCATGTCCACCCGCGCCAGGTCCTGGCCTTCGCTGTATTCCGTGCCCCATTGGCCGGTCTGCTTGTTGATGATCAGCTTCCAGCTATTCATGCCGGGCAGGGTGTAAAGGGTGTAGCTGCCCGCAGGGACGTTGGCGCCGCCGATGGTCAGGTCAACGTCGGTCTGGAGACTGGTTGCTGCGTTCGCTCCGGTACGCCAGACCTGGCCGTACGGCACGAGTCCGCCGAATATCTTCCGTCCGCGCATGGAAGGACGACTGTACTGGATGGTGACCGTCTTTCCGTCATCGAACTTTATCGACGCCTGGCCCGGCGGGCTGAGCGGTTTTTTCTCCTGCGCCACGCAGGCTGTCGTGCATACGGCGATGGCAAGCATGGCGAACATCCATAGACGGCTTTTCTGCATTGCACTCTCCTGTTGACTGCAAATTGTCTCTTCCTGTTGCCGCTCTATTATTCACGCCGCGGCGGAACGATACAATTCAACCCATGAGCATTCTGGACGAACGGCGTGAAGAACTGGACCAATACGAGTTCATGATGGGTGTGCCGCGGGGACGGCTGGCGGTGGCGCTCGATGTCTTGACGGACGCGCTGACCATGGTGGGCCAGCATGGCGTCTATTGCCAGAGTGCTCGCCAGCCCGGCATGCCGGCCATGGACATCCAGATCGTAATGAAGGGCATTACCGACGCGAAAGAGCTGATCTCGTCGGTGATGGAGGAGATCAGAAAAGCGAAAACCTAATTCACCACGGAGAACACGGAGCACACGGAGAAATCAAAAAAAAACAAAAAGACAGTGACTCAACTCAGGGTGGCGGTTTCGTTACCTGGTCCCGGGGGGAATACCTCTTCTTATAGCTCTATCGCTTCCTCCAAGTTGGCAGCGGCTTCCTCCGGTGTTCGCCCCTGGCTAACCACCCCAGTGCGCGGTGATTCCGCAACGTACCAATTCCGTTCCCGATGAACAATCACCGCTTCGTTTTTCATTGAATTTTTCTTCTCTGTGTCTCCGTGTCTCTGTGGTGAAGGTTTACGCCGTTACATACTTCCCGGTTTCGAGCACGCGGCTGGCGATGCTCTCCTGCAACGCGATTACGTTGACCGGGTCGTGCTTGGCCAGGCGGCGCACAATTGCCATCTGGGTGCGCAGCATGTCGCCTTCAGCAACATCAGCGATCACTTTCTTGGCCGCAGCTTCCAGTTTCGCAAATGCGCCTTCCAGGTAGACCTGCGTCATCGCGACAACCAGCGCGCCTTTAGCTTCGCCATTGGCCTCGACGTACTTGCGGGCGCGCAGCAGGCAGGAATCCATGGCAAAGGTCTCGATCACCATGTCGGCAATGGCGCCCATGACTTCCTGATGATCGACCAGCTTCTGCATGTACTTCTGCGAGGCTGCTCCCGCCACCAGCATGGCCAGCTTCTTGCCGTTCCCCACCAGCTTGCGCTCGGCTGCGAGCGTGCCTTCGAGTTCGTCCGTCGACGGGCCCGCCATGACCTCGTCCATCGTCTTCTTGATGGCCGGTAGCAGCGCGAGCTGCCCGCTCATGGCCCGTTTCAGCAGCCATCCGGTGATGATGAGGCGGTTGATTTCGTTGGTGCCTTCGAAGATGCGGTTGACGCGCGAGTCGCGATACGCCTGCTCGGCGGGATATTCCTCGACGAAGCCATAGCCGCCGTAAACCTGCACGGTCTCGTCCACCACCATGTCGAGCATCTCAGACGCCGAGACCTTGATGATGGAGCACTCGACCGCATACTCCTCAATCGCCTTGCGCACGGTCTCGGGATTGTGCTCAATCGCGGAGAGTGCGGTGTCCATCATGCCGACGGTGCGATACACCATCGATTCGCTAGCGTAGATCCCGGCCGCCATCTGCGCCAGCTTCTCGCGAATCAAGCCGAACTCCGCAATGCTCTTGCCGAAGGCTTTGCGCTCCTTGGCGTAGGCGATGGCATGCTGCAGGGAAGTGCGGGCGCCGCCGACGCAGCTTGCGCCCAGCTTGAAGCGGCCCACGTTCAGAATGTTGAACGCGATGATGTGTCCTTTGCCGATTTCGCCGAGTACGTTGTCCACCGGCACCTTGCACTCGTTCAGGATGAGCGGCGCGGTAGAAGAGCCGCGGATGCCCATCTTTTTTTCTTCGTTGCCGACGGCGAAACCCGGAAAATCCTTCTCAACCAGGAAAGCCGTGAACTTTTCCCCATCGATCTTGGCAAAGATGGTGAACAGGTCGGCGAAGTGGGCATTCGTGATCCACATCTTCTCGCCGGTCAAAAGGTAGTGCTTGCCGTCGGGCGACAGAACGGCGCGGGTGCGGCTGTTCATCGCGTCCGAGCCGCTGGTGCTTTCCGATAGCGCGTACGCGCCGATGATTTCGCCGGTAGCCAGTCTCGGGAGGTACTTCTTCTTCTGCGCTTCGGTGCCGAAGAAGACGATGGGCAAAGTGCCGATGCCGCTATGCGCGCCCATGCTCACCATGAAGCTGCCGTACTTGGACATGTAGTCGGCGATGATCGCGGATGAGGTCTTATCCATGTCCGATCCGCCGTACTCGGCCGGGACGTCGGCATTGGTCAGGCCCATTTCAGCGGCCTTCTGAAGCAGTTGGCGCGACACCGACCAGTCCTTGTGCTCCATCTTCTCGGCATTGGGCAGGATCTCGTTGGTGGCAAACTCCTCCGCAAGTTTGGCGACCATCCGATGATCTTCGTTAAAGTCTTCCAGAGTGAAGACGTTTTCCATTTTGTGATCTTCGAGCAGAAAACTTCCGCCCGTGGTCTTGATTTTGGGAACTGCCGATACCGTGGTAGCCATATCTAAACCTCGCTCTTCGCTTTTCGCTTTTGGTTTTTCGCTTGCACTCTTGAAGGGGCGCACCTTCAGGTGCGCCGTAAGCTGCGCTGACAAAATCCCGGGGCTTTAGCCCCTTTACCAGCTCAACAGCCGGCTGTCTATCTGTCGTCCCTACAGGACTCGGATCATTTTCTAACGCTACCAAGCACTCCGCCTTCGGCTCCGTGCTGGGCTAAACTGAGCCGTCCCTACGGGACTGGTTTGCATGAGTTCCCTACAGTTGGGCAAATTATGCCTTGGTACCCACGCACAAACTCAAAATCTGATGTGCTTCTTTTCAGCAACCCTGATCCGTGTTTATCCGTGGCGCTTTTTTCGTTCTTCTGAAATCTCCGTGCTCTCCGTGCCTCCGTGGTGAAATGTCTTTACTGCAAGTTTTCGAAAATGCCTGCCGCGCCCATGCCGCCGCCGACGCACATGGTCACCATGCCGTAGCGTCCGTTGCGGCGTTTGAGTTCGCGGAGGATGCTAGCGGTCAGCTTGGCGCCGGTGCATCCCAACGGATGCCCCAGCGCGATGGCTCCGCCGTTAAGGTTGATGCGCGCCGGATCCAGATGTGCTTCCTGGATGACGGCCAGTGACTGCACGGCAAACGCCTCGTTCAACTCGATGACGTCAATGTCGCCCAGCTTCAGCCCGGCCAGCTTCAGCGCTTTCGGGATCGCATAAACCGGGCCAACGCCCATTTCTTCCGGCTTATAGCCTGCCGTCGCGAAGGCCACGTAACGCGCCATGGGCTTCAA
The DNA here is from genome assembly GCA_003160215.1 of Acidobacteriaceae bacterium. Classification (GTDB taxonomy): domain Bacteria; phylum Acidobacteriota; class Terriglobia; order Terriglobales; family Acidobacteriaceae; genus Bog-257. The sequence goes on from PLQW01000116.1 coordinate 13,618, forward strand.
TCCGAGCGCCTTGGCGCGTTCGGCGGACATTACGATCGCAGCGGCGGCGCCGTCGGACATCTGCGACGAGTTGCCGGCCGTGACCGTGCCTTTCACATGGAACGCCGGTTTGAGAGCCAGCAGCGCCTCCAGCGAAGTCTCGGCACGCGGGCCTTCGTCCATCTTGAACACGATGTCGGTGCGCTTCGGCTTGTTGCCGTTCGGGGTGGTGAGACTGACCGGCACGGGAACGATCTCTTCGTCGAACTTGCCCGCCTGGATCGCCGCGATGGCCTTCTTGTGGCTATCGGCGGAGAACTGGTCCGACTGCTCGCGCGTGATGTTGAAGCGCTTCGCCAGTCGCTCGGCGGTGAGGCCCATCGAGAGATACGCGTCGGGATAATTCGACACCAGCCACGGGTTGGCCGAAACTTTGTGCCCGCCCATGGGAATCATGGTCATGGACTCGACGCCCCCGGCGACGACGATTTCAGCCCCGCCGGCCATGATGCGCTCCGCAGCCATGGCAATCGCCTGTAACCCGGAAGAGCAGAAGCGGTTGACGGTCATGGCCGAAATTTCAACCGGCAGGCCAGCGCGCAGCGATGCGATGCGTGCGACGTTCATGCCCTGTTCAGCCTCAGGCATGGCGCAGCCGAAAATCACATCTTCAATTTCGTTGGGATCAAGTTGCGGCACGCGCTCGAGCGCGCCTTTGATGGCGACGGCGGCCAGATCGTCGGGACGCGTCGCCCGCAAGGTTCCTTTGTAAGCTTTGCCCACCGGCGTACGCACGGCACTAACGATTACGACTTCACGCATGAAGAAGCTCCTAGCAATTAGCAATTAGCGGCTAGCAATTAGCTCTTAGCCATCGGCTGTCGGCTCTCAGCCGTCAGCCTTCAGCTAAAGCGAATTCGATTTACGTTCGACTCTCAATTCAATTGTCATCCCGACCGAGGGCGGTAGCCAGAGCGGAGGGATTTGCGGTTTAGCCATCGGGATCGGAGAACGCATCCCCGATTAGCGCTTCGCACCATTCGAGTGCCTCGGCCTCGCGTTCGGCGTCCTTAGACATCTCCTCGTAACCGGCCCTGAACTCGCTCGAATCCATTTGATACCTGTGTCGTCCCTACGGGACTCGGATCTATTTCCCACTCTACCCAGCACTCCGCCTGCGGCTCCGTGCTGGGCTAAGCTATGCCGCGCCTAATGGCGCTGGACTTGCGGCCCGTCCACTCTCTTGACGAATACCAGGTCTCTCTCAACTTCTCTTACTCCGGACTGACCACTGACCACCGGCCACTGACAACTGTTTTCTCAGTTCCTCAGCGTCTTGCCCGTCTTCAATGTGTACTGGATGCGCTCTTGCGTCTTCTTCTCGCCGCACAGGGACTTGAACGCCTCGCGCTCCAGGTCGAGCAGATACTGCTCGCTCACCAAGGTGCCTGGATTCAGCGCGCCGCCGCACAGCACCTCCGCCACCTTGTTGGCGATTTTGACTTCGTGATCGGTAATGAATTGGCCCTCGTGCATGATGTGCACGCCCAGCTTCAACGTCGCCAGAATGCTCTCGCCGGGTGCGGGAATGTCCGTCCGTGGCACGGCGGCGCGATATCCCTCGCGCGCTAGCTCCAACGCCCGCTCTTTGGCGTCCGTGAGCACACGCTCCCGATTCATAGTGATGTCGTCGCCGCTGGAAAGGAATCCAAGATTCCGCGCCTCGAAGGCCGACATGGAGACTTTCGCCATAGCAACCGTCTCGAACGCCTGCTTCATGGCTTCCATCAGCTCGACGCTCTCGCCGCGGCCGTGAGGACGGACGTGATAGGCCTTATCGAGCGCGCGAAGCGTCATCTCCTTGCAGCCTCCGCCACCGGGCAGCAGGCCGACGCCCACCTCGACCAGTCCGGTGTAAAGCTCCGCATGCGGCTGGCGCGCAGCGGCATGCAGCGTGATCTCGGCGCCTCCGCCCAGCGTCATGCCGAATGGTGCAACCACCACCGGCTTGGACGAGAACTTGATCGCCTGAGTCATGCCCTGGAACTGGCGAATCGCCAGGTCAACCTCGTCCCACTCTTCTTCCTGCACCGCCATGAGTAGCATCATGATGTTGGCGCCGACGGAGAAGTTGGCAGCGTCGTTGGTGATGACGAAGGCGTCGAAGTTGTCGCCTGCGCCGCCGGGCTTCAGCGTCTGGGTGATCATCTGCACAATGTCGCCGCCCAACGCGTTCATCTTGGAGTGGAACTCGATGCAGCCGACACCATCGCCGAGATCGACCAGCGACGCGCCCGCATTCTTCTTCACCACAAAGTTCGACTTCTTGGCAACCGTGACCGACCATACTCCCGGCGGCACCACCTCCGGGCGATAGTTGCCGCCACGCAGGTCAAAGTAAACGCGTCCGCTGGCGGCCTTAGGATCATCGGCATACCAACTCTCCTCGCCCGAGGCGAGCAGCTTCTCGACGTTGGGCGAAACCGGCCTACCGTCCACTTTCATCCGCTTTACGGTCTTGGCAACGCCGGCGGCGTCCCACAGTTCGAACGGCCCCATCTCCCAGTTGAAGCCCATCTTCATGGCGCGATCGATCTCAACCACCGAGTCGGCGATCTCGCCAATGCGATTCGCGGCGTACGTCCACAAGTCCGACAACGCCGACCAGAGAAAAGCGCCAGCCTTGTCCTTTGACGGCGCCAGCAGCATGTTGAGCCGCTCGGGCAGGCTGTCCACGGTCTTCGCCATTTCGAGCGAGGCAAACTTGGGCCTCTGCTGCGGACGATATTCCAGCGTCTTCCAGTCGAGCGCCAGCCGTTGCTCACCCTCGGCGCTCTTCTGCTTTTTGTAGAAGCCGCCCTTGGTCTTGTCGCCCAGCCACTTGCGCTCCAGCATCGCTACGAAGAAGTCGGGCAGCTTCAAATCGCTGCGTTCGTCGTGAATATTCGTGCTCGCGTTGCGTACTACGTGGCCGAGAACATCCAGCCCTACCATGTCGGTAAGGCGAAACGTCGCCATCTTGGGCCAGCCGACGGCCTGGCCGGTCAGGGCATCCACTTCCTCGATGCTGAGGTCCATCTCCTGCATCAGGCGCATGACATTGAGCGCGGAAAAAGTCCCGATGCGATTGGCGATGAAATTGGGCGTGTCCTTGGCGTGCACCACGCCCTTGCCAAGATGCAGATCGCAGAAGTGCGCGATGACGTCCATCGCGGCTGGATCGGCGTCGGGAGTGGGGATGAGTTCCAGCAGCCGCATGTAGCGCGGCGGATTGAAGAAGTGGGTCCCAAACCAGTGGCGGCGGAACTCGTCAGGGAAGCCTTCGACGATTTTCGCAACCGGCAACCCGCTGGTATTGGTGGTGACAATCGTGCCGGGCTTGCGGACCGCGTCAACCTTGCGTAGCAGGCTGCGCTTGAGCTCGAGATCTTCAACCACCGCTTCGATGATCCAGTCCACCTCGGCCAGCTTCTTCAGATCGTCTTCGAAGTTGCCGATGGTGACCAGCTTGGCCAGCGAAGGCTTAAAGAACGCCGCAGGTTTCGAGTTCACCGCCGCTTCCAGTCCGGCGGCGGCGAACCGGTTGCGCGCGGGACCGTCGGCATCGGGCGGGACAATGTCCAGCAGGTATGAGGGCACGCCGGCGTTGGCCAGGTGCGCGGAGATGCGAGCGCCCATGGTGCCCGCACCTAGAACAGCGACCTTCTCAATCCGTTTCGTCATGGGATGTATGAATCACTCCAGCGCGAGAACCTACCTATTGTCTGAGAGCTTGCGCGAGCAAAGTCGCGTCACACCGGGACGCGATCAAGGGACTACCAACTTCGATTGTGGTCAATGGAGAACGGCTGCTGAATTGTGTATGAAGTTAGCTGATTTGAATGGGACGTAGAAAGCAACATCATCGTCGGCACTACTCTCCTCAAAAACAAAGCGGCAACGCACATAAGACGGCCCCAAAATACAAGCAGCGCGCGCCGTAAGATGTGGGGTGAGGATGGCAACGGCGCGCGCCTATTAAGTTAAATCGATCCTACTGAATGAGCCCTCATTCAGTCAACAAGAATCTGCATAAATTCTTTTCCCATATTGGGTTAGGAAATCAATTTGGCCAACAGGAAGGCTGCTCCGGCAGCAAGTCCGCCAATCACAATGGTTTGGGAGGCAGAACGGCCTGGCCTCGATCCCGTGAAGCGCCCCTTGATATAGCCGAAAACTCCGAGCGCAATCAGGGTGACCACCACGGACCAGACTAGGGCCATGCGCGAACTGTGCAACGCCATGTAGGGCGCCAGCGGGATGATGCCTCCGCAAACATACGAAGCGGCGATGGTTAATGCGCTCTGCATGGCCCGCTTGGGATTGGGCTCTTCCAGGCCCAACTCAAAGCGCATCATGAAGTCCACCCACTGCTTCGGTTTTCGCGTCAACGCTTGCACCACGGGAACGCTTTCGTCGTGCGACAAGCCGTAATCGGCGAAGACCTTCTGCACTTCGAGCGCCTCCTCGTCGGGGATCTCCTGCACCTCGCGCATCTCGCGCAGCCGTTCGCTTTCGTAGTGCTCGGCATCGCTCCTGGCGGCCAGGTAGCCGCCCAGTCCCATGGCGATGGAGCCGGCGGCGATCTCGGCCAGTCCGGCGACCACCACGATATGGCTGTTATCGACTGCGCCGGAGAGACCGGCGGCCAGCGCGAAGGGCACGGTGAGCCCGTCGGACATGCCGATGACGACGTCGCGGACAACTTCGCCCGCGGTGAAGTGGCGCTCAATGTGTGGTGTCTGTGGCATGGTCTCCTAACTCCGGATGGGCTCTCAAATACTGCAACGCGCGTTGGGCCACTTCGCGCTCGCCCTGGTAGCTCAAGACGGTGGGCGCATTCTCCAGCGGGAGCCAGTAGGCGTTCTGTACCTCGATCCGCATCTCGGGCGCAATGTTTCCCAGGCGTCCGGAGCGGTAGAGCAGCAGATAGAAGCTGACGATCTTGAACACGCGCGCGCGGTCGCCCCAGTTGCGCACGTAGTAGTACTTGACATCGGCCAGCTTGGTCACCAGGTTAGCCTGCACCCCGGTTTCTTCGCTGACCTCGCGGAGGGCCGTTTGTTGCGGCTTCTCTCCCTCGTCGATGGCGCCCTTGGGCAGAGCCACCAGTGCGGCCGCCGTCTTTCGCGGGCTGTTCGAAGGCTTGCCAGACTTTTTAGGACGTGTCATGTGCGGCTCGATGACCGCCAGAAACCAGCGGCCTCGCATCTTCCGCAGCACGACACCTCCCGCCGAGAATTCGCGCACCATGAGCGTCCGCCAGAGAACCGGCTAGTTTGGCAGACTAATAGGGATGCTGACAATCAAAAGCGATGCCGGGTAATGGGTCATTTCCCGGAAAAGCCGAGCAACCGGCCAAAGGGCTGTCAACCTTAAGAAGGGCGAAGGGCGCTGGACTATTGCCGAGCGGGCGATACACGGTTCGGAACGCCGCTCGTGGATATTCGGAACGCATTTAGGGTTTGTGTCCCACCACTCAGGTCGTTAGGAAATGACTGGCCCTCGCATCAACCTTGGGAATCCACACAAAGCCGATCGATCCGTTGCTGTATCCCCTGTTTGAGGCCCGGATCGTAGGCAGCGGCGAGGGCGCGGCGGGCGAGAGCACAGGCGTCTGTGCTTGACTCGCCGAGCGCCTCGCACACTAGGGCGCGCATCAACAGAATTCTGCCCATCTGATCGCCATGCACTTCGGGGTTGACGCGCCACAAGGGCTCCAGAAGGCCCTCCGCTTCGCGGCAAGCTTCCTCCGCTTCCTTCATCCGCTGCGTGGCGCTG
>PLQW01000200.1 GCA_003160215.1 Acidobacteriaceae bacterium
TCTACCACTGAGTTACTCCCGCTCGCCGTCTGTGATTATAGCGAAAGCCTGAACCACCGGGCAAATGAGAGCGGACGTTCCACTCACGAAAACATGACGCAAGCCAAAGCAGTTCCTCGCAGGTAGCGTTCGTAGCCGGAGGCAGCGGTTCCGGGCAGCATGGGAGAGCGGAGATCTTCAGTCATGGGCGAGGCTCCATTGCGGGTCCTTCTCGGGTGGCAGGATGGAACCATCGCGCATGTGAATAATGCGATCGCCATAGGACGCGGCCTCGGGATTGTGCGTGATCATCAATACCGTCTGTCCCAGCTCCTGGTTCGATTGCCGCAGCATTTTCAGAACAATTTCGGAATTCTGCGAATCGAGATTGCCGGTGGGCTCGTCGGCCAGCACGATGGCGGGCTGATTCACCAGCGCGCGCGCCAGTGCCACGCGTTGTTGCTCACCGCCGCTCAGCTCGGAAGGGCGATGCTCGAGACGGTTGTCAATGCCCAGCAGCCGCGTAATTCGGTCGATGTACTCGTGGTTGCCGTTCCCGTTGCCCTTGCCGGCGATATCGCGGGCGATGTCGATGTTGCCTTGTGCGGTCAGCGTCGGCAGCAGGTTGAACTTCTGGAAGACGAAGCCGATTTTCGATTTGCGCATGCGCGTGCGCGCCGAGTCTGACAAGGCCGTGAAGTCGATGCCGTCGATAAGCACGCGTCCGGAGTCGGCGTGGGTCAGTCCGCCCAGTATGTAGAACAGCGTGGACTTGCCGCTGCCAGATGGGCCGACAATGCTGACGAATTCACCCTGCTCGACCTCCAGGGAAACGCCGCGCAACGCCGGCACATCCACTTTGCCGATGTGGTAGGTTTTGCGAACATTCTCAGCTTGGATCATCCACGCCATGCGAGTCCTTGATATTACACGAAACGATTGCGGGGCCCGCTGCTAGCGCGATTCCAAGGTAGCTGTAGCTGGGGTAGTGCGGGCCTTCAGGCCCGCGTCCAAGAGCGAGAATAAAATCGCTTCAGCCGCTGAGGTTAAGGACCTCGGCGGCTGAAGCCAGAAATTGGACGGGCGTTCTTACCGCGGGCCTGAAGAGCGTGTGTGAGAACTCGTTCTGAGTCGCCACACTGGAATGACTACGCAAGAAACGAGCCCCGCAGGGGCGAAAGAGCTTAGCCCAGCGCGGAAGCCGGATTATTCATGAGCCACGTAGTTTTTTTTGGTGTCATCCTGAGCGACGAGCGCAGCGAGGAGTCGAAGGACCTCTTTGCCCGCCAGCAATCTCAAATTTGTTGCTGCGCCACGCGGCCACACTGTGATTTCTCGCAGCTATAGGGGTCCTTCGACTGCGCGCCCGCCCGACCCGCAAAAGAAGCGGGTCAGGCGGGCGCTACGCTCAGGATGACACCTCGGATTCATGAATAATCCAGCGGAATTGCTGGGTAGAGTGGGAAGTGAGACCGGAGTCCCGTAGGGACGGCAGAGGTTGCGACACAGTCTCTCTAGAGCCTGGGAGCGTCGCCAAACTCGCGCTGCCCGCCACTCTTCCGATACTCCCCAAGCCGCGAAATTCGGGTTACAACAGCAGCATGATGAGAGCATCTTCCGAGGCCAAACATGCGCAGTTGGTTGAGCGCGCTGTGGGGTGGCTGCGCTATACCTACAGATGCGGCATCATCCTCTCGGAGCAGTATTGCTCCAGCGGCGAAGTCCCCGACGTGATCGGCTGGAAGGGCTCCTGCCAGTCAGTGGTTGTGGAATGCAAGGTCTCGCGCAGCGACTTTCTCGCCGACGCGACCAAGCCGTTTCGCCTGAAACCGGAAGAGGGCCTCGGCAGCCGGCGGTTTTACATGGCTCCGGCGGGCTTGATTGCGCGGGAGGAATTGCCCAGGCACTGGGGCCTGCTCGAGTGTAAAGGCCGGCAGGTGCAAATGTCGGTGAAGCCGGGGAAACAGGACCTGAGAAGCACCGTGGGTCTGATGAAAGAGATGAACCTGTTATTGGCGAGCCTGCGGCGGGTGGAAGTACGCATCGAGCCGCAGACCATTACCGAGTTCCTGAAGTGGAAGAACCGTCTGGCGGAATACAACGGTGGGCGCTTGCCCGAGGGCGTTACTGCGCCGGATGAAGAACAGAACCATTATCTTGTCACGTAGCTCTCGCATCATGCGCTGGCAGCAAATAAAAACCTGTTGTCACAAAATACTGCAAAAGGTTTAAGCTCACCTAGTTGGCTCCTCGCCACATCGCGGAGGTCACCATGAACGATTCCACCAGCTTTGACCTCTATCTCGAACCTTGGCTGACCGCGCGCGTGCCGCGCATGGCCGACTACAGCCAGCAGCTTGCCGACTTCTACGATTGGGTGCGCACCGAGGTGGACGCGCAGGCGAATTATACCGACCGCTACGCGCCTCCGGCGTTGGAGACCTACGACCGCAACGGCGAAGTTGTGAACCGGGTCGTGGTGAACCGGTGGTACGACCAGCAACATCAGGAACTCTATCGTCGCGGCATCATCGGATTACCCTATGCGGAGAACGCCCCTCACCTGCTGACCTTTGCGATGGGCTACGTGTTATCGCAAGCGGACATCAGCTTGCATTGTCCCGTTACACTCACTGGAGCGGTGGCGTACGTACTCGGCTCGCATGCGCCCGACGCAGTGCGGCAGCAATTTCTTTACGACGTTGCGCGCACGGACGGCCTGGCCAAGACCGGCGGCACATGGGCGACCGAGCAACAGGGCGGCAGCGACGTAGGAGCGACAACCACCACGGCTGTTCAGCACGGCGACCGCTTTGCGCTGCACGGATTGAAGTGGTTTACCAGCAACGCCAACAGCGGTCTTGCATTAGCCACCGCGCGGCCCAAGGGAGCGGCCAACGGGACCGCCGGACTTGGCCTCTACCTTGTGCCCAGTCATCTGGAAGATGGTCAGCCCAACCACTATCGCATCCGTCGCTTGAAAGACAAGCTCGGCACCAAAGGGCTTCCGACCGGAGAGATCGATTTGCTGGGCGCCGAAGGTGTCGAAGTTGCTGCGCCGCCCGATGGCTTCCGCCTGATGATGGAGGCGCTAGAGTACAGCCGCGTTCACAACGCCGTTGGATCGGCAGGGGTACAACGCAGGGCACTGGGCGAGGCCCTTGCCTGGGCGAAATCCCGCCATGCCTTCGGCCACGTGCTGGTGGATTACCCCATGGTGCAGGATGATCTGCTGCGCATGCGCGTGCAGTTCGAGGCAGGCGCACTGCTCGCCTTCGAGGCTGCCATCGCTTTCGACGAGGCGCAGCACGACCCGGAGCGCCGCACCTGGTTGCGATTGGTCACCGCGCTGGCGAAATACTTGACTGCGGAGTATGCCATTACCGCGGCCCGGGCTGCGCTGGAGTTGATCGGCGGCAACGGCTATACCAGCGACTATCCCGTGGCCCGCCTGTTGCGGGATGCGCAAGTGCTGACCGTGTGGGAAGGCCCGGCCAACATTCAGGCGCTGGAGTTGTTGCGCCTGCTGGCCCCTCGCTATCGAGGCTGGGAACAATACCAGTCGCGAATGCAAGCGATCCAAGAGAAGCTTCCGGATGTACAGAGCAAACTGAGTGAGGCCATGCAATCCAGGCTCAACCGCGACCGCGAGGCCGTAGCGATCGCGATGCGCGATGAGCAGAGTGCACAACGCTATGCGAGGAAATTATTGCACCGCTTGAGCCAAAGCCTCGCGTTTGCCCTATTGTGCGAAGCGGCCAGCGACGCACAGTGGAGTGGCAACCCGGTGCAGGCGCAAAGCGCCTGGCGCTACTTCGAGGAGATTGAGCCACCGGCCTTCGGGACGGAAGACGACAATGCGCGCCAGGGCGTTCTGGAACTATTGACAGACGAGGCGCTGCATTCCGCGCACGTCGTTTAGGCCAGTTTCAGAGTTGGTGTAGATCGGGTAGGGCCAGCCTTCAGGCTGGCGTCCAAGATCGTCCCACGCTGTAAGGCTTGAGCCGCTGCGGTCATTTTCAATGACCGCAGCGGCTCAAGCGATTCGTCTTATCCGCAGCGGACGCGGCGCTGAAGCGCCGCTCTACCCGTACTCGCCGGACTATACCAATTCTGGAGCTGCCCTAGCCGCCTTCGCCGACCATTTCCGGTTGTTGCAGGCGGGCGGCTTTGATTTCGTCCCAGCGCACCCAGGCGATGTAGAGAACGACGACGATGTTGATGCCGAGCAGCGCCCAATGAAACTCACTGGGGTGACGCACTAGTTTGTACACTTCGACTGGGATGTACACGCATCCCGAGATGATCGCCAGCCACTCCGCCCATGCCCGTTGTTTCCACAAGCCGTACCCCTCGAGGAAGCGCAGAACAGCATAGGCGATCGCCAGCCCCCCTATGAGCATCACGTTCACGTCCGACATTTTGTCCGCTGCATTGAGGAACGCCTGCGAGAGGCGGCGGCCAGGAGCAATATGGAAGAAGAAAAGAATATTCTCCGCGGCGCTCTCGAAGTCGACGTCGCGATGGATCATGGAAATGAATACGTACGCCGCCAGCAGCGCTAAAGCGCCCTTGAGGGCTTCCAGAACGGCCACCATCCGCAGACCGCCCTTGTGACGGGGAGGGCGGGAGGTACGTCGCACGGTAGTGGCGGTGCTGCTGTTCATGGTTTGCGTGGAACCAACTCTGCACAGCGTACATTACCAAAGATCGCTGTTCCATCGTGCAGTTGGTGATTTTGCCCCATTCCGGATTGGAAGCTCAATTCAGCCAGTTGGTTTTCGCGGATTGAAACGTGCTGGTATTCGTCCCTCACAGTCACCAATTTACGCAGGCCGGAGCTGGCATGCCTGGGCCGCATCCAGCATCTCGGCCAGGCTAGTGAATTTTGTCCGGCAGCGCTGGCCGCCTGCGCGGGCCAATTCTGCCGCATCGATGCGCCGCCAAGCGGCATAGTCCACCCAGCAGATTTGCCTGTGTTCGAGCAGTTGCCGAACTCCGGCTCTCCCCGGTCGTGCACCAGCCAGCACTTCTTGCGCGATTTTCTGAGCCAGAAACTGGGCTTCGCCCCGGTTCGTCGGAATCGTTCCCGAGGGTCCGCGCTTTGCCCATCCAGCCACGTACAGCCTGTCTTTGATTTTTCCTTCCTCGTTGGGAAAAATTCCGTTGGTGGGATTGGCAACGCCACAAGGACGCGTTTCATATCCGATGCATGTGACCGCGAACTGAGCAGAAATTTCCGTTGTGGCGCCATCGGGAGAGCGGAATTGTACGGCCCCGAGTCGGTCATCGCCGAGGAAGGCAATGGGCGTCAAGTTGAAGTGAAAGTAAATCCTGAGCGAAACGTTGCGTGATTTGTTCTGTGCAAAATTGCGCAAGGTCTCGACGACAGCGCCATTGCCGGACAAGCCGGTCGGGTCGACCACGATGGGACGCGCGCGCTGCAAAGTGCCCAGTTCGGCGAGTTCGTGCTGTGTGAACTTCGCGTCGGCCGCAGTGCGCCGGCCGACGATGTGGATGGTCTCGATCGGCTGGCTTTCCAGCCACGACATCGCGTCGGGCGAGAGATCAGATCCGGCCAGCTCGGCCGAGGTTTTGGCGAGGATGCGAGCGACATCAATCGCCACATTGCCGTTGCCGATGACTACTGCCGAACGCACACATTGGATCGCTGGCGGCTGCTGGGCCGGATGGCCGTTGTACCAGCCGGTGAATGCGCCCGAGCCGAGGGCGCCGGGAAGTTCCTCGCCCGGAATGTTGAGACGGCGATCGCGCGAGGCGCCGGTTGCCAGCACGACTACATCGTAGAGCGACATCAACTCCTCAAGCCGAATGTCGCGTCCAACGTCGACATTGCCGAAAAAGCTGACGCGGTCGCGGGAGAGCACGCGGTCGAGCACACGCGCCACTGCCTTCGTGCCCTGATGATCAGGCGCAACTCCATACCGGACAAGTCCGAAGGGCACCGGCAGCCGGTCGAAGATGTCGATGGAAGCATCGGCAATCAGGCGAAGCAGGCTGTCCGCCAAGTAACAACCCGCCGGACCGCTACCGATGATGGCCATCTGTTTCATTGAATGCCAGTAGTTCTTAGCCCTTAGCTCTTAGACGCCAACTTCCGCCGAACTATCCACTAACCACTAACCACTGCCTCAATGCAACTTCACGTATTCGTAGTCCACAGGGTTGTTGTTGATGCCGCGATCGGGAGGCGCAATCCACGCGGCCATCTTGCCCTGCTCGTGTACGCCGTGCATGAGGCTCATTATGTAAGCCCGGTCGCTCTCGCTCGGCAACCAATTGCCAAGCTGGGCGTTGAACTGTTCCGCGCCGATCGGCCGTCCGGCTAGGTCGGTGGGAACGCCGGCCCAGCTTCCGATATTGCGCCGGAAACGCGTGCTGGGCAGCGACAATCGGAACGAGTAGCCGGCCTTCTCGATCAGCCGGTTCCAGCGCTTCAGGCCTAGCTCGCAGTCACGGACGTAGGAGCCTCGCGTGACTTCATTCATGGCATTGCGCATGGGGATTTGCTCGGTCTTGGTGCTCCCGTTCCCGTCCGGCAGCTCCAGCGTAAAGGCCTGTTCGGCGGCAATGTGATCTTCGTATTGCGCCTCGTCCGGCCGGCCCTTCAGTCCGTTCGCGAAGTAGGAAGCGGCGTTCGATGAAGTCTCCGACCCGAACAGGTCGAGCGACGAACTGAACCAGAAGTTTAGATACTTCTGCACGGTGGGCAGATCGATGGCGCCGGCGTTGCGGACCGCCAGCCGATCTTCGGTGCCCAGTTCCTTCATCACTTCCAGCGTCCGTCTCACTACGCGGTTGATGCCAGTATCGCCAACAAACATGTGGTGCGCTTCTTCGGTCAGCATGAACGAGCAGGTGCGGGCCAATGGATCGAAGCTCGACTCGGCCAGTGACTTCAACTGGAACTTGCCATCGCGATCGGTGAAATAGGTGAACATGAAGAAGCTCAGCCAATCGCTGATCGGCTCATTGAAGGTACCCAGGATGCGCGGCTTGTTGGCGTCTCCAGAGTGGCGCTCGAGCAACTCTTCGGCTTCCTCGCGGCCGTCGCGGCCAAAGTAGGCGTGCAGCAGGTAGACCATCGCCCACAAATGGCGGCCTTCCTCCACGTTCACCTGGAACAGATTGCGCAAGTCATAAAGTGAAGGAGCTGTGTGGCCGAGCATGCGTTGCTGCTCGACCGATGCAGGCTCCGTATCGCCCTGGGTGACGATCAGACGGCGCAATATGGCGCGGAATTCACCGGGAATCTGCTGCCAGACTTCCTGCCCGTAGTTGTCGCCAAAGCCAATGCGGCGTTCGGGATCGCGGTCGGCGAGAAAGATTCCCCAGCGATAATCTGGCATGTGGACGAACCCATAAGTCGCCCAACCCTTCGCGTCCACCGAGGTCGCGGTGCGAAGATAAACGTTCGCTACCTGAAAATCGCGCGGACCGAGGTCCTGCCACCACTTCAAGAACTCTGGCTGCCAGTGTTCCAGTGCGCGCTGCAAAGTACGGTTGGAGCCGAGGTCCACGTTGTTCGGAATCCGGTCCTGATAGTTGATCGACATCACACTCTCTCCCAATTAAAGCGCGCCTTCGATCCTGTGCCGAACAACTTGAGCGCGCCATGCTCGCCGGTCGAGTTCGGCCGGATGAATACCCAGTTCTGCCATGCGGAGAGGCGAGCGAACACCTTGGTCTCCGTGGTTTCGGCGCCGGGGAAGCGCAGATTGGCTTCCATGCCGGTAAGCGCGTCGGGCGAAAGCGCCGCGCGCTCTTCGATCGCCATACGGACCTCGTCTTCCCAGTCGAGATCGTCCGGCGCCACGGTGATGAGGCCGAGTTCAAGAGATTCCTTGGGCCCGAGTAGCTTACCCTTGGCTTCCACCGCTCCAGCCATGGACCGTGCGTTTCCGCTGAAGCGTGTTTCGAGCCGGCCGCGAGCGTTGACGGCGGGCAGTAAACCGAAATTCATTTCGTCCACTGCGATCTTCGGCGAGTCGCCTTCCTCTTCCGGAAGCGCGAGCATGTAGCTGCGGTCCGCAGCCAGAGCGAGTTCGAAGAGCACGCCCGCGAAACATGAACCCGGCTCGAGGATGGCGTACATACTGCGCGAAGAAACATCCAGCCGCGCCAGTGTCCGGCGAAGCATGCCGATGGTTTCGCGCACCAGCCAATCGTTGCGATGCTCGAGCATGACCGCGTCGCTGGCAAGAACGGCGTCGGCGCTACCGGTCGTCTTGAGCAGCAGAAGTCCCAGTTCCGGTTCGTTGACGCGCAACATAAGGATGGCGTCGTCGAGTTCGCGCGCCATCGCCAGCGGCCACCACTGATCGCCAGCGGCGTGAATCGCATCGGGCTCGAGAGGCTGTAGCCCTTCGGGAGCTCGCACGGTCAGCGTTACAGTTCGCGCAGTGCGATCGAATGCAACGTCAACGTGCTTGTAGTAGTAGCCGTTGTCGTCGACCTTGCGCCGCAGCGGAGTCAGAGTGATGCCCTTCGCAGCGGCGGGACGGGTTGAGTCGTTTACCAGTGCTTGCGCGTGGGTGCGCACCACTTCCTGGAATTTTTCCGGGACTGCAATGTCATCCACCAGGCCCCACTCTTTCGCCCGCTCGCCCTTGACGCCGTCGGGATTGGTGCAGAACATGTCAGCCAGGTCGCGACGCACTTTGCGCTTGTCCACCACGCGCGTCAGTCCGCCGGTACCGGGCAGTACACCTAGCAGCGGAACTTCGGGCAAGCTCACGGCGCTGGAACGATCATCGACCAGCAGAATCTCGTCGCACGCCAGTGCGAGTTCGTAGCCGCCACCGGCGGTGGTGCCGTTCAGCGCGGCCAGAAACTTCAGGCCGTCATGACGGCTGGAATCTTCCATACCGTTGCGGGTCTCGTTGGTGAACTTGCAGAAGTTCACCTTCCAAGCATGACTCGACGTGCCCAGCATGTAGATGTTGGCGCCAGCACAGAACATGCGCTCGCGCGCACTGGTGAGCACCACGCAGGCGACTTCAGGATGTTCGAAGCGAATGCGCTGCAGGATGTCGTGCAGCTCAATGTCAACGCCGAGGTCGTAGGAGTTGAGCTTGAGCTTGTAGCCGGGCTTCAGGCCGCAATCTTCGTTGACGTCCATGGCCAGCGTGGCCACGCGACCGTCAATGGTGAGCCGCCAATGGCGATGCTCTCCCGGAGCCACGTCGAACGTGACCAGTTCCTTCTCATTTACGGTTGGCATACAGGTCGAACTCTCCTCAAGGCAGCCGGGCGGCCGCATGCAGATCCCCACGTAGATAGATGCATTATAGTGCATTTCCGGAAAACACGCAGAGGAAATATCGTGCAGCTTGTCGACGGTCGAGTCCGGTCACTCGTATGTTTCCCGACAGTGCCCGAGCTCAAGAACAAACGGCTACAATGCATCACTGCTGCCGGGCACGGGATTAAGGTCCTGGTAGGGATCTTTTCCTCGATTCTCGTCAAACCGAATAGTCATGCTGTTCACAGCGATAACCTCTTACCGACAATGATCGCAATCGTAATCCACACCAAGATGAAAACGGCCGGCAACGAGAACCACGGCAGGAAGATTTCAATCCATGGCGGGACGGAAATCCCTATCACGGGCGGGCCCTTATAATCTTCAGGTTGGTTGTCGCGCCACTGCTGTTTGAGACGACGAGTGGACACGGCGGCACAACACAAGGACACGAACACTGACAAAGAGGTGAAAATCCCAACGGCTGCAAGGAGGAAAATGAGAACTCTACTCCTGTCAGCAGCAAATCCTAGGGCAGCGAAGAGTAAGCCTTGCAGCGTTGTGAGCCATCTCAGGCGTTGATCTGTAAGGTTGGATTCCTGATTAATCATCTCTCGAACAACTCGAGCATTGCTCGCATCCCATGACATAGTTCATCTCCGTGGCAAGCGGTTCAGCCTCTTCCAACCTAGACTCGAACTCCGGATCTAATCGGATGCCCAACGTTACGGTGTTCTCGTCACTCTTAGGCGTCAAGGCATATTTGAGCTGACGCCCGAGATTCGTGCCTACGTCAGCCATCCTGCACGGCTAGCGTCAACAGCTCCATGCTTTCTTTGACCGTGCCTCCGCTGGTATTGATGGTCGCGTCGGCCTTGCGATACAGCGGCTCGCGCACATCGAGGATGCGCCGCAGGTCCGACATGGATTCGCGGTTGTCAGCCATGGGGCGCATGTCTCCCTGGGCGATGACTCGCTGCATGTGCTCCTCCGGCGTGGCCCGCAGCCAGACGGTGAAGCACATGGTGAGCAGCCGCTCGAAGGTGGCAGGCTCCGAGACAAGGCTGCCGCCGGTGGCCAGCACGAACCGCGGATAGCGTTCGATGATCTGGTCCAAAACGCGACGCTCCAGCCGGCGAAAGCCGCTCTGGCCGTAGAGATCGAAGATAACGCTGAGGCTGACTCCGCTCTCTTGCTCGATCAGGCGATCCAGTTCGAGGAACGGCATCTCAAGCCGATCGGCGAGCATGGCTCCCAACGTGGATTTGCCGGCGCCGCGCAGCCCAATTAACGCGATGCGACCGCGCCTCGCCTCCAGGTCAACGCCGCCGAAATGTTCCACCAGCAGGCGGCGGGCCGCGATCAGTTCCGTCGCTGGCAGCCGCCGCAAAAATTCGGTGGTATGCACCAAGTCCACAGGAGGCTCGGGCCCGTCGAGTACGAGGGCTTGCAGCGGAGTATCCAGCGCCTGCGCGATCTGTCGCAGCAGCAAGATCGAAACGTTGCCTTGACCGGTTTCGAGTTGCGCCAAGTATCGTTCGGAAACTCCGGAATCGCGGGCGAGGATCTTGCGCGTCATGCCGCGGCGAGCGCGCGTCTCCCGGACTCGTTCCCCCAGCAGCTTGAGGTAATCGGATTCGGAGTCGGGATCAACGCCAGCGGAAATTGCTGCGGCGGAGTTCTCTGCCGTCTCGTTCTCCTCCACATGCACTATGTCGCGCTTTCGGCTCACCGTGGATGCATTATACTTCCGTAGCCGCACGTATAATAGTGCCTTGGGATGAGGACGCACGCATGGGGCTCGACATCACGATCCTGGTGGGCACCATGACCGGCACAGCCGAGATGGTGGCGCAGGAGGTGCAGCAGGCGCTGGAGACGGCAGGCCATCAGGCGATGATTCGGGTGATGGACGGCCTCGACGCCAGCGTCTTCCAGAGCGGCGGCACATTCCTAATTTGTACTTCCACGTATGGACAAGGCGATGTCCCCGACAATGCACAAGCATTGTTCAACAGTCTTGAAAGTGAGAGGCGGAACCTCACCGGAGTGACCTACGGGGTGATCGCGCTCGGCGATCGCACCTACAAAGGTACTTACTGTCATGGCGGAATTCGCTTTGACAAGCTGCTGACCGAACTTGGCGCCAAACGGGCCGGCGAAATCCTGACGCATGACGCCAGTTCGGGCACGTTGCCCGAAGAGGTAGCAGCGCAGTGGGTCGTGCCCTGGGTCGAGCAGCACGTGGCATCATCATCGGAGATTGCATAGATATGGCTACTACAGTGGAAAATCCCATCGCAGCGGATGCCAAAGTGCTCCAGAGCTACCTCGGCGGGAAGTGGCAGGCCGGCGTGGAACGCGGCGCGCCGCTGGTCAATCCGTGCGACGGCACGGTGCTCGCCTGGGCGAGTTCCAAAGGGTTGGATCTGAAAGCGGCGCTCGACTACTCCCGCAATGTGGGAGGTCCGGAGCTGCGCAATCTTACTTATGCGCAGCGCGCGGAGCTGGTGGGAAAAATTGCGGACCTGCTCGCGACGCGCCGTGACGAGTGGTACGAGGTTGCGCGTAAGAACTCGGGAAATACCAAGGCCGATGCCGCGATTGATGTGGACGGCTCGATCGGCACCCTGAAGTATTTTGCCAAGATCGGCGCGAAGCTTGGCGATGCGCACTTGCTTCGCGATGGCTCGCCGATGCGTCTGGCGCGCGACCAAAATTTTCAGGGGCTCCATGTCGGGGTCCCGCTCGACGGAGTGGCAGTACACATCAACGCTTTCAACTTTCCTGCGTGGGGTCTATGGGAAAAAGCGGCGGTCAGCCTGTTGGCGGGTATTCCCGTCCTTAGCAAACCGGCAACCTCGACCGCGTGGCTGGCGCAGGAGATGGTACACGCGGTGATCGCTGCCGGCATTCTTCCGCCGGGGGCGCTGTCCATACTGTGCGGCTCGCCGAACGATCTGCTGGATCACCTGCGGCTGGGCGATGCAGTCGCGTTTACCGGCTCGGCGGACACGGGGGAGGGAATCCGTCAGCACGCGCGTATCCGCCAGCAGGGCGTGCGCGTGAATATCGAGGCTGACAGCTTGAATGCCGCTCTGCTCGGTCCGGACGCGGTGCCCGGCTCGCCATCGTTTGACTTCTTCGTCCGCGAAGTTGTTCGCGAGATGACTTCCAAAACCGGCCAGAAGTGCACGGCCATTCGGCGCGTTTTGGTCCCCGCCGAACACGCCGCGGCTGTGACCGATGCCATCGCGGCAGCGCTGTCGAAGATCGTGGTGGGCGATCCGGCCAATGCGTCGGTAAACATGGGTCCAGTTGTGAACATGGCGCAGCGCAAGTCCGTGAAAGAGGGAATTCGCAAGTTAAGCGCTCAGGCGACGATTGCCTATTTGCCCGAGCCTTTCGCGCCGGTCGATGCGGACGCCGTCAAGGGAGCGTTTGTTCCTCCTACGCTCTTGAAGCTTAGCGACAGTGTGGACCGCGCGATGGTGCACGAACTGGAAATCTTCGGGCCCGTTGCGACGGTCGTTCCCTATCGCGACAAAGCGGACGCTTTCGCCGTCGCGCGGCGCGGAGGCGGTTCGCTGGCCGCGTCGGTATTCAGCGGTGACACGGGGTTTCTCGCCGAGGCGGCAGTTGCGCTGGGCACAACCCACGGCCGCCTGCTGCTGGTGGATCCGGCCATTGGCGACAGTCACCCGGGTCACGGCATTGTGCTGCCGTCACTCATGCACGGCGGGCCGGGACGCGCCGGTGGTGGCGAAGAACTCGGTGGATTACATGGACTGTGGTTCTATCATCAGCGGGTTGCCATGCAAGCATCGGCGACGACGCTGTCGGCGCTCGCGGCACAGGCGGCGGACCCGTCAGCGGAATAGCCTTTGCAAGCTCCTCAACAACGCGGCGAAGTTCTGGTTGATGGCAAGCGGCTGGAGACGTTATGGATCGAGCCGGCAGACAAGGACCGCCCGGCGATCGTCATGCTGCACGAAGGCCTGGGCTCGGTCGCGCTGTGGAAGGACTTTCCGCAACTCCTCGCGTCGCGGACGGGCTGCGGCCTACTTGTTTATTCGCGCTACGGACTGGGAAATTCCGACCGGCTGCTGGAGAAGCGGCCGGTGAAATTCATGCATCACGAAGGCGAAGTGGTGCTGCCGGAGTTGCTCGACAAGTTGAATATCACAAGGCCCATTTTGCTGGGGCATAGCGATGGCGGATCGATCGCGATTATCTTCGCAGGGAAATATCCGGGGCGGCCGCGTGCGTTGATCCTGGAAGCGCCGCATGTCTTCGTGGAAGACCTGAGCGTCGCGAGCATCGCACAGGCGAAAGTGGCCTACCTGACAACCGATCTGCCATGGAAACTTGGACGGTATCACCAGCACGTGGATGCGACCTTCTGGGGATGGAACGACATTTGGCTCGATCCGAAGTTTCGGTCGTGGAACATCGAAGAGTATTTGCCGGCGATACGCTGCCCTGTGTTGTGTATTCAGGGCGAGGATGACGAGTACGGCACGATCGCGCAAGTTAAGGCGATCCAGGCGCGCGTGCCCGCGACCGAGATCGTTATGCCGCCGAATTGCAAGCACTCGCCACATCGCGATCAGCCGGAAGCGACGCTGGAGAAGATGGTGGAGTTTGTGGCAAAGGTTGAAGGGAGCGTGTCGGTTACAGCAGTGATCAAGACCGCCGTAGAGGAACAAGCAGCAGCGCCAGAATAGGGGTCCTTCGACTCGCTGCGCTCGCTCAGGATGACAGAACTGCAGAGCCGTTGGCGAAAAGCTAAGAGCGAAAAGCGAAAGGCGAAAGGCGAAAGGCGAAAACATGGCTGACTGGGTACACACGTTCAAGGGTGCGGTTCTGGCTTCGGAGTACGACTTCGCGAGTCACATGAATTCGCACATGTACGTCTCGCGCTTCGACCAGGCCACCTGGTTTTTGCTGCACGCGATCGGGATAACGCCGGCCTCCATGAAACAAAAAAATCTGCGGGTGGCAATCGTTCGCCAGAACTATCAGTTCCTGGAAGAGTTGCGGGGCGGGGAACTGGTGGAAATCAAGAGCGGCTTCCTTACCGTTGGCGGAAAGTACTTCCGCTTCCTCCATCAGATGTACGACGACGAAACCGGCAAGATGGTGGCCACCTGCGATAGCGTCGCGGTGCAAGCCAGCCTGGGGTCAGGCAAAAGCGTGCCCATGACCGAGGCGCTACAGGAAGAGGCGAAACGGCATCTGGTGACCACGAACGTCCCGCTGGACCAGGCGGTAGGCTAGACGAAAAGGCTGCCGAAAGTCGGGAAAGCAGATCCCTCGCGGGCTGAACTTTACCCCAACAAGCGCAAAAACGGCGCTCGTTGGGGACCCCGGTTCGCCCGCTCGTGATGACAAGAATTAGAGGACTTACCGGCGCACCCTTCGGCAAGCTCAGGGCAGGCTTTGAGGACCCCGCACTGCACGTTTATCCCAGGTCGCCCTGGCCCGTGGCCATCACCACGGCGGCCCATTCCTCATTAGAAAGCCGCTTGCGCTGCATGGTTGCCATCGGGATTGGGACATGGATGAACACTCCGTGTTGTAGCCCGACGATCATGTCCGTCTTGCCGGCCATGGCGGCATGCACCGCGTGGCGGGCGAAGGAATCGCACAGCACGGAATCCACAGTGGAAGCTGGCACGCTGCGGATGTAGTAGCTGGGATCGAGATAGCGAATCACGACCGGCAGGCGCTGGGCGGCAAAGTGTTCCCGAATCTTATGCCACAGGAAAAGCCCGATGTCCCGGTGCATCAGATTACCTGACGCATCGCCCGCCTCGGAGGGCGGCATCAAGTGTTGCCCCGCGCCTTCGGCGACGACGATGACCGCGTGACGCCTTTCCAGCAGCCGGCGGTGGAGCACGGACAATAATCCACACTCGCCTTCGAGTTTGAACGGCACCTCGGGTACGAGGGTGAAGTTGACTTCCTGGCTGGCCAGGGTCGCACCCGCGGCGATAAAACCCGAGTCGCGCCCCATGACCTTCACAATGCTGATTCCGTTCAGCACGCAATGCGCTTCCACATGCGCCGAGTCGATCACTTCCTTGGCCTTCTCGATCGCGGTGAAGTAGCCAAACGAACGATTCACATACTGCACATCATCGTCGATGGTCTTGGGAATTCCGATCACCGAAATCTGGAGCTTGCGACGCTGGATTTCCTCAACCACACTGTGGGCACCGCGTTGCGTCCCGTCGCCGCCGACCGTGAACAGGACATTGATGCCGCGCTGCTCCAGAAAATCGACAATGATGTCGGCGCTGACGGGCCCGCGCGAAGTACCCAGCAGCGTGCCTCCGAGCTGGTGAATGTTGTTCACTATCTCTGAGTTCAACCACATGGGCGGGCTGGAAGCTTCCGCCGAGAATCCGGAGAAGCCGTAGCAGACTCCTAGGACCGCAGGTACGCCATAGTGATAGTGCAGTTGAACGTAAACCGACCGGATGACATTGTTCAGACCGGGACACAAGCCTCCACACGTCACTATGGCGACCTTCGTTTTGGAAGGCTCAAAATGGAGCTTTTCGCGCGGTCCGGCTCTCTCGAATCGCTGTACGGAAGCTTCCAGCGACGGCCCTACCTCCAGCGGATCGCGGTAGTACATTTCGTCGTGGACGAAGGTGCTTTCGACAGACCCGTGAGAGTGGAGTCGCAGCGGCGACTGTACCGTACGGGGACCAAGGTTCGGGATAACGATCTTTTGACCCATGAGTGGTTGTCCAGCCGGGAAACTACGATCTTGTGCAAGATCGTCAGCAACTCCGGGCCACGGCTCTACGATAAATCAATTGCGCCGCTTGCGCTGTTGGGCTGACGTACTCAAGCTGTCAAGCTAATCGCCTGGTGAGCGGACAGTCTGACCCTTGCCTTGTCGTGGGGCGTCTTCCGGATCGGTTTCGCCCTCTTCCCGCCAAACTTCCTTCAGCATCTGGTTCACTCTCGGCCGGGCCAGGGCGGAGGCAGCGCTCAAGACGACGGTCACCCACCCTACGCCGATCACCACTTCGACACAAGCGAGTGTCCGGGTCAAGGAATCTGACGGGATCACGTCACCATACCCAAGCGTGGCCATGGTGACGACTGAGAAATAGACGAATTGGTAGAAGCTCGGAGGGGTCGCCGAGATGGAGTTGATGCCTTGAAAAGCGGAAGCCCGGTTGTGCTGCCAGGCCGCGGCATAGAAGCAAGCAAATATAAAAATGAGAGCCGCGTAGCCCAGCAGGAAAGCGAGAAGCGCCTCCCACATCTGCTGCAGTATGCGGAAGACGCCAACGAGGACGCGCAGCCGGGGTCTCAGCCACTCTCCCAGGAACCATGCGAGATTGGTGGCGAGCAGCACCGACACGAATATGATGAGCAGGGAACGTGGAATCGGATGGACCTCGATCGCGGCAATCAGTGCGCTACCGAAGGCAGCCAGTATCGAGAAGTACATCCGCTCGGAGGTGTAGACGTAGCGAGCAAACTCGCGCATGGCGTGATAGCGCAATGGAACTGCTTTGACGTTAGGAGTTCCCAGGCGAAGGAGGAGCGCTTTGCTGGCCCAGTTGAAGACGCCCTTGCCGGTGAAGCGAAATCCACCGTACAGCCCGCCTCCAAAACCGATGGCGCCGCAGACCGTTATCATTTTCTGCAAGTAGTCGATGGTGTTCTGCCTGGGGATCAGCGACGTCAGCTCGTGAGCTATGGAAGCTCGCATCATGCTGCCGAGCATGCCGGTCGCGAGCGCCACCACCACGATGAATCGGGGCGCGAAGCCGACGCAGGCGAATGCAAGAACCAAGCCTACGACGGCGTAGATGGCCCCTGCCCGAAGTGCGTCCATGCCCCCAATCCCGTAGCCATAAGCAGCGATGGTGACGGCGGCGATACCGTAAAAAATTGCGATTGCGGCCGGATTGGATTTTCCCTTGGATTCCACGAGGCGATCCAGTGCGTTCGCCGAGTTTGCACCGGAACCGGCTTCCAGCGCAAGCCGAAACGCGCAGAATTGTCATACCAAATTAGAGGAGTCCCCGTCTTCTGCAAAGTAGAAATGTCCCCGGGTTAACAAGTTAGAGAGAATGTAGGTGTTCGCATTTCTTTGTGCGTTCGTCTCCAAGGATGATTTGCGGGAGGAGCGATGTGTCCCCGGCGAGCTGGAAACACATCGGCGCAGGCCGATTGCTTTCGCTCCGGCCATTGGGCGATCGCAGTGAACGCCAGGCGTCGCCATAAGCGATCGCAATCTCTCCGGCCTCGTTCTCCCGCACCAGCACCCGGCTTTTGGCCAGCGCCCGGTGTCGACTTTGCCGTGCCCGTTGCAGCAGCCGTCCCTGGTAGCGGACCACCCAGTCCTAGCTTACCCCCTCCTGCTCCAGCCAGAAGATCTCCCTCGGCCTGCTTGCATTCGTGCTCCAAAAGACAATAAGTGCGTCAGCCTGCTCGATTGCAGTGGCGATTCCAGTCCGCACCCGGGACAATGTCGTCCTGATTTAAATTTAGTATGTGCCCTGCCGCCGGGTCCCAAAATACTTGCGTATTCCGAACGCATTGTAGCGGCCGTAGGGGCCGTTGGGGCCTAGCCACGCCGGTCCCAAGGGTTGATCGCGCGCTCCGAACCGTTGCATCAGCGGATGAGCGGTTGCGCGAAATTCAAATCGCTTAGGGAGATCGATTCCGACGCCCCAGTCATACTCCATCCCAATCCCGCTCCACGACCAGGTATACAGCGTTTGCGGAATATTCTTGCCAAACAGAAAAACGGGATCGTAAAAGAAATTGAGCCGGCGTAGCACGGTGCGGCCGAATGGACGCAACTCCACCGTCCCCGAGATCATGTAGCGCCCGAAGGCGCTGCACTGTGAGTGCACGCCGCCGTACTGCCCAGCATTGGCCGCGCAGAGGTTGGGATCGGTCTCGTTATGCGGGGGAGTTATGTCAAATTGTGCCCATCCCCAGTACCAGTCCTTGGGAAAGAACATGCGGTCCGAATTAGCCGCTGGTTTGGCATTGGCCGTGGGCTGCGAATCGGCCACGGCATTCGCTTCAGTTGCCGGCTTCGAATCTTGTGCCAGCAGGGTGACCTGCAACATCAGACAAACCACGAACAGCAGCAAGCGTTTCATACACTCTCCACGACGATGAATTGGGTGCGACTGAGAAGGAGTGGACAAGTGCCGTGCCTCGCCAGTTCGCCCCGGCGGGCGCAAGCGCGACAGATTGCGCGGCTAGGAGCCACCGCGCGCGTTCACAGGCCGATTCTCCTCCACGAGAGAGTATCTCGGTATCGTCAACATGGGAAGGCTTTTTGCAGCGGCTGCGCAGCCACGTCTCCCCCTTCGCGTCGTTAAGAATCCAAATTCCGGGAACCGGGGCCGAATCGTGCGAGCGAAAGGCCAACGGCGAACAGCGAAGAGCGAAGAGCGAAAAGCGAACAGCGAACAGCGAATTGCGGCCCCTCGTGTTATCCTCCGCCCACCCATGTCTGCCAAGACAAATGCCTGGGCCGCGTTACTGCTGCTGACAGCGCTGAACTTTCTCAACTACATCGATCGCAATGTGCTGTTTGCGGTGCAGCCATTGATCCAAAAGGAATTCGTCCTCAGCGACCGGCAGGTCGGTTTTTTGACCTCGGCCTTTTTTGTCTGTTACATGATTGCCGCACCGCTGATCGTTCCGCTGGCCGATCGCTTTCCGCGCCGCCGGATCATGGCGGCAGGCGCCTTCGTCTGGAGCTTGGCGACCCTGCTGACCGCAGTCACGCACAATTACGACGAACTCTTGCTGCGCCACGTCATCGTCGGCATTGGAGAGGCAACATTCGTTGCCATTTCGCCGGCGTTCCTCGCAGACCTTTTTCCGGAGACCATGCGTGGACGGGTGATGGGCCTTTTCTATCTCGCCACGCCGGTGGGCAGTGCGCTGGGCTATCTTATCGGCGGCTACCTCGGGGACCGCTACGNNCGCTACGGCTGGCGGGCTCCGTTCTTGGTTTCGGCGCTGCCCGGCTTGCTGCTGGCGTTCGGCGTTCTGGCACTGCGCGAACCCGTGCGCGGCGCCAGCGACCACGTGGCCGACAGCTTCGAGCGCGGTTCCGTGCGCGGACTGTTTCGCAACCGGGCTTTTTGGACCATCAGCCTGGGAGCGGCCATGATGACCTTCGCCATCGGTGGCCTGCAAGTATGGATGCCTACGTTCTTAACGCGCATTCGCCACGTGCCGCTCGAGCGCGCCAATATTTCCTTTGGCGGCATGACGGTAATCGCGGGAACTGTGGCCACGTTGCTGGGTGGCTGGCTGGGCGATCGCCTGCTACGGCGTACGCCAGCCGCTTATCAACTCATTTCCGCCATCGGGATGACGCTTTCGATTCCGGCAATCATCGCGGCCATCTATTTGACTGGGCCGGCGATGTACTCGGCAATTTTCCTTGGCGAATTTTGCCTTCTGCTCAATACCGCTCCGCTCAATGCAGCCCTGGTAAACTCGGTTAGCGCGCGCATTCGCGCCACCGCCCTCGCGGTGAACATATTTACCATCCACCTGCTTGGCGACGCATTCTCGCCCACCCTGATCGGGTACATCTCGGACAAAAGCAATCTTCAGATAGGACTCATGTCAATGATTGCGGCGGTTGCGCTTTCGGCAGCGGTGTTGTTTTACGGCATGCGGTTCGCGCCGAAGATCAGCAGCGAGCAGCGAGCAACTAGCAATTAGCAACTAGCAATCAGCAACTAGCATTTAGCACTCCCCCCAGCAAATCGCGCACCTCTTTTGCAGCGAGTTGCTAGAGGCTAACTGCTAACTGCTAACTGCTAACTGCTAACTGCTAAAACAACGCCCTTCCGCGAGACACGAAAGGGCGTTAGAGTCATGCAGCGCTATGCCGCAGACAGCCGAAGTTGCTACTTGCTGAAGGCTGTGATGGCCGCAGCTTCGTCGTCTTTGATGTCAAAGACGGTGTAGAGCTTGGTGATCTGCAGCAGATCGTGCACCTTCTTGGTCAGATGCAGCAGTTTCAACTCGCCGCCCTGGTTGCGGACGGACGTGAAGGCGCTGACCAGCTCGCCAATGCCCGAGCTGTCGATGTAGCTGACATCGCCCAGGTTCAGCAGGATTTTCTTCTGCCCTTTGCCAAGCAGGTCTTTGACGGTGTCGCGCAACACCACACTGCCTTCACCTAGAGTGATTCGCCCGCTCAAGTCGACAATAGTGACGCCATCTACCTGCCGGGTACTCGCTTTCATGCTCACGTGGAAGCCTCCTGACGGTCCAGATCGTTGTTCTGGAGCCGCTTGATCAAAGTAATTTCAGTGCCGGGGTCAAGTTTACGGAAGCGGACTTCATCCATGAAAGCCCGCATTAAGAATATGCCACGGCCGGACTGTTTCATAAGGTTTTCCGGGGCAAGCGGGTCAGGAACCTCGACTGGATCAAGTCCCTTTCCCTGGTCGGTGATCGTGATGATCAACTCCCCCCCATTTTGCTCGAAACTCAAATTTACGCTCTTGGCAGGGTCGTAGGCGTTGCCGTGCAACACTGCATTGATCATTGCCTCGCGAACCGCCATCGAGATTCCGCCCCGCGTGTCCTCGTCGAAACCCGCCTGCGCCGAGATCCGATCGGCCATCTCTTCGGCCTTGTTCACGCTTTCCAGCGTCGATTCCATCCGGTACGAAACCTGTTGTGGCGCGGTCATCGATTGGCTCGTTCCGTCCTGTTCAGTAAGGGTCCAACGCCCAAAAGAACAGAATCTCCAAGATGGAGCAGTTTGCCCTTTCAAGGCGATACTTGTCAACGCAAGTGTTTGACGAGTGACGTCCGGATGTTCACGCGCTTCCCCGGCTTCTAATGCTGAGTCATATCCGCCTACCTGGGGACCAGGGGTTTGAACCAGTATTCCTGCAGTCAAGAAAATGGTCCTGATTGCTTCCTCGCACAACAGACTTCGTGTTCCCTTCGGCGAAAATGGTGGACAAACCCAGCGTGATTATTGTTTGCTGAGAGTAATGGTTAATCGACCCAAACCGCTCATCCTCATTATCCTCGATGGCTGGGGCTATGCTCCGCCGTCGCCGGCCAATGCCATCTCGCTGGCGCGCAAGCCCAACTACGATCGCCTGCTCGCCGAATTTCCCAACACGCTGATCCACACCAGCGGGCGCTACGTCGGCCTGCCCACCGGGCAGATGGGGAATAGCGAGGTTGGCCACCTCAACATCGGCGCCGGGCGTGTCGTGTACATGGACATCACCAAAATCGATCTGATGATCGAGAATGGTGAGCTCTTCTCCAATCCGGCCCTGGTCGACGCGATGAAGAAGGCGTGCACTGGCGGGCGGCGGCTGCACTTCTTCGGACTGCTTTCCGACGGTGGCGTGCACTCGCACCAGAACCATCTCTATGCGCTGCTCCGGATGGCCAAGCAGAACGGGGTGGATCGCGTCTTCGTACACTGCTTCATGGATGGGCGCGACACGCTGCCCACCAATGGCGCCGGCTACATCGAACAGTTGCAGCAAAAGATGCGCGAGTACGGCACGGTCAAGATTGCTACCGTGAGCGGGCGCTACTACGCGATGGACCGTGATCGCCGCTGGGAGCGCGAGAAGAAGGCGTTCGACGCGATGGTGTATGGAGACGCCGAAGGGGGCCGCTACATTGACCCGGTGCAGGGCGTGAAGGACTCCTACAACCGCGGAGTCACAGATGAGTTCATTATTCCTTTCGTCGTCACCGACAACCGCGGCGAACCGTTGGGCACCATTCGCGACGGCGATGTCTGCATCAACTTTAATTTTCGCGCCGATCGCGCGCGGCAAATCACGCGCTGCCTGGCGCGCAACAGCCACTTCACGCCTCAGGACGGCCGCGAACTCGAAGGCTGGGAAGATCTCGACCGCATCATCCCGCGCGACCGCGTCCCCAAGGACCTGACCTATGTCTGCATGACGCGGTATGACAAAAACTTTACCCTGCCGGTCGTGTCGCCGCCCGAGTCGCTGACCAACATCCTGGCAAACGTGATGGCCGACTTTAAGATGCGCAATCTGCGCGTGGCCGAGACCGAGAAGTACGCCCACGTGACGTATTTCTTCAACGGCGGCGTCGAGAAGCCATTTCCCGGTGAAGAGCGCGTGATGGTACAGTCGCCCAAGGTTGCGACCTACGATCTGAAGCCGGAAATGTCGGCGCAGGGAGTCGCCGATGCCGTAATCAAGGCGATCGCGGACAACACCTTCGACGTGATGGTGGTGAACTTCGCCAACGCCGACATGGTGGGACACTCCGGCAAAATTCCGCCGACGATTACGGCCGTCGAATCCGTTGACGGCTGCCTGGGTCAGATCTACGCGGCACTGCGTCAGCGTGGCGGAGCCATGATCGTCACCGCTGACCACGGCAATGCTGAGCAGATGATCGATCCGGGTACGGGGGGACCTCAGACGGCGCACACCACGAATCCCGTGCCGTTCATCGTAGTGGCGGAGCATGCGGTTACGCCGGGACAGTTCAAGGGAGACGTACGCCGCTTTACGCTGCGACCCGATGGAGCGTTGCAGGACATCGCACCTACCATGCTCGGAATTCTCGGTATTGCCCAGCCGAAGGAAATGACGGGGCACGATTTGCGGGTGATGGCGGAAGAGGCGAAGAGTTAATTCACCACGGAGGCACGGAGGGCACGGAGAAGTTTTGAGTTTTCTCTCTTCTGTTTCAAGTTAGAATCGACTCGGAAGTAGAGGCAGAAACCCCCACTGGAATAGGAACGCTGTGAATGGCCAGCCTACATCCGGCTCGCCAAGGTCTATGTAAGTTACACTTTCGAATTCGTTTTTCTCCGTGCGCTCCGTGCCTCCGTGGTGAATGTTTTTTTCCCTACACCACAACTTGCAACTCG
Source organism: Acidobacteriaceae bacterium (assembly GCA_003160215.1). Taxonomy (GTDB): domain Bacteria; phylum Acidobacteriota; class Terriglobia; order Terriglobales; family Acidobacteriaceae; genus Bog-257. The sequence goes on from PLQW01000200.1 coordinate 23,169, forward strand.
AAACTCGAAACTCGACACTGTCTTGGTGAAGCTCCTCATCGCCCTCCATCACCGCTTTCCACTCTGGCAGGTCCCGCCGTGGTTCTCCGAGCGGCTACGGCGCGACTTTCGGCAGCTCGAAGTTGTACATCTGCCCGATTACGATCGCGTGATCGAGGAAATCGCGGACGCCGACATCGCGATCTCGTGGTCGTTGCGCGGAGAACAGATACAGGCGGCTAAGAGACTGCGATGGATTCATTCGACGGCCGCCGCAGTCCATCGGCTCATGACACCCGAATTGCGCGCCAGCGACATCGTGGTGACCAATGCGCGCGATGTACACGGGCCGGTGGTGGCGGAGCATGCCATCGCGCTGGCGTTCGCGCTCGCCAAGCGATTGCCGCAAGCCGTGCGGTATCAGCAGCAGAAGCACTGGGCGCAGCGGGATCTGTGGAACGAGCAGCCTCGTCCACGCGAGCTCAATGGCGCCACTATGACGATTGTTGGTCTGGGCGCGATCGGCGCTCCATTGGCGCGACTGGCGAAATCCCTGGGCATGTCCGTGGTTGGTGTGCGAGAGCATCCGGAGCGGGGAAGCGACGTGGCGGATGCCGTCTATGGTTTCGAGGAACTCGACCAGGCATTGAGCGCAGGCGACTTCATCGTGCTGGCCGTTCCCATCACACCCAAGACTCGTCACTTGATGAATGCCGGGCGTCTCGGCCGGCTGAAGCCCGATGCATATCTGATCAACGTAGGTCGCGGTGTCCTCCTTGACGAAGCTGCGCTGGTGGATGCGCTGCGCGCGGAGAGCTTCGGTGGCGCGGCGCTCGATGTCACCACTGAGGAGCCGCTCCCTCAAGACTCTCCGCTGTGGGAGATGGAGAATGTCCTGATTACTCCTCACATTGCTGGCCTGACCGAAAAGATGTGGGAGCGCCATTACGAGCACTACACGAGGAACCTGCGCCGGTTCCTGGCGGCCGATACGCTGCTGTGGGTAGTGGACAAGGAGAGAGGATATTAGGAGAGCGGCAGTTGGCAATTAGCAATTATGACGGTTCCAGGGTTGGTGTGCCGCTAAGGTAGAGCCGGCCTTCAGGTCGGCGTCGAGAGGAACAAACTGTTAGGCTTCCGCCGCGGTGGTCATTGGAAATGACCACCGCGGCGGAAGGTTGTTTTGTTCGCGGCGAACGCGGCGCTAAAGCGCCGCTCTACCCTTGCTCGCAGGATCTAGTAACTTTGGAATCGCACTAGCCATCAGCCAAGTATCCGCTTCATTGAGGTACAGACTGCTGGCTGCTAACTGCTGGCTACTGACTACTGAACGCCCCTCATTCCGCCGGCACGGTGAAGTGAAATACCGACCCGCAGTCAAGCTGGGAGGTGACACCGATGGTCCCACCGTGAGCTTCCACGATGGCCTTCGCTATTGCTAAGCCCATGCCTGTGCCTTGCACGCGATAACGCTGGTCGCGTCCCCGATAGAACTTCTCGAAGATTAGCGACTGCTCCATATCGTCAATGCCGGGACCGCGGTCGGCGATGCTGAGATCCACCATTTTTCCGGCTGGTTCAGCGCTGATGGTTATCGGCGTTCCAGCAGGCGAGTACTTGGCGGCGTTTTCCAGCAACTGCACCAGGACTTCGGCAATGCGCTCCAGGTCAATGCGGACGGGGGGCAACGACTCGGGAAGTTGCAGCTTCACTTCGCGTCCGGCCAGCACCTGCTTGGATTTTTCCAGCGCGGCTTCGACGACCTGCCGGACGGCATAAGTCTCGCGACGCAATTCCACCTGCTGTGCGTCCAGCTGCGCCATCTCCGCCGCTTCGCCTACCAGGCGGTTGAGCCGGTCGGCTTCCTCGTCGATGACGGTGAGCAACTCTTTTTGCCCTTCGGAATCGATTTGCGGGGTTGAAAGCAGCGTCGTTACGGAAGCCTTGATGGACGTGAGGGGCGTCCGGAACTCGTGGGTGACGCTATCCAGCAGGGCCGAGCGCAGCGTTTCGCTTTCGCGGGCCGCTTCCGCGCGGGTGAGGGTTTCGACGGCCCCGGCGCGCTCGATGGAAATCGCGATGAGGCTGCCGACAGCCTCCAGGGTTTCACGCGACAGTACCGAGCCTTCCAGCCCCAGGCTGCCCACCGGCTTGACTCCGATGCGCAAGGGCACGAAGCACAGCTGCTGTTCCTCATCCACGACCAGTTCGCCCCTTCCGCTTACGGCCTCGAGTTGCTCTTCGCTGAGTTCGGGGTGGTCCACGCCAGTGCGATAGACCGCTTTGCGTTTGGGCAGAAACATCGCCGCCGCCTTTAGCCCGAAAGCATCGCGGACGTAATGAGGTATGGAGTTGAGCAATTCCATCACATTATCGGTGGCCAGCAATTGCTGGCTCAAGGAGTACAGCCGCTCCACTTCCTTGCGACGCCGGGTGGCGTTCAGCGCCTCACGGCGGGCCCGCTCGGCGAGCCGGCTGGCCACAATGGCGCTGGCCAGAAAAGCGAGTAAGGCGATCCAGTTCTGCGGGTCGGCGATGGTGAAGGTATGGATCGGCGGAAGGAAGTAGTAGTTGAACGCCAGGGTAGCGACGACCGCGGTAGTGATGGCGACGGTCAATCCCCAGCGGCTGGCTAACAAGAGCACTACCAGCAAGAAGGTCAGGGCGACAGTCGTAGGATTCACCGGCAGCCTGCGATAGGCGAGTACCAAAAGCACAATTGTCGCCAGGGCAACGACGTAGTGATACATCTGCGTTTTCAGTCTTCGCCCAGAAACGGCGAAGGACGACTGCCGGTTGTGTTCGTCGCTAGATGGTCGGGGATTCACGCCATGATTGTATCGAATCGACTTTTGCGTGCCCCTGCCGCAGAATAGTATCGCCATGCAAAAAACCCCCGAGCAATGGCTGGAAGAAACCGCTCCGGCAAAGAAAAACGGCGTCTTCAAGCTGTTCCTGGGTTATGCGCCCGGTGTCGGCAAGACCTATGCCATGCTGAGCGAAGCCATCCGGCGGCAAAGTCGCGGCGAAGATGTCGTCATCGGGGTGATCGAGACGCACGGGCGCAAGGCGACGCAGGAAATCGCCTCGCGCCTGGAGACTGTGCCGCGCAAGAAAATCGATTACAAGGGTACGCTTTTTGAAGAGATGGATGTGGATGCCATTCTGACGCGCCATCCGCAAGTTGCGCTAGTGGATGAGTTGGCGCACACCAATATCGAAGGCAGCAAGCACCACAAGCGTTACGAGGATGTTTTCGAGTTGCTGGACAACAAGATCGATGTAGTTTCGACTATGAACGTGCAGCACCTGGAGAGCGTTACGCCCATGGTCCACAAAATCACGGGCGTGCTAGTGCGTGAGACCGTGCCCGATTGGGTGTTGAAACGGGTTGATGAAATCGTGATGTCTGACGTTACTCCGGAAGCGTTGCAGACGCGCATGCGGCGGGGCGATATTTATCCGATGGAGCGTGTAGACCGCGCCCTGGGCAACTTTTTTCGTTCCAGTAATCTGATTGCCTTGCGGGAAGTCGCCCTGCGCCACTTAGCGCAGGTGGTGGACCGCAGCCTGGAACGGTATCTCGACACGGAATCGCCCGGCCGCGATCTGAACGTGGCTGAGCGGATTGCCGTCGGCGTCAGTTCCAATCCGGCGGCGCAGTATCTGGTGGCCCGGGCTTCCCGCATGGCACAGGCGATCAACGGCGAACTGTTCGTCTTATACGTCGATACCGGGGTGGATGCCGACGATCCGGAGAGGCAGCGTTCCCTTCAGGCGAACCTTCATTTTGCGGAAAACCTTGGGGCAAAGATTGTGCGGCTCAAGGGTAAAGACGTAGCCCAAGCGATGGCGGAGTTCGTCCGTGAGAAGCACATCACGCAGATGATTTTCGGACATTCCGCAACCAGCGGCTGGCGCAAGTACCTGTTCATGTCGGCGGTGCATCGCTTCCTGCGCGACGCGCCGGCGGTTGATGTTCACATCGTGAAACAGCAGTCGACTTGAAGCTTAAGTTTCGAGTTTCCAGTTTCAAGCTCCAGAACCTAGCCGCGGGATAGCGACAGGAACCACAGTGCCTATAATCACAGGAGTTCATTGGTAAAACTGAGGAACTACTGCGAATGTTGAACGGATTGATGGGCTCCCTAGCCCGATAACTTGAAACTCGAAACTTGAAACTTGAAACTGCAGTCAAGATGCACACCCGACCGCACATCCTGGTGGTGGACGACGAGCCGCAAATCACCCGCGTGCTGCGCACCAGTCTCAATGCGCAAGGCTACGAGATCCGCGTGGCCAACGACGGTGAAACCGCGCTGGAGATTGTGAAGGACTTCGCCCCCGACCTGGTGATCACCGATCTGGCGATGCCTAACATGAATGGCATCGAGCTATGCCGCCGATTGCGCAGCATGTCGCAGGTCCCCATTCTGGTACTTTCGGTGCGCGGCGAAGAGCGCAGCAAGATTGAAGCTCTCGACTCGGGCGCCGATGACTACGTGACGAAACCGTTCAGCACCGGTGAGCTGCTGGCGAGAATTCGCGCGGCGCTTCGGCGTTCGCCGCCGAGCACCACTGAGCAGCAAACCAAAATTGACCTTGGTGACTTCCAGGTCGATCTCGACGCACATTCCATCGTGGTCGCCGGCAGAGAAGTGCGGCTCACGCCCAAGGAATTCGATGTGCTGGTGTACATGGCGCAACATCCCCGCAAGGTGCTGACTCACCGCTCGATTCTGAACGCGGTGTGGGGCAGTAACAGCGTCGAACAAAACGAATATCTGCGGGTCTTCGTCGGCCAGTTGCGCAAGAAGCTGGAGCCCGATGCCAGTTCGCCAAAGTACATCCTCACCGAACCGTGGGTGGGGTATCGCTTCGAGCCGGGGGACTGAAGCTGACCCCCGCCGCGTCGGTTAGATCCGTTTTGTATAATCGATGGTTTGCACATCATCCTTTAGGAGATTCTGTTGCCGCAGGCGGAAATTGGCATTATCGGCGGGAGCGGCCTCTACTCTATGCCGGGGCTGACCGACGTGCGCGAGGTGTCGCTGGAGACCCCATTTGGCGCGCCCTCCGATGCCTACGTTCTGGGTACGCTGGCTGGTCGAAGCGTCGCTTTTCTGGCCCGTCATGGGCGGGGACATCGCTTCATGCCGACGGAGCTGAATTACCGTGCCAACATTCACGGGTTGAAGCAGCTTGGGGTCTCGCGGATCATTTCGCTGTCTGCCGTCGGCTCGTTGAAAGAAGAACATCGGCCGCTCGACTTTGTCATTCCCGATCAATTTGTGGATCGCACACGCCACCGTATCGACACGTTCTTTGGAGACGGCCTTGTCGCGCACGTCGGCTTTGGACATCCTATTTGCGAGGAAGAGGCTGAGGTGCTTGAAGGGGCTTGCCGTCGCGGCGGCGTGAACGTGAAGCAGGGCGGGACGTACCTGAACATGGAAGGGCCGCAGTTCTCGACCAAAGCCGAGTCCAATCTGTATCGCAGTTGGGGCATGGATGTGATCGGCATGACCAACCTCACGGAAGCCAGACTGGCGCGCGAAGCTGAGTTGTGCTACGTCACGGTGGCCATGGTTACGGATTACGACTGCTGGCACGAGGAACACGAGCACGTTACCGTGGACCAAATCGTCGCCGTGCTGCTGAAGAACGCGGAGCACGCTTGCAACGTGGTGCGAGAAGCGGTGACGGCGATGCCGAAGACGCGCGGCTGCAAGTGCGGTTCGGCATTGAAGAACGCCATTATCACGCAGAAGAACGTTGTGCCTGCCGCCACGCTGCAGCGCTTGCAGCTGCTGGTTGGTAAGTATTTCAACTCCGAAGAGAAAGCGGGAACATAGGATTTGTCCATTCTTGTCGTCGGTTCTGTCGCATTCGATACCCTGAAAACTCCTTACGGCGAGCGCCAGAAGATTCTAGGTGGCGCAGCGACCTATTTCTCGCTCTCGGCCAGCTACTTTACCGATGTCCGTGTGATCGCGGTAGTGGGAGAGGACTTCACCGCCGAAAACGAAGCCGTGATGACCCGTCGCGGAGTCGATACGCGTGGAATTCAGCATGCGAAAGGCAAGAGCTTTCACTGGTCCGGCGAGTACGGCGAAAACGTTAACGAAGCGAAAACGCTGAAAACAGAGTTGAACGTTTTCGAAAGCTTTCAGCCGCAAATTCCTGCCGAGTACAACGACTCGGACTTTCTGTTTCTAGCGAATATCGATCCGGTGCTGCAGACGCGGGTGCGCGACGCCATGCAGAACGTGAAGCTGGTGGGCGGCGACACCATGAACTTCTGGATTACCGGTCACCGGGAGAAGCTGGGCGAGATGTTGAAACGCGTGGACGTGTTGCTGATCAACGACACCGAAGCCAAGATGCTGGCGGGCGACAGCAGCTTGCCGCGTGCGGCGCGAAAGGTGCTGGAACTCGGCCCGCGCGCGTTAGTCATCAAGCATGGCGAGTATGGTGCGACCATTTTCTTCCGCGATGGAGAATTCGCCGGTGGCCATCATCCGTTCCGCGCTCCGGCGTTGCCGCTGGACGAGGTCCGCGATCCCACCGGCGCGGGCGACAGTTTTGCCGGCGGTTTCATGGGATATATTGCCTCGCAGGGCGAAGTAAGCCGCCAGGTGCTGAAACACGCGATGTTCTACGGCAGTGTCATGGGGTCCTTTTCGGTGGAGCGGTTTGGCACGGAGCGGCTGCAATCGCTCACACGCGAAGAGATCGACGAGCGGTTCCAGGTCTTTCGCGAGCTGACGCATCTGGACTGATCTTTCCGCACCAAATAATTGGGCGCAGTGTGTTACTGGTTCTCGAAGCGATAAAATGGTCGAAGAGGGTAGACTCACGATAGGAGCTGCGAATGGCTAACGCCGGTGACGTCATCATGAGAGATCCCGAAATCCTGGGCGGGGTGCCGGTTTTCCGCGGAACACGCGTGCCATTCAAGAACCTGCTTGACTATCTGGAAGGCGGCCATACGCTTGGCGAGTTTCTGGAAGAGTTCCCCTCGGTGACGCGCGAGGCAGCCGTTGCCGCTCTGGAGCACGCTAAAGAGTTGGTACTTGCTCAGACGCGATGAGACTCCTGATCGACGAGTGCCCAACCGTCCAGCAAGAGATCCGCGGCGAGCCCATCCTGACAAGCGATTCTCGTGAAAGCTAATCAAGCAGCCCTGAGCGAGCGCTACCGGCAACAGCGCCATGAAGCACGATTCACGCTGCTGATCGGGGCGCTCTCGATAGCGGCGCTTTTCTTCTACTACGCCCATCGGCAACTGCTGCTCTACGGCGACGCGGTGGCGCACATCAACATCGCGCGCCGTGTCGTGGATAGCCGGCATCCCCTGGAGTCGTATGGGCAACTGGGGACCGTCTGGCTTCCCCTGCAGCATGTTGCCATGCTGCCATTCGTGTGGATTGACGCGCTCTGGCGCAGCGGGATCGCGGGATCCATCCCCAGCATGGTGGCCTATATCGTGGGCACGCTGGGCATATTTCGCCTGGTGAGAGGACGCGCGTCCGTTCTTGTCGCCTACTTCGCCGCAGCGATCTACGCACTCAATCCAAACCTGCTCTACATGCAGACCACGGCGATGAACGAGGCGATCTTCCTGGCCTTTTTCATCTGGGCGTTGGTTTATCTCGACGAATTCCTGCGTGCTACTTCGCCGCCAGCGATCGATCCGCACGCGATGCCAGCGCAAATGAAGCCTGAGCGCGCGCTGGAAGCCTGCGGAATGACTTTGGCTGGCGGGGCGTACACGCGCTATGACGGCTGGTTTGTCGCAGCGATCGTGGGTGTGGTGATTGTGTGTATCTTCGCGCGCTGGTGGCGGCGAGTAGAGAACAACGCACATCGACGCGCGATGGCGAAATCGCTAATCGAATTTCTAGCGCTGAATGCCCTGGTTCCCGTCTACTGGTTTGTCTACACCTACTGTGTCTCAGGGTATGGACTCGATTTCCTGAATGGTCCTTACTCGGCGAAAGCGATCGCGCTGCGCAGCACGGCCTATGGGGCGCCACCCTATCCGGGCTTGCACGATCTGTTCACAGCCGCACTCTACTTTCTGAAATCGGCCAAGCTGAATATGGGAGTCGGCTTCTTTGGACAGGCACTTTTTGCACTGGCCTTGGCCGGAACAGTTGCAGCAGTGTGGAAGTTCCGCAGGTACGGAGTTTTCCTGCTGCTTTGGCTCCCCCTGCCGTTCTATGCGCTTTCCATCGCCTATGGCAGTGTGCCCATTTATGTACCAGTCTGGTACCCCTTCTCGTATTACAACGTGCGCTACGGTCTTGAACTGCTACCCGTGTTCGCGGTTTTTCTCGCGGTGTTGACGGACTACACCTTGGAACGCCTGAGCCGGGCGGCTGCCAGGATCGCGGTGTGGGTGATCGCGATCGCTCTAGTGGCGGGCAGCTACGTATCTATCTATAGCCAGGCACCGATCACGTTGCGGGAGGCGCAAGCGAATTCCGCTGGCCGCACCGCCATGGAACACGCGCTGGCCAGAGCCTTTGACGAATTCCCACCTTCGGCAACGCTGCTCATGTATGGAGCCGAGCACGCCGGTGCGCTGCAGCAGGCAGGAATCCCTTGGCGGCGCGTCATCTCCGAAGGGGAGCATCCTGACTGGGAATGGGCGCTGCTCGATCCAGCGCGGCATGCGGACTACATGATTGCCTGCAAGGGTGATCCGGTGTGGGCGGCGGTACGACCGCAGCGCGCGGAATTGACGGAGCTGCTGTCGATCAGTGTTCCGGGCCAGTCGCGCTGCACGATCTTCAAGCGAGGGCAACCGTAAACGTTCCGCTAGGCATGTACGATTTCGGTGGTGTCGGCGGGCAAGGGAATGCCCTTTTCCAAATACTCTTCTGCGATCATCTGGAATATGCTGGCCAACTCGCTCAGGGCTTCTTCGCGCGTCGGCATCAAGGCGTAGCACCCCGGGATGGCGGGAACTTCGGCCACCCAGGCGCCATCTGGCTGGCGGTATAGGACCGTTTTGTAGTCTTCAAGTTTCACGGCGGGCTCTCGATTTGGTTCACAGTTTATCACGCAAGCGTTTTCCAACAACCAAGGGCGGCTGACCTCTACCAATGAACGCCATGCCAATTTTTCTTCCCCCGCACACTTGCAGTTAACAGCCCACGACCTCGGGGTTTGTTACAATCCGCGCATTGGATCATGCACGCCTATCAAGAACTCGTAGCCTGGCTTCCGAGTTGGTGGCCGATTTCCAGCGGCGCTTCCTCCAGTCTGCTGAGACTGACCGTGGCCGCGATTCTGGGCGGTGCCATAGGACTGGAGCGCGAACTCAAGCATCGGCCCACGGGTTTGCGCACCGTCATGTTCATTTGCTTCGGTTCGGCCATGTTCACGCTGCTGTCGGAGCGTCTGGCGGTCGATTTCACGGGCGATCACACGCGCATCGCCGCCCAGATTATCCCGGGTATCGGTTTCATCGGCGGGGGCGCCATACTGCATGACAAAGGATCGGTCTCAGGTCTGACATCGGCAGCGACCATCTTCGTGGCCGCTGGTATAGGAATGGCCGCGGGCGGCGGTCTGTTTCAAACCGCGATTTTCTCTACGATCCTAGCCTTGATTTGCCTGTTGGTCCTGGGACAGGTAGAGACGCGGTTCAACCTCAAACCGATTGCGGTAGCCTACGACGTGATCACCACGAACTGCGAGAGTTCCGATCCGGTGGTTGCGGCACTCAACCAGCTTCTCGACCAGGCAGGGCTGTCGATGCAGACTGTTCACATGGGAAGGATCGACGACAACCATTGCCGCGTGCAATTCACAGTCGAGGCCTATCTTTCTCAGCAGGAAACGCTGGCAAAAAAAGTGAAGCAGCTTCCCCTGGTGATGACCATGGCCAAAAGCACAATCGCCGAGCGCGACTGACATGGCGAGTATTCCGTTCGTTAAGGCGACAGCTTGTGGCAATGATTTTCTGATCATCGATTTTGCCCACGTGCCCAGCGATGTTTGTTCTTTCAGCCGACGTATATGCGATCGGCATAATGGCGTCGGCGCCGACGGTGTGGAATGGGTATTGCCCGCTACAGATGCGGACCTCCGCGTGCGTCTGTTGAATGCCGATGGCTCCGAGGCGGAGATTTCGGGCAACGGAACGCGCTGCGTGGCGGCGTGGTATTGCGCCGAGAACGACCGCAGTTCGGTCGTCATTCGTACGGGGGCTGGACTGAAGACCTGCTTCCTGACCGCCCGCGAGGGAAATAGCTTCGAATTTCGCAGCTCCATGGGTGAGCCGGAGGTAGGAGATGAGTTTACGATCAAGTTCACCTATGGAGGGATTTCTGGCATCCCGATTTCCATGGGTAATCCCCATTTCGTGGTTTACGTGGCAGAGTTTGAGCTAGGCTGGCAGGCGGTTGCAGGACAAATTTCAACTCATGACGACTTCAAGCATGGCATGAACGTTGAACTGGTAAAGGTATTGAATGAAAAGGAAATCGAGGTGCGTTTCTGCGAACGTGGCGTGGGCGAGACCCTGTCTTCCGGTACGGGTTCCTGCGCCGCCGCAGTCGCTTCCATTCATACTGGCAAAGTGAAGTCGCCGGTGCGCGTGCATGCTCCCGGCGGAGTGCAGACAGTCGAATGGAACAAAGAAGTGTTTCTCCACGGCCCGGCTACGCTACTCTGCCGGGGTGAGTTTTTCGTTTAAGATAGGCCATCCTGATGATCCCTTCCCAACAGCCTGAACGCTTACGTCCTCCAGCTTTGCGACGGGGCGATACGGTTGGCATTGTTGCTCCGGCCAGCGGGTTCCGGAGGGAAGATTTCGAAGCTGGTTGCGACAGCCTGCGCCGGTTGGGGTACCGGCCTTTCTATTTACCCTCGATCTTTGAACGCGACCTTTACTTTGCGGGATCCCTGGAGCGACGGATCGGCGAATTGCACGAGATGTTCGGCAGAACTGAAGTGCGGGCCATCCTTTGTGCACGGGGAGGTTATGGCTGCAATTATCTGCTGCCGCGCCTCGACCTGGAACTCATTCGCGGAAACCCGAAGATCTTTGCGGGCTGCAGCGATGTGACGACGTTGCTTACGTATTTGTGCGATCGCACTGGGTTGGCCACCTTTCACGCGCCCATGGTCGCGGGAGATTTTTCCCGGCCCAACGGTATTGATGTGGACGCATGGTACGCAGCCGTCTCCTCCGGAAGGGCTTACCCGCGGACGTTTAGCCATGATGAAGTGCAGCCGCTGGTGGAAGGCAGTGCGGCGGGTACTCTTTACGGCGGCTGCCTGTCGTTGCTCTGCGCGTCGCTCGGCACACCCTATGAGATCCAGACCGAGGGTTCGATTCTGTTTCTGGAGGACCGCGGAGAAAAGCCGTACCAGATCGATCGCATGCTGATGCAGTTGAAACTCGCCGGAAAGTTCGAGGGAGTGGCGGGAATTGTTTTTGGCGAGATGCTTGACTGTGGCCAACAGGACGCTGCGGACAGAACGCTTCACGATCTCGTGGTCCGCATTCTCGGGGGACTTGGAGTCCCGATTGCGTTCGGGCTTAAGTCGGGCCACGTTTCCAGTAAGAGTTTTACGCTGCCCTTTGGTGTAAGTGCGACGCTCAGCGTCAGAGAAAGCGTCGCCTTGAAGATCGACGCCGCAGTGCAGGCTGAACCTGCATCCGTCCGGGTGTCACACTCATGAAGCAGAAGCATGTCCATCTGATTGGGATTTGCGGTACCGCGATGGCATCGCTCGCCGGGATGCTCAAGCAGCGCGGCTTTCACGTTACCGGTTCCGACCATGCCGCCTATCCTCCGATGTCGGACTTCCTGGCGTCGCTGAACATTCCCATCTCGCAGCCATTCAGCGAATGCAACTTGCAGCCTCATCCTGACCTGGTGGTGGTGGGCAACGCCATATCGCGCGGCAACCCGGAATTGGAGTACGTACTCGATCAGCGGATTCCGTTTGACTCCATGTCGCAGGTGCTGCACGACGAATTCTTGATTGGGCGAGAGAGGCTTGTGGTGGCTGGTACGCACGGAAAGACCACCACCTCGTCGATATTGGCATGGCTGTTCCACCACGCGGGACGTGCGCCCAGTTTTCTGATCGGGGGCATCCCGGAGAATTTCGGCAGCTCGTTTGGCCTCGACTCAGGAGACGAGTTCATCTTGGAAGGCGACGAATACGACACCGCATTCTTCGACAAGGGACCCAAGTTTCTGCACTACTTTCCCGATGCCGTCATCCTTACCTCGGTGGAATTCGACCACGCCGACATCTACAAGAATCTTGACGAAGTGAAGACGGCGTTTGCGCGCCTGGTGAACTTGATTCCACGTCGCGGACTCCTGGTCGCATGGGACGGACATTCTAACGTTGACGAATGTGTGGGCCGCGCATTTTGCCGAGTTGAGCGCTATGGATTCAAGGAGCAATCGAGATGGCGAGTGGCCGATGTCGAATACACGCCCACTCTGACAAGCTGGCGCGTATTGCGCGACGGTGAGCCGTGGGGCGAATTCGCTTTTCCGCTGGCGGGTGAATACAACGTGCTGAACGCGACTGCGGCGGCGGCCCTGGCGGCGAACTACGGAATTGGAAAGGACGCCATTGCGGAAGGGCTTCGCAGTTTCCGCAGCGTGAAGCGGCGGCTGGAGGTCAAAGCCGAAGTCCACGGCGTCACGATCATCGACGATTTCGCTCACCACCCCACCGCTATCGCAGAGACGCTGAAGGCGTTGCGGACTCGTTATCCGGGCCGGCGTTTGTGGGCGATTCTCGAACCCCGTTCCAACACGCTCCGGCGCAAGGTCTTTCAGGACGAGTTGGCGCGAAGCCTCTCCGTGGCCGATGAAGTGGTGGTAGCGGCCATTTTCAAGTCGGAGGCCATCCCGGAACCTGAGCGGCTGGATGCTGCCGCAGTGATTGCGAAGGTGCACGCCGCGGGCAAGCCGGCGCGGCTGCTCGATACTGCAGATGCGATCGTGGATTCGATCGGGCCCGAGCTGCGGGCGGGAGATGTGGTTGCCATCCTGTCCAACGGGGGATTCGCTGGGATCTACGAGAAGCTGCCTGCGAGACTCAGATCCCTCCATGAGGTCTCGACGCCGGCGTGACCCGACTGCGCTTAACGTTGCTCGCGGGGGTCTGGCTGGGTTGCGGATTTTTGTTTCCCGGCGGCGTCTGCGTCTGGGCGGTCACGCCGGTGAGTTGCGCTTCGCCAGCCACCGCTCAACCTGAGCTCACCGAGTATTTCGTCTCGCTGGCCGATCCTGCAGAACACCTTGCGCACGTGAGCATCAGGCTGCGGAATGGTGAAGGAATGCGCAAGCTTGCTATGCCGGTCTGGAATGCCTTGTACCAGGTGCGCAACTTCGCCGTGAACGTGGAAGATGTCCGCGCGCAGGATGGTTCCGGCGCCGCGGCAGAAGTCCGCAATACCACGACCAGCGTGTGGGAAGTCACAGCGCCGCCTGGTTGCGTCGTGGTCAGCTACGACATTCACCTCGATGTTCCCGGCCCCTTCGGCAGCTCGCTGAGCGCGGACCGAGGCTTCTTCAATTGGGCCATGGTGCTGATGTACGCTCCCGTCCTGCGGTCGGAACCCGTGAGCCTTCGGCTGCTGGATGTTCCCGCCATTTGGGGCCTGCGCGATCTCCATGTGCTGGGAGCCGCTGACCCAGGCAAGGTCGAACAGGCAGTCGGAGTGGCCCAGAACTACGATGAGCTTGCAGACAGCCCGGCGGAGCTTGGAAGCTTCCGGCAGTCGGCATTTCAACAGGACGGCGCGACGTACCACGTTGTGGTAGATGGCAATCCAGCCGACTACGACATGGCAAAGCTCGACGAGGTGCTGGGGCGTATCGCCCACGCGGCTGTGGACTGGATGCAGGACCGTCCCTACGACGAATACACGTTTCTTTATCGGCTCCCGCACGGGCCTGGTGGCGGAGGGATGGAGCACGCTTACGGCACTGCCATCGAAGTGAACGCGAACCGGCTACGTGAGTCGCTGCTGCCTCTGGCGAGTGTGAGCGCGCATGAGTTCTTCCATTTGTGGAACGTGAAGCGGATTCGGCCGCAGTCTCTGGAGCCGATCGACTACCAGCGCGAGAACCTCACTCGCGCTCTCTGGTTCAGTGAGGGCATAACCAGCACAGTGGGAAACATGTTGCTGGTGCGCGTGGGACTGATCGATGAGAAAGTATATTTGCAGGGTGTCTCGGAGGAAATTACAGAATTGCAACGGCGTCCCGCGCACCATTGGCAATCGGCCGAAGAGTCGAGCCTTGACGCCTGGTTTGAAGGCTATCCGTACTATCGCTCGCCGGAGCGGAGCATCAGTTACTACAACAAAGGCGAGATCCTCGGTATCCTGCTTGACTTGCGGGTTCGCCAGATGACGCATGGGGAAAAATCGCTGCGCGATTTGTTGCAGTGGATGAACGAACACTACGCCAAGCAGCATCGTTTCTTTCCCGACTCTCAGGGTGTGGAGGAGGCGGCGGAGGCGGTTACGAGAAAGAGCTTTGCTGAGTTCTTCCGCGACTACGTATCGGGAGTGCAAGAGATTCCCTACGACGGCTTTTTTCAGTTGGCGGGTTTGCATGTGGTCAACAAGACTGTGCCAGTAGGATCGGCGGGGTTCACCACCACGGCGAACCTGGGAGGTCAGCCGGAAGTCGTTCAGGTCGATCCGAACGGGAATGCCGACCGGGACGGGATCGCCGCGGGAGACCGCGTGATTGCCATCGATGGAAAACCTGCCAACGCCGCACTCGATGACCAACTCTCGCAGATGCCACCGGGTACGACCGTGCACCTTCGCATCGAAAACCGACGCGGCCAACGCGAGGTGAAGTTGCGACTGGGTCTGCGTGAGCAGCAGACCTATGAGCTTCAGGATTTGCCGTCGGTCACCCCAGAGCAGCGTGCTCATCGGGCGGCATGGATCCATGGCGACGACGAGAACAGAGGAACACCTTGATCCGCGCCGTCGTCCTACTGGCGTTCTGGGCGGTGTCGATTTTCATCGTTGGCCCGGTGCTATTGTTGTACGCGTTCATCAGTGGCGACATCAACCCGCTTTACCACATATCGAACGGCCTCGCGATCTTTGGCGTTCGCATGGTCGGCGTGAGGATCGAAGTTCGCGGGATGGAGAAGTTGCAGGCGGGGCACAACTATATTTTCATGGCGAACCACTCTTCGAACCTTGATCCGCCAATCCTGATGCCCACTATTCCGGGCCGCGCTTCCGTACTGGTGAAGAAGGAGGTTTTCCGCATTCCCATCCTCGGCGCCGGCATGAAAATGGTAGACCTGGTACCGGTAGATCGGAGCGATCGGGAGTCCGCTATCGAGAGCGTGAATGCGGCCATTGCAGTCTTGCATCGGGGATTGCACATGATAATCTTTCCGGAAGGTACGCGCTCCCGCGATGGCAGACTATTGCCCTTCAAGAAGGGGCCATTTCACCTGGCGATCGATTCGGGCGTGTTCGTCGCTCCAGTCACCCTGCTGGGGACCTATGAGCTCTGGCCGAAGAACGCCTTTGCCTTGCGGCCGGGAACGGTAGCTGTGGTATTTCACACGCCGATCGATCCGCGGAGCTATCCTGATCGGGACTCGCTGATGAAGGCTGTCGCCGAGACGATAGAAAGCGCACTACCGGTCGAGCGCCGCCGGGAAGATTAGAATACGACCCGGGCGTGCGAACCACCCGATGTGCTGCTCCAAAGCCACACCGTCTCAGAGTGGCCCAGACCTGTCTCGGTGGGATGGCAAGTCGGTTTCAAAGCACCCCCTCCCCCTTATTTTGGCATCTTTGTTTTCAATATTTTACCCGCAAAATATTGTGTGCATTGGACTTAAGCGCTAGCGTAAACCATTTATTTTCAATATTTTACAGGATCGCTCGCAAGATATTCCGTACAAAGGAGTTACAGGTAAAATATTCCGAAATAAGGACTTACCCGATGCGCACTTCGTCTCTGCCGGCAACCGACCAAGTTTTGAAAGACCGGGTACCGCCGCCCGAATAGCGGACTGGCGGTGCGGGAGACTGGCTCCAGCACTCCTAGTTTACGACGCGGAGGTGAGTTAGACCGGTCAGAAAACGCACTTCGGAGCACGAAGGTAACCGCCAATTCCCAAAACGGATAGGCGGCGGTGGGCGGACCAAATGAGCATCGTTATAACAGTTCTCGATCCCGAGAGGGTTGTTCAGGTCTCCGACACACTCGTCACTGACATCCTGAACAAATCGGTTCTCTCAGAGATCGCACGGAAGACGATTGTCGTTCTCGGCAATAAGACAACATTTGTAGTCGGCTGGGTCGGCCTCGCCCTTGACGCAACAGGACGGCATGAAACGGGACGCTGGTTGTGGGAGGCACTCGTCAAAATGGACGCCGTTGACTTAACGATTGACGAGATTACCACTCGTCTTGCATCAGCGGCCACGAATGACTTCGCCCACCTTCAGGCGGCTAATAAATGTCTCGGTATCTTGATAGCAGGATGGGATTCCGAACCGTTTGTTGTCACTGTGTCGAACTATCTCGAAGTCAAGAACAAGCGAGAGCCGGACGATTCTGTCAAGACACACCACATCCCCTCGGTGACCGAAACAAAATGCTCTACGACATTCAGGGGAAACATTCAGCGTTACGCCAAGAAAACAAAGCGGGATTACCTCGTCGTTGTGCTTGGCGATCTAAAATCCGCCAAGCTGAAGCGTCATTTCACGGGGTTGAAAAAGAAGTTGAAGAAGAATGCGACGGCTCCCGACATTACGGCCGTTTGCAGAGAGATCGCACTGGAAGCATCTACTCACACCCACACCATCGGACGGACATTGACCGGAGCGGAATTGTCCAGAAGGGGCAAGAATAATTGCACCTACTACAGCGAGAACAGCAAACCAGAGATTCTTGTACCGCCGATGCTTACACTACAGGGTGCCTCGATCGATGGAACCATCACCGAGATGCCAGATGGTAGAACAAGGGTGCAGGCGAAGATTATCAGACGAATGAAGAAGCCATGAACGTCATTTTGGGCGGGTGGCCCGGGCTTTGATCTTGCGGGCATTACCAACACAGTGGACGCCCCGTTCCTTCGCGTTCTTGGCGAAGGGTGGGAGTCGGAAATGCCGGCCGCCAAGTGGGTTTGATCACGAGTCCACAACAAAATCAACGCACACGCAGCATCGCCGCCCACCCTTGCGAAAAACGCAAGGATGGGGCACCCTCAGTGGGAATAGTGCACGCAAAGATCGTTAAGGGTGGGCCACCCGCCAAGGGAGCATGGGTTAGGGGTGAACGCCGCTTCACAATGCAGTGTAATTCCTCATTTGCCGCCGCCGTCTACGTTGCTGCTCGCGAGACGCCGATTTAGCCTGTTCAATCAATGCTCCCTTCTTGGATCCCTTTGACCTTTTGACCAGTTCCAACAGCGCATAGTACCAACTATGAAGAGCAGCAGTGTCCGTTGGGTCAATTTCGGCGGCACGGCGATACTTTTCAAATGCTGCCGTGTAGTCTTTCGCTGAGCCCGTCTTCCGGGCCAAGTCCGAAAGTGCGTGCCCCCAGCTCAAAAACACGCTGTAATAATTCGGATTGCAATTCGCCGCGATTTTGAAATGGGTTGACGACTTTTTGTACAAGCGCAGGTCGCCGATGATCCTAGCCTAGCGAGATCATGGAGAGCTTTGGCGTAATTGCAATGTACTATGTCAGGCGTCTCTGTTCCTGGTATTGCTTTCTCATAATGATCAAACGCTTCCCGTAACATGCCATCGTCTTTCCGTGGATATTCCGCGCCCGCTAAGTCAGTTAGGGAGTTGGCCAAGTTATTATGGGCGTCTGCAAAAGAAGGATCTTTCGCAATCGCGTCACGGTATTTCGCGGCGGCTCTGCGCAACAACTGCTCCGCTGACCTAGTCATCACTTCGGGAGCGCCGTTTCTTACAGCTAGGGACAAGTCGAACAAAACGTTGCCCCAATTATAAAGCGCATCCGCTGCCGTTATTGAGATCTTCGCCGCGACTTCAAACCGCCTTATTGCTGCACGATATTGCGCCCTGTTATCATCGGCTTTCGCAGTGGAGTGCAACCTGTCGCCTAACATCAACAGAGACCATCCGTAAGTGTCAGCGTCCTCAGGCGAAAGCTTCTTGACATTCTTCTTTTCGAACAATGTGACCACCCGCTCGTATTCTCCCGCGAGGAAATGATATTCCGCAGATAATGACCGCTCTCGGCTCTGAATGAGGTTGTCGAGCTGAGGCCGAACGACAGAAGCAACGTCGAAACGGCTTTGCCTGAAATTGGGCGCATCCTCAATGTCGTTCCGGGGCGCATTGTAGTCGGTCAACATGGAGAACATCGATTTCAGATGCGAAAAGGGCTGAGTAACGAACCGCGGTGGAAAGCACTCGAGCTTTTGAGCCAGAGTTACAAAAAAGTCGTCCGCATCCCAGCCACCTATAAAATGAGCTCCGCACTCCCTCCCCAAAAGCTTGTCGGCAACGTGTTTTGACGGCTTAGAACCATAACCTATCCAGTACAGACCGTATTCAAACGTTTTGACTCTGGCGAGCAAGTCAAATACCGGATCGTTCTCGCCGCTGTAGCCAACGACGATCCAGACTCGGCCTTTGTGTGCGTCATCAAAGACCGGCTTGATATGATTTCGGTGTTTGGTCACCTCGGACCGCGTATTTAGCAGGACGAAACCGTCCCGCTGACCGTGTAAGTGAAAAATCGACTTTTCACTGACTTGGTCCGGATTAAAGATGTGGGAAGCAGCGAAATCATAGACGGCTGGAAAAGAGTTAACGAGGGCGCACGCCCGCGAAATTAGTGGATCGAAATTGGTAGTCAGGACACGGTCGACATAACCTCCGTCTATCAACTGTGCGAGCGCGAGATGTGCCCAATTTATTTTGGCCTTATCAATATAAGCTCCGATTAGGTCTCGTCTGACACCACGCTCGAGCGCCGCCATACAATCTGGATAATCATGGGATGCCGCGCGCGCATACGCGGCCGGGAATTTGACCCTAATTTGGCGAACTATGTCTGATGCTGATGGGATACCTGCGCTGATTGAACAACCAGCTCCGAGAAGTACGCTACAGCGCCGGGGCGCTGCACCGTGCGGCCCCAACGCCTCAGCAATGTCCTCAATCGAGCGCTCGATCATGAGCTCATCCTCTGTTGCGGGCGGGTTCTATAAAAGGG